>QJWJ01000030.1 GCA_003235365.1 Deltaproteobacteria bacterium
ATCGACGGAACACCACGCAACCCAATCATGTTCACTCGCATTCCCCACGTCAGGCTGCTCGTTGCTTCCCTCAGTGCGGCTTCATTCGGTGTCGTCGCCTGCGGAAACTCCAGCACCGGCGACGGCGGGAGCGAGGTCACGACCGGACCGAGCGCAACCGACAGTTCTTCCCCATCCTCGGCTCTATCCACGAGTGAGCCGTCGTCGACCGGGGTGGCGTCGCAGCCGACGGTGACCACGACCGTCGGATCGACCGTTTCGCCTCAGGGCGCCGGAGGGGCTTCCGTAGTGCCCACTGGAACCGGTGGCGGCCCCGCTTCGGGCGGTACGGGTGGTGGTGGCGGTACGGTGGTCGGTGCGGGTGGAGCTCCGGTCACGCCCGAGCCCGTCAAGCGCGAGTTGCTCAGCCAGACTGGCCTGTACTCGGATACGCCAGCGGGCGTGCTGGCTGAAGGCGTCATGCCATACGCTCCCCAGTTCCAGCTGTGGACTGACGGTGCAGAAAAGCACCGTTGGGTCTACATCCCACCGGGTGAACAGATCAACACAGCCAAGATCGACGAGTGGAAGTTTCCGGTCGGTACCAAGCTGTGGAAGGAATTCGTCCGAGACGGCGTGCGCGTCGAGACCCGCCTACTGGAGAAGCTGCCGCCCGAACGCGCTGACGAAGGGTTCGAAGGGTGGCTCGTGCTCGCGTACATTTGGAACGAGGAGCAGACGGACGCCGTGGCTGCGCCCGATGGCATGAGCGATGCCAAGGGGACGACTCACGACGTTCCCAATCAAGAGGCGTGCGGCAAGTGTCACGACATGCGCGCCGAGAAGCCCATTGGCTTCAGCGCCGTACAGCTCGCCCACGACGGTGAGGGGGCGACCTTGACGACGCTGGCGGAAGCGGGGTTGCTGTCCGTACCAATCGACGCCGACCTGACCGTTCCCGGCGACGAAACCCAACGCGCCTTGTTGGGTTACTTTCACGCCAATTGTGGACACTGCCACCGTGCCAAGGCCCCGACGAACAGTCGCGTTTCGAGCCTGCACCTGTGGCTCGAAAGCGACCACCTGAGCAGTTTCGAGGAATCGGAGCCGTATCAGTCTCTCGTCAATCACGCGACCGAGTCCGGACAGGGCTCGGTGTTCGGAACCCGCGTCGTCGGTGGAGATCCGGACAACAGCGAACTGATGCGTCGCGTGTCGTTGCGTTCGACGAGCCCGGAGATCATCGAGATGGGCGCGGACACTGGCGAAGAAGTGCCCATGCCGCCCCTCGGCACCGAAGTCGTCGACGAGGTCGCGGTCCAGATGGTGCGCGATTGGATCCTCAGCCTGCCGCCGCCCGAGCCACAGGACCCAGTCGAACCCGCCACACCTTGAGCCAAGCTCGAGGCCAGCGATCCGAGCCGGAGGGAGATGCCTCGCCTCGGCCGGGGACACTGGGGGCGGCTGTCCCGCTCACCAGCTGCCGGGGGGCGGCGGGGCGAAACGACCGGGGAACGGATCGGCGCGTCGTCGGCGCTCCACTTCGCTGTCGCGGGGGAAGTAGAAGCCGCGTTCTGCGAACAGCGCAACGCCAATCACGCCGATGTTCATGCCTTTGCCGCGTCGGGCAGCGTAGGAGTCTTCGACGGATCCGAAGCGGAAAGCACGCACGCTGTCTGCGCTGTCGCGAAAGCCGTCGATATCCAGCGTCGACCACGGGTTGACGATGTATCCACGCTTGGTGAACGAGCCCTCCTGGCCGTCGATCACGTCCAGGCCATCGACACTGGCCACGATCTCGAAGCGTCCAGGCGTGTTGTTCGTAATGCGGATCTGGTAACGATCGCCGTGGTCGCCGAAGATGTAAGGCTGCCCTCCTGCGACCAAGCCGGGTAGCGCGTCACCGTCGTCGTCCACGATGGCAACCGTCAATGCGCCGCCGATGACCGGGAACACGGCGTCGTAGGCATGGTCCGTCGAGCGTCCCGTTGCCGCCCGAATACCGGCTTCGTCGTCGTAGTGGAGGCTCAGCGTCGACTGAGGGCTGTAGCTGCCTCGGGTGAAGCTGACCTCACGGATGTGGCTGTCACGTTGTTCACCCCAGACCGTGGCAAGGCCGGGTCGACGCCACATCGGGGTTCGGCCGTCGGAGTAGGAGTCGTCCAACGTACCTTCTTCGGCGATGGCGTCCGCGCCCCAATCGCGGTGGGGCGCAGCCTTGCGGGCACCGCGACCCATGCGCGCTCGAGGGGGCGGCGAAGCGGCCGCAGGAGCGTCGGGTTCGCTCGCGGGACTCGGCGGGGGCTCGGCCGTCTGGGCAGCGCCGTGCCATTCGGTATCGCCCGGTCCAGGGGTTGCAATTTGGCTGTCGGGCTTGCGGCTGACGCACCCCGTTCCGAGCAATACGGTCAGAAGCAAGAGGAGGAACGAGTTCGAGATGCGCTGCATGATGGGTCTCCGTTGAATGGGATGTTCCGGCAACGAGGAGCGAGCGCTTCGCTTACAGGCGGCCACGCAAAAAGAATCTTGGGGTGGGTCAATGTAGGCTTCTCGCGGCACGTCGCGACGCTGCAAGCGGTCCCGCCGCTCGTACCGTCGCTCGATTGGGGCGGGCCTTGAAGCGGTCGACGTTGGCCTGCGCGTGCGGTTAGAGTGTCCCCGTGTCGAAAAAGGCGAAGAGCACTGCGGAGTTCGAGCGCGACTACGACGACGGGGAGCTCATCTGCAGCGAAGGGGAATCGAGCAGCGAGATGTTCGTGATCCAGGCCGGACAGGTGCGGATCTTCAAGAATTCCAGCCGGGGGAAGGTCGATCTCGCGCTGTTGGATCGGGGAAACTTCTTCGGGGAGATGAGTGTGCTCGAAGGCTTGCCCCGCGACGCGAGCGCTCAGGCAGTTGGCAAAACGCGGGTGCTGGTCATGAGTACCGGGGCGTTGCTGGTGCGGCTGCGACGCGATCCGACGTTTGCGTTCGAGTTACTTCACCGCCTCAGCGGTCGCGTGCGGGCGCTCAATTCGCGCCTGTTGTACACGTTGGAGAAGAACGGCCCCGAAGCCGCCGCAGAGCACGCCGCGGGCCCAGCCGGTACGATGATGATGTACGTTCCGGACGTCGCCAAGGAGAGTGAGTCGTGACGAGGGGCAGGCGCGCCAAGTGTTGATTGAGACGCGGGAAGAGCGCTTGCTCGTCGTTTCCGACATGCACGTCGGCAACCCCTACAGCGAAGCGCGGCGCGCCTTGGGGGCTTTCTTCGACTACGCGCGCAAGGGCCGCTTCAACGTCTGCATCAATGGCGACGGCTTCGAGATCTTGCAAGCGAGCTTCTCGTCGCTTGCGCACGATTCGGTTGGCGTACTCAACCGCATCCGTTCGCACATCGATGCTGGGCTGCGCGTTTACTACGTTGTCGGCAATCACGACATCGTGCTCGAACAGTTCTTGCAGAGTTGGTCGAGCATCGAGATCACGCCGTTCTTGAACGTCTCCGCGTTCGGTAAACGAATCCGCATCGAGCACGGTCATCTTTACGATCCGTCGTTCGTACGCAGTCCGGGAGTGTACGAGTTTCTGACGAAGTTGGCCGGTCCGCTGTTGCGCATCTACCCCGACGTCTATCGCCTGTGGGCGCTGTGGGAGAACTTCTGGCAGCGCATTCGCGCATGGCGCAGCAAGAGTCTGATCGAACGCAGCGTCTACTATCAGGCCGCCGACATGCTGCTGCGGCGTGGTTTCGACGTCGTCGTGTTTGGACACACGCACCGTCCCGAAGACGTCAGCTTGGGGGAAGGGCGGCGTTACATCAATTCCGGCAACTGGGTGCGTGGCGGATCGTACGTCGAGATCGCCGATGGGCGCATCGAGCTCAAGAGCTGGTCGAGGTTGCCGCCTACCGACCTTTGACGAGTGCTTGCAGTCAGTACAGCTCCGGCGACCACGGGACGCGCCCACCATTGGTCGGCTCTTCCGGCTCCTGGGTGGACGACGCGAGTGTCAAAGGGATCTGAAGCTCGCCGAACTGGGGATACAGGCGCTGATAGACGAACAGGTTGCCCAGCACGCGTTGCACGTAGCCACGGGTTTCGCGATACGGGATACGCGCGACGAAGAACTCGATCGGCAGGTCACTGGTCGCGTGGCGCCAGCGCAGCGCGGCTGCCGGTCCTGCGTTGTACGCCGCAATTGCGGGCGCTGGGTTGTCTTCGAACAGGTCGAGCAGCTTGGCGAGATAGAACGTGCCAAATCGGATGTTGTAGTAGGGCACATCCATGTGATTGGCAGCCTCGCGTTCTCTCAGCTCTTGCGCAATGCGCTCGGCGGTGGGCCCGATGATCTGCATCAGGCCCCGCGCTTCGGCCGATGACTCGATGGTGCTGTGAAAGCCACTCTCTTGACGCATGACCGCGTAGACCAAAGCGGGTGACACGCGCCATTGCTTGGTCTGACTCGCGACGATGTCCGAATAGGGCGTGGGATAAACGCAGCGCCAGAGCCAATCCTCGCCGTCACCGGGGCGGTTGAAGAAGCCGGTGGAGCTGGCCAAGTGGCTACCGATGACAAACCGCCGCCGCCCTGCAGCGAGTTGGCCGTAGCCATCGCATTGCATCCGGCCGCGCTCTGTCGTCGTCTGAGCCAACCACTGAGACTCGAGCTGCTGCATCGACGCCTCGGCGAGTTGGTACAGTCCGAGGGCGTTGAGCTCCGTGACGGGTGTGGGCAATGGCAACACCGCTTCGCCGGGCGGCGTCGCAGTGGCCACAGGTGGCACGGGCTGTCCCGCGGCGGCCAGGCGCAGTCGGCTTTGGTGGCCGGCGAAGGACAGCGGAGTGTTGAGCGCCAAGTCTCGCAACAGGACCTGTGCGGTCTCGAGTTTGGCTGCATGTTCCCAACACACGGCTTCCAGTAGTTGGTACAGGCTCGCGTCGGATCCTCGGGGATCGGCATCGCGCAGCTTGCGAAACCAGTACGCCGCTCGCTCGAACTGGCCCAACGCGAACCAGGCCACGGCGCGTTCGCGTCGGGCGGCTTCGTGGTACTCGCTCTGCGCGTAGTTGTCCATGAACGCGCTGTGCGCATCGACGGCCTTCTGCCATTCACCCAATACCAGCCATTCGCTACCGATGTGAAAGCGTGCGGCGAGGGTCAGCGGCCCCTTCGGCGTTTGCTTCGACACTTTCTCGAACAGCGCAATCGCTTCCTCGATTCGACCGGCGCGCGAAAGGCCGCGGGCCGCGTAGTACATGTCGCGCAGGGCCTGATGGCTGCCCTTTTCCGCCGCTTCGCGCAAGTACTCGGAGGCAACCTCGAAGTCGCGCGCGCGGTATCGAGCCCAGCCCTGCCAGTGTAGCGCGTCGCCTTCGCTGACCTTGTAGTACGGAGCCTTCAACACGACCTCGAGCTCGCGATCGGTCTCCGCGACTCGCCCTGCCTGCGCGAAGCGAGTCGCTCGTAGATAACGTTGCTCGGCTCTGAGCGGAGTCTGGGGAAAATACTGGGCGATCAGTTCGGGCGTACCTTCAGCGGCTTCGGCCAGCGGAGTGTTCAGGGCGAGCCAGCGCCAATCCAGCAATGCATTGAATGGCTTGTCGGTGACCAACCCGAGCTGGGCCCGCAAGGCGCGAACGTCGGCTTGTTTGCGCTGCGACGTGCCCGCGAAGGCCATCGCGCGGCGTACCATTCGGTCGGCTTCGGGGAGGCGCTTGGCGTCGAGCAAACGTCCCGCGACCAGGAGGATCTCGTCGGCGTCGCGCGCCTTTTCGGCGAACGCCAGTGCCTCGTCCAGATCTGAACCCTTCAACAGCGCCTCGTGCTCCCAAGGCGTGATGAGCGAGCTCAAATCGGCGAACTGCCGCTTCGCGGCGCGCAGGTGGGTCAGCGCGCTATCAGCGGCACCCAATTTCAGGTCGACGTACCCCGTGACCAAGTCTCTGGCGGGGATGTCCATGTCTGGACTTTCGAGCAGCGTGCGTGCGTCGATGTAGCGACCTTCGACGAGGGCTTGTCGGAGCAGTTCTTCACTCGACGGAGGCGGCGGCCCACCGGCGTCCGCCGGTTGCGTCGTCATCGGACCCGCTGGGCGCGTGGCAGGGCCGTGGTCGACAGCGCTGGAGATCGTCGCTGCGCCTGTCGCGGCGGGTCGGGGCGGCTTCGGCCCTTCGCGCGGCGCTCGAGCGCAGGCGACGGCAAGCAAGCCGACGAGTAGTGTTCGGACGCACCGCATCACACCTGTTCATAACGCCGTCACGGCCCTTGTCATCACAAGAAAACGCTCCGAACGCTCGGGCGGATGGATTGCCGACCCTGGCGTGGGTCGTGTTCGAATTCGGGATCTCGACCGATCGACGGTGTTCGGCCACGGGCGAGGCCGTCAGGGGTGGCGCCGCGAGCCCCATGACCCGCGTTTGCCGGCGATACATGCCGAGGCTGGGCTAGGAGCGGCAATCATGTTGATTGCCGCGACAAATCAACTACCCAGAGCACCGAACAGCGAGCAAGCGTGACCGAACGTAGCCCCAAAAAACGCCATCACGCGCGCAGGGGCGAGTTTTCGGGGCGATTCCGTGCCCTGGCAAGCTGATCGGCGCTCGAGACTGTCTCGCGTGCGGGGAGTGGCGAACGCTCGGGAGGCGGCGGCGCTCGAATCGGCCCTGCGGAACGGTTGCACAGGACTACGGCTCATCTGGAAGGCTATACCAGGGCCGATGACTGAGACAGTTCCGCGTCGCACCGGTGACACGATTGCCATCGACGGAGCCTACCAACACCGAGCGTTGACGGAGGGGCCCCCGGTTCAGCGCTTCTGGCACGAAGCGAAAGTGCGTTTGCTCGATTGGCTGTTTCCGGTCGCGTCGGGGGAACGGGTGCTCGATGTGGGCTGCGGCTCTGGGGTTTTCTCCCATGCGATGTCGTGCAAGGGCGCCAGGGTCGTGGGAGTGGACGCGAATCCGAGCGCCATCGAGTACGCCTCGACGACGTTCGTCGGTGAGGGCCTCGAATTCCGGTTGGGCCTGCTCGACGAATTGGCGCTCGAACCGGCGAGCTTCGACAAGGCCAGCTGCCTGGAGATTGTCGAGCACGTCTATCCGGAGCAGGTGCGGTCTTTGCTCGGCTCGTTGCGATCCACTTTGCGCCCGGGCGGCAAGTTACTGATAACCACGCCAAACTACCGCGGGCTGTGGCCGCTCGTCGAATGGACAGCGGATCGCTTCAGCTCGGCGGCCAAGATGGACGCGGAGCAACACGTGACCCATTTTCACCGCGCGATGCTCCGTGAGCACCTGGAACGCGCAGGATTCAGCGTGGACGTGCTCCGCACCTACTGCACGTTCGCACCGTTTGCCGCGGCGGGATCGAAGCGGGTTGCTGACCGCCTCGAGCGCGTCGAGCGCGAGGTGGACCTGCCTTTCGGCAATCTGCTGGCCGCCGTTGCGACGCGGCGCTAGTGCGATGCCGTGGTGTGCCGGCGTCTCAATGTGGCGTTTGGGCGTTCGCCTCTGCGTTGTCTGACGGCATCCGCGGGGGGGAAGTCGAGCCGTGCACGCCCGCCGTTCACAGTGAGGTGGGAGTCGCTCTTCTGGGATTGCCAGCGTGTTGTTGCTTGGCTGCAGCACCTCCTCGCAGGTGCCTGCGACGATCCATGCCGGCGGGGAAGTGGAGTCACGGCCCGCTGGCGTCAGCACTCGGGCGTCGTCGGATGTCTCTTGTACCGGTCTCGTCTGCGCAGCCGCTGGTGTTGGGCGAGCCTGCGCCGACGTCGGCTCCGACGATTTCCCCGTCGGATGCGCGTTCGCCTTACGAGCTACAGCTGAGCTGCGGAGCCGTCATCGTCGACGCGCCGAAAACGTGTGGGCTCGTGATTACCGACGTCACCGGCGCGGGAGTCTACGACGGCTTTGCCGGGGTGGAAATTGCGCGGTCGCACATCGAGGAAGTACTCGAAGAGGAACTGCGGCGTAGAGCCGCGCGACGATCAGGGTGCCAGATCGCGCTGTTCGGTATGGGCAAGGAGCCCGATTGGATTCTCGACGGGTCGTGGGGGCGAACGCTGGGACGAGTGCGGCGATGTAGGTGGGCGCAGGTCGGAACCTCCGGAAGTGGGGCGTCGTGGGCTGGCGCTGGCGCGCGTGCAACGTGCGCGCCGGAGGAAAAGTCGTAAGCTCCAGGCAATGGCGGAGCTGGTGGTGACACTGAAAGGACGTGAGGTGAGTCGTCACATCGTGGGGCGCTCGACTCGAATTGGACGCGATCCCGCGAACGAGGTCGTGATCGACAACGTGGGTGTTTCACGCCACCACGCCACGCTGATTCTCCTCGATGACCGGTTCGTTCTCAAAGACGAGCAGAGCGCCAACGGCGTGTTCGTCAATGGACAGAAAGTCGAAGAGCGTGAACTGGTAGACGGAGACGTCGTTCAGATCGGCAAGTTCATCGTCAACTTCATGCGCCAGCCCAACCAGCCCATTGCCGACATGGGGCCGCCGTCGGCGGCGATGCCCCGCTCTCGCGAAATGATGCGAACGTTCGCCATGAACGAGGCACAGGTCAAAGATCTGCTGTCAGGTGGCCGGGGAACGCCTCTACCTCAGGTCGCCGACGTGACTCCTGCGCAAAGCGGCATCAACCCCACTTGGTTGCTGGCCGGTGGACTTGCCGCGATCGCCATCCTGACCACCGTTGCCGCGTTGCTGTTGTTCTGAAAGGGCGATTCTGCGCGCGTGGCGCCAGCGTAGGTCGTCGTTCGCGATTCAGCGGCCGATCAGCGAGAACCAGCCAACCTTCACCGAGGCGTTGGCAACCAGCGGAGCCGGGCGATACTCAGTGCTGCCGACTTGCAACGTCTGTGGGTTGAGCACCCAATGCAGCCCTATCCAGGGGTCGAGGTAGAAGTTGTCGACGAAGCGCCAGGTGTAGCCCGCGCCGACCGTGAACACCCCGCTCACCCACTTCGCTTCGCCACTGCCGTCTTTGGCGGCGACCGCTTGAAGCCACGTTTCGACACCACCGCAAACCCAGAACTCGTCGAATCGGGGGCCAAACGTGCGGTCGATGATGAACGCGATGGCGGTGAGGTCGGGGTCGATGACCTTTTCGTCGAAGGCAAACGTGTCTGGAGGCTCCAGGTGTGCACCCACGAGGCGCAGCCGCAGGCCGGAGATCCCGGCCCAGACTTGCGGGGCGTATCCAACCTTGCCGTTGATTGCGCTGACCACGGTCGGGAACAGGTCGAGCTGAATGCCCAGTGCGACGTCTGCTGCCCTTCGCGGCAAGCGATGCGGCGCGATCCAATTGGGATCGGGGCGAACGCCGCGACGGGAAACGTGCCGTACCTGTGGGGCACCAGAGAATGGCAGCGGCGCGGATTGGCGGTCTGTGTCGACGAGCGTCGAGGATTCGTCGGTGGCGAGGCACGGGGACGCGTGCATGAGCATCATCAGGCACCACCACGCGGGGGCGGCCGTCGATGCGCCGAGCACCCTTCGCGTCGCTGAGGGCATGACCCGCAGCGTATCGGCGCAGCGACGGATTGTCGATGGTGCGTCGCGAAGGCGGGGCGAGCTGGGCTCGACACCACCTCGAGGGGGCGCCGAACCGCTGCACCTTCGCCTTGCATCGCCGGCGTTGCGTGGGCCACGCGCTTTCATCAGCTGGACGCGCTCGTGTAGTAGCGAAGGGCGAAGCGGAAGAACCAGCGTGTTCCCAGCAACAGGGCGACGGCGATGATCGGGGCACCGATTGACGCTTGAAGGCCACCCCGATCGAACAACACCTGCGCCGGAACGCTCGTCATGAACGCAACCGGGACGACGAAGGTGAAGACGAAGCGATACGCACCAGGTGGAAAGGCGTCGATGGGGAACCGACCGGCATCGAGCATGGCGCGCAACACCTCCGTGACGTTGTAGATCTGCACGAACCACACTGTCGTAGTCGCCATCGCAAACCACAGCGAGTACAGGATTGCAACGCTGCACAGCAGGCTCAGACCGAGCGCTGCCAGCGATTCTGCGTCGACTCCAACGCTCAGCGCGCCGTAGGTGACGAGCGATAGACCGAGCGTGGCGTCGGGTAGGCCCCACGGGGAGACTCGCCGGGTGCTGAGCCAGAATTGCGAGTCGACGGGCTTGAGCAGCACGAAATCGAGCGTGCCCTGTCGCACGTGGTCGACCAGGCGGTTGAGGTTGGGCTGGAGGATGGTCGACGACACTCCGGAAAGCAACGTGAACATGCCCATCACGACCAGCGCTTCGGGCCACGTCCAGCCGCCGAGCGTCGACCCATGATCGAAGAACAGCCGTAGCGTGAACACGCTGGCCGAAAGATTCAGAGCGCTGCTCAACAACGCCAGAGCGAAGTTGGTTCGGTACTCCATCTCGGCTGCCAGCGACGTGCCCCAAAAAAGCCCAAGCAGGCGGACTAGGGTTCGGAGCCTGCGTGCAAGACCACCTGGAAGCTCGGAGCGCTGAGCGCGGCGGGGACCATCGATGGCGTTCACTCAAGCCCCCATTGCCGAGTAGTGGGCCAAGCCTTTTCGCCAAGCCCAGCGCTGTACTGCGATCAACCCGATGGTCCAGCCGCTGATCACCAACAAGGCGTGCACTACGTCGACCTCCCGCCCTGCCAACAAGCTGGCGGGGACGAAGACGAAGTACGGAAAGGGCGTGTAGTAGGCCACTTGTTGGACCAGCGGAGGGTACAGATCCAAGGGGGCGAGCATCCCGGAGAAGAACGCGTAGCAGATGAACGAAAGCGATTCCAGGCTACTAGCTCGTTCGTTGAAGAAGCAGCTGGTCGCCAACAGAAACTGCATCGCAAAGCGACAGGCAAAGACGAGCGCGATGGTCAGCAGCCCCAACGTCGCCTGCTGCCAAGTCGGGATGAAGAACGAACCCGGATGAAGCCAGAAACACAGACCAATCAGCAAGAGTACGATGGGAAGGCGGACGATTCGTTCCGCGAGGTGATTGGCGACGTAATTCCACGCGGGGTCAATGGGCCTGAGCAGACCCGGCGAGAGCAGCCCGCGCACGACGTGATCCTCGAACTCCCAGATGACCCAAACGAACGTGAGCTGCCGCACCAGGAGCACACCCACGAAGTAGCGAACGACGTCGACGGACGTATAATCGAAACTCCCCGTCGCCGCTGCCTGCCCCCACACGCCCATCAAGATGATGGGAAGTGTCCCCGACAATGCCCACAACACCATTTCCGCGCGGTACGTCGTCGTGAGCGCGAACGCGGTGGCGAGCTGAGCTCCGAATTTTCGCGGCCAGCTCACGCCCCGTCTCCCTGGTTCGCGTGGAGGGCGGCTTCTCCGCTGAGCAACGGTCCGAGCACACTCTCGATTGCGGGCTGTCGAACCGTGAGATCGATCGGGTCCAATTCGCGAAACAGCGCAGCCACGGCCTGCCTCAGGTGGCCGCGTTCCACCGCCAGGGTCACCTTTGGACCGTCGCACGCCAGCACTTCGCCGAAGTCTGCAAGTTGCTCACGGTCCAGCGGCGTGCCGAGGTGGACCTCGATCTCTCGCAAAGGGCTGAGGCGTTCCGTCAACTGATCGAGCTCACCGTCGAAGATCATACGGCCGCCGTGGATCACCATCACCCGTTCACACAGTGCCGTGATGTCTGCCATGTAATGGCTCGTGAGCAGTACGGTAGCTGAGAAACGCCGGTTGTATTCGGCGAGGAACTTGCGGATGGACTCCTGGGCATTGATGTCCAGGCCCAAAGTGGGCTCGTCGAGGAACAACACCTTGGGGTGGTGAAGCAGTGCCGCGAGCAACTCGCACTTCATGCGCTCTCCGAGCGATAGCTTCCGCACCGGTTGGGTCAGCAAGGAACCAACATCCAGCATTTCGGCCAAGTCGGAGATGCGGCGTTTCGCCTCAGCTCGATTCAAGTCGTAGACGGCGGCGTTGATGCGTAGGCTGTCCAGTGCCGGCAGGTCCCAGATCAGCTGTTGTTTCTGTCCCATTACCAGGGTGATTTGCCGCAACAGTTCGTGCTCGCGTCGAAACGGATCGCGCCCCGCCACGCGCACACTGCCGCTCGTCGGTCGGATCAGTCCGGACAACATCTTGAGCGTCGTCGTCTTGCCCGCCCCGTTGGCACCGACGAACCCGACGAATTCTCCACTTCGCACTTCGAAATCTACCGAAGAAACGGCCGCGATTTCACGGGTTTGACGTCGAAAGAAGTGGCGCACGGTGGCGGCGACTCCCGGCGGTTTGTCGGCTACCGTGTAAGTCTTTCCGAGGCTGCGTGCGGTCAGCATGGCCTGCTTATACACCTCGGCGCCTTCACCCTGAGGAAACTCGCGCGGCAGCGGCTACTTCCCGGCTGCTAGTTGCCGGTGAGGGGGGACTCGCGTTTCACGGAACGGCGCACTCGACAGTCCAGGCACCGCTGGCGCATGATACCCATGACGATGGGATGGCTGCAGCGGAGGGGCTCCACACGCAAGCGACGCGCCGTCCTGGTTGCGCTCGGTGGAGTGGTCGTCGGCACTGTCGCGGCGGGAGCCGTCTACGCCTGGGATGACGAGCGTGTCACCGCCGACGTCGAGCGCCGCACCAACGAGCTGGCATCGACTCTGCGAACCGGGCTGGCCACGCCCGTCGAATCGTTGTTCTCCATCAGCGCGTATCTACAGATCCCTCGCGAAATGGGCCTGTCATCACAGCAGTTTCAGACGTTCTGCAAGCCCGCCATCGACAGGCATCCCGAAATCGCCGGCCTGGAGTGGTTCCCTCTCGTCGACTCCGCCGAACGCGCCACGTTCGAGAAGTTCGTGGGTAACGAACAGCCTGCATTCCGGATTACGGAGCCGACACGGGCAGGAGACATGGTGGCTGCCGTGGCTCGCGACTTCCACGTCCCGCTCACGCTGATGTACCCGGTGGTCCCGCCGGTGAGTGGGCTGGACCTGGCGTTCGACCCACGGCGACTGGCATTCGTGGAGCGGGCTCTGCAGACCGGGCAGATCACCCTGTCGGACCGCTTCGCGTTGGTGGAAGACCCACCGGACGTGTTGAGCGTTGCGGCATACGCACCCGTCACTGCGGCCCATTGGGTGCCGCGTGACGCGGGGGTTCCCGCGTTTTCTCGTGGCGTGGCCGTGGCACTGTTTCGCCTCAATCCACTCGTTCTGAGCATGGTTGGCGGCGAGCACACGCAGGGGATCGTCTTCGAGCTGTGGGATCCGTCCGCGCGTGAAGAAGCGAGATTGATCCATCGCAGTGGCTCGCCGCCGAGTGAGGCACGTCAGCACTCCGCCGACATTCCCTTCGTCGATCGCACGTACCGTCTGGTGGTCTACTCGACCGAACCCCGCGGCGGCTGGCTTCCGCTGTTGGCGTTTCTCTTTTCTGCCGCGGGGGTTTGGGTGACAGCCGGTTATCTCGACGCGCGCAGTCGCGCTAGTCGGCTACTCCGCAAGGCACAGCGCCTGGGGCAGTATCAGGTCGAGTCGCGTATCGCCAGCGGCGGTATGGGAACCATTTACCGCGCGCGGCACGCGCTGATGCGTCGGCCCACTGCGATCAAGATCGCCAATGCCGAGCAGGCGGCGTCGATCTTCGAGAAGGAGGTGCTGCTGACCAGCTCGCTGACGCACCCCAACACCGTCATGGTTTACGATTTCGGGCGGGGCGAGAATGGAACCTTCTACTACGCGATGGAGTTCATCGACGGCTACGACTTGGAGGAGCTCGTTCAAATGCACGGCCCCGTTCCCGCTGGTCGGGCGATCCGCCTGTTGCTGCAGGCTTGCGGAGCGCTCGCCGAAGCCCACCAGCGCGGTCTCATTCATCGCGACATCAAACCCAGCAACTTGATGGTCACCGAACGCGGGGGCGTTCGGGATTTTCTAAAGGTGCTCGACTTCGGCTTGGCGAAGCCACAGGTTGCGCCGAGCGACGTTGCGGCGAGTGTGTCTGCTGGGTTCGCCGGAACACCCGGCTATTTGGCACCGGAGGTCATCGCTGGACGACCAGCGTCTGAAGTCTCGGACATCTTCTCGTTGGGCGCGGTGGCATTCTACCTGGTGGCGGGTCACGGTCCGTTCTCGCAGGCGAAGTCAGTTGCCGAAGCTCTGACCCTGGCCCTCACTCGTGACCCTCAGGTTCCAGCCGACGTCCCCCCGGCTCTGGCGAGTGTGATTGTGGCGTGCCTCAGTCGCGAGCCACAAGGCCGTCCGCGCAGCATGCAGGCGCTTTCCGAACGTTTGCGTCACGCGATGGAAGAGTGCCCACCATGGACGGCGCAGGACGCGGAGCGTTGGTGGGCGGCGCACCCTCATCCGGGTCGTGGCGTACAGAGTCCGACCATGAAGACCTTCGTTCCCGAGGGCGGACGTATCTCGTCGTCTCTGGAACGAACCGCGAGCTGACACCGTTCGCGCGGGCTCACAGGCGTGGCAATCAGAAGCTCCAGGGTTGATCGAAATCCGACTTCGGTGGTGCCAGCGGAAGTTCGATTCTGAACGTGGAGCCTTTGCCCGGCGTGCTATGTACGTCGATACGGCCGTTGGCACGGTCCACGATGCCGTACACCGCCGAGAGCCCGACGCCACTGTGCCCGCTCTTCGTCGAGTAGTAAGGCTCGAACAGTCGCTCTTGGGTCGCTTCGTCCATGCCGCAGCCCGTGTCGGTCACCTCAATCACGACGTCGCCGTCTTGTGAAAAGGCCCTCACGGCCACCTTGCCGCTGCCCCGGATCGCGTCGCGCGCGTTCATACACAGATTGAGGATCAGTTGTTCGAACTCGACCGGTGCGATTGGGAGTTGCTGATCGCCCACGTCCGATTGGAGGTCGAACTCGATCGTGCGGCCGAGTAAGTTGCGCAGCGAAGAGACCATTTCTTGCAGCGCTGAGGTCACACTGACTTCGCCCTGAGGTGAGCGGTTGTCGCAAAAGTCGCGCAATTGCTGGAGCAGGCGCGTGCCGTAAGCGATTACGTCCGCGACGCTCTCTTCGTCAGGTCGCCCCGGCACCATCGAATCCAATTCTTCGGCGCGTAGCGCCGCGATCGTCAGCACGTTGCTCAGGTCGTGGACGACGACGCGGCCAAGCCGCAGTAGGGCTTCCATCTTGTGGTGCTCGGACTGCATTTGTCGTTGCGCATCGACGGCGGCGCGCAGGTCTGCCCGCTCCGCCTGCTGCAACAGGATCGTCAAGAGATCAGCAACGGCGCTAGCGAAGTCTGCCTCGCGTTCCGTCCACTCTCTCGGCTGGCCCTGGTGCTCGTGGCACACCACTCCAATCACGGATCCATCGCGGAAAATCGGTGCGTCCAGCAACGAGCTCACACCGGTCTGGCGCAGGTAACTCTCGAGCTGCGACGTCGTTTCGTCCACGAGCGCATGGGTCGCAGCGACGACTCGACGTGACAGAATCGCTTCGAAATAGGCCGGGCAGCTCCTTCTCGCAATTTCACCGCCCGACGTGAACGAGTCCGTCTGCTTGTCGTACGCCAACGCGCATTGAATGGCGTCTGCCGCTGGCGTCAGGAACCACACGGACACTCGCGCCACGTCCAGGGTCCTCGCGCTCTGCTTGCACGCTGCGCGGTATGCGGTCACACGGGCCTGCTGGCCGTCACTCCGTATCTCTGCGAGGCGGAGCCGGGCGGTTTCGAACGCGACGCGCAGAGACCCCTTCGTCATGCTTGTTCGCGACCATAGCAATTGAGGCTTGTCAGGGCAACGGGCGCGCGACCCGGTCTTCGGGCGACGCAACGACCTTTGCGGTGTGGGCGATGTCGGTGACTGTCTTGCCGGTGCGCTGAGATTCGTTTCCGCACGGCGAACTGATGCGCAAACGCACGCAAGAATCGCTCGTCGTCAGCACCTGAGCGACGGCAGGGTGACGCCTGCGTCCCGGATTTCCGAAGAAGAGTCGTGGTCGTGGACTCTGAGAACGGAGGTTCACCGCGATTCGTCGCGGCGGACGATGTAGGCGGGGCGGGCCTTGAGTTCTTCGTAGATGGCACCGAGATACAGGGCGATCACTCCTATTCCCGACAACAGCAGGCCTCCGAGGATTAGCTGCAAGAGGATTACGGTCGTGAAACCGGTCAATGCGTCGCCGCGGAGGTAGCGATACAAGGTCCAAACCCCGAGGCCGCCCGAAAACAAGAGCGTGAACGCTCCGCTCGTGGCGACCAACCGCAGCGGGAACGCGCTGAACGCCAACAGGTTGCGCAACGAGTACCGAAACAGAGCTCGGGTCGACCATTTGCTCCGCCCCGCAGCGCGCGGGGCGACGGCGAACGGTACGTCGGTCGTTCGAAAGCCCACCCAAGTCACCAGTCCGCGGAAGAATCGCGTCCGCTCCGGCAGCTGCCGAAGCGCGTCCACCGCGCAGCGGTCGAGCAACTTGTAGTCGCTGGCTCCGCGAAATGTCGCGCCGGCCACACCGCCCATCAATTGGTTGAATAGGGCTGCGAGGAGACGGTAGGCGATGCTCTCATCGCCACGGCTTTGTTTGACTGCGTTGACGATTTCGTAGCCGGCTCGCCATTGGCCGACCAAAGCAGGCAACAGCTCCGGTGGGTGCTGGAGATCGGAGTCCATCACCACGACGGCCCGGCCCCGCGCCGCGTCCAAACCGGCGGCCATCGCGGCTTCCTTGCCGAAGTTTCGCGTCAACGCCGTCACTCGGATCCTCGCGTCTGCCAAGCTCGCTCGCTGCAGTTGTGCGAGGGTTTCGTCGGACGAGCCGTCGTCGACACAGACCAACTCGTAGCTCGCGCCCGTCTTGTCGAGCTCCAGCTTGACCGCGGCGAGTGTTTGGCTCGCCAGTTCTTGCTCGTCGTAGAATGGTAGGACGACGCTCAGTTCGGGGGCGGGCGCGACGCTGCGAGGCGGATCGTCGATCGGGGACGGTACTGAAGCGCGTGCGGGATCGCCGGGCATTGACGCGATGGTGAGGTCGAACGAGGGCGGGCCCGGGTCCGAGGGCCAAGTCGGAAGTGGAGCGGCCAGTGTCCGCTGGCCGGCATGGGGTGTCAAGGCGGGCGATGACCCGAGGATTTGTGCTAGTGGCGTGCTCGTTGGCTCGATCGTCCGTTCTCAGAATCGCTTCCAGCGCCTGGCCTTGGTTGGTTGCGGCGCTGTGTGCGGCAGCCTTCGCGCTGACGTTCGGCCTGAACTATCCCCTCGACAACCAGTTCGTCTACTTCCTGTCGGCGCTGCGGCAGCTCGATCCGACGACGCTGGCGCGTGATTGGTACGCGACCGAAGTAACCCACTATCACCCGGCAATCACCGTGCTGGTGACGCCACTACTGAAGTGGTTTCCGTCGGGGTGGGCGATTGCGGCGTTGCAGATGGTCGTGATCGTCAGCTCGAGTCTGGCGTGGCTGGCCGTGTGCCATCGCTTGGTTCGCCACCGCTGGACCGCGCTCGTGGCCTTCGTGCTGACGTTTTCGCTCATCACTTGCACGCATGCGCTGTCCGTCGGCACGAGCTACCTGTTCAACGAGGCGTTCCAGCCATCGACGATGGGAACTTGGGGGCTGCTGTTCGCGATTGCGGCATTCGTCGCCGAGCGCTGGCTGATTAGCGGGACCATGCTCGGCCTGGCTGGGTTGTTTCACGCCAATTACCTGGTCCTGGACTTGGCGGCGTTCGGATTGGCCCATTTGGTGCTGGCGGGGTGGGCACTGCGCGGCGGTTTGGACCGTGCGAAGCTCCGCCTGCTCGCGCTCAGAATGGTGTTTCAGTTTGGCCCTTCGGTGGTCGCGTTGGCTTTGCTCGTCGCACCGATGTTGGCAACGGTGGCTTCAGACCACGCCGCTGAGGCTCAGCGAATTCTGTTCGAGATCCGATCGCCGCATCACTACTACCCGCGGTCGTTTTCTCGCGATTTCCTACCGTTCAGCTGTTGGCTCGTGTTGGGGGTGGTCAGCAGTCAGGTGTTGCCCAAGACCGAAGCGCTACGTCGTTTGATTGTGTGGACTCTGGCTACGGCGGCCGTAGTGTGGGCGGGCTCGGTGTTCACCACGTGGGAGTACGTCGCCCGCGTGGCGCAGCTCTTCGTTTGGCGTATCGCGCCCTTCGTGGACCTGGTGGGGCAGGGGCTGTTCTGCTTGGGTCTGGTTCACGTGATGTGGCGTCCAGCGCATTGGCGCCGGTGGTCCTTGCGCGATCTGTGTCTGTTGTTGGTCAGCGTGTGCGGGTTGGTCACGGCGGCGGGCCTTGCGGGTAACGAGGGGCTGGCCGAGGTGTTGTCACTCACGCTCGGCTTGGGGGTGCTCCTCGGGGGGGTGCGCTTCGCCGTGGACCATCGCTGGGGGCGTAGCGGGCGACGTGGCCTGCTCACCACCGTCCGAACGGGCTTGGCTGTGGCAGCGTTGCTCGGTTGCAGCGGTGTTTTCGCTTGGGCGGCCTGGCCGCGGTTGAAGGACCTGGAGCGTAGCTCCAACCTGCTGCACCAGATGGGCGCTCACGACAGACAGCTGTACGAGTGGGTGGCTGCCAACACTTCCCGGGACGCGCGCTTTCTCAGTCCGCCCGGTCACGAAGCGTTCCGCTACATTTCTCAGCGCGCCATCGTCGTCGATTGGAAGGCCACTCCCATGCTGCCCGACGAGGTCATCGAGTGGTATCACCGCGTGCAAGACGTCGTGGGGCGCCCCGTTCGCAGCGGTCGTGATCTGGTGGGATACTCTCAGTTGGACGTGAATCGGGTTCGGAGCCTCAAGACCAAGTATGGCTTCGAGTACGTGCTCGTTCGCCGCGGCCCGCACGCCCGGCTGCGTTCGCTCAGCCAGGTGTATGCGAATTCTCGTTGGGTGATCTTCGACGTCCGTCAGCTTTGAACGGACCGCGCTGGCGTCGGACGGCCAGACCGCTACTCGAGCGCGCTGCGCGGCCGGCGCAAGATTTCTCGACTGGAGCAGCTGGAGCACCGATCAGCTTGCCTGTGCACGGAAATGTCTCGAAAAATCGCCCCAGCGGGGGTGAGGGCGTTCTTCGGGGCCGCGTTCGGGCACTCTTGCTCGCAGCTCGGTGCTCTAGGTTGTTGATTTGTCGCGGCAATCAACGTGATTGCCGCTCAACGGGGGATTCGGGGACGTTTCGTCGGGCAGATCCTCGGATCATCGTCACTCAATTGGGGCCCGCTCTGCTATAGCGAGGTCATGCGACAGCGAGTGTTGGGCCGAAGCGGGTTGAACGTTTCCGAGCTTGCCCTGGGGACCTGGGGCCTTTCAGGTGACGCGTACGGGCCAGTAACCGAGAGCGACCAAGACGAGGTGATTGAACGCGCGCTGGACTACGGCATCAACCTGTTCGAGACGGCGGACGTCTACGGCGCAGGCAAGATGGAGACGAAGCTCGGCGAGCGCTTGGCGGGCACGGAGGACACCTACGTGGTAACCAAGATTGGCACTGACCTGCAGACCAAGCCGAAGCGCAAGCGGTTCGACGTGGAGTACCTGAAGACGGCGTTGGAACGCAGTCGGGAGCGCTTGAAGCGCGACAAACTCGACGTGGTGTTGCTGCACAACCCGAGCGTGGCGGCCATCGCAAACGGAGAAGCCATCGAGTGGCTGCAGAGCCAGGTGGACGATGGGCACCTGCGCGCCTGGGGGATCAGTGCCGGCTCCAAGGAGGTCGTCGGCGCGGCGCTGTCGAAACCCTTCGTGCCGTACGTCATCGAGCTCGTGCTCAACGTGTTTTCCGCTTCCGACTACGACCTGATGGAACGCGACCTGACCGAGCGCAACATCGCGGTCTTGGCGCGTTCGGTGCTTGCTCATGGTCTGCTTGCGGGGATGTGGCCTTCGGACAAGACATTCCCTCCCGAGGACCATCGTTCGAAGCGTTGGACGGCGGATCAGTTGCGACGCCGCATTCACCAGCTCAAGGCGCTGCGTGTGCTCAACACGGGCAACAGCATGCCGTCGATGCGGGCGGCCGCCGTCGCGTTCGTCCTGCAGAAAGAACGCGTCGCCTCCGCAGTGCTCGGTCCACGCAACGCGTTGGCACTCGACCAATTGGTTCGGGAAACGCCGAAGGAACCGCCGTACTTGGACGAGCGGGCGCGTCAGCAACTGCAGGTGCAATTGACGCGACTGGCCGTCTGAGTTGATCGAGTCGCCCTCAGCCCCCGGGGACCAACTTGCTTCGGTCCTTTTCGCGGCCGTCGGCGGGCTCGGTGTGCACGACCACGTCCGACAACTGCGGGAACTGGCGGCGAAGCTCAGCCGCCACGACATGGGACAGTGCATGCGCCTCGTGCAGTGGCATGTTGGGGTCCAGGTGTAGGTGCAGATCGAGGTGCACGTGGTCTGGGTCGCCTCGAGAGCGGATCTTGTGGGCGCCCCGCACTCCGGCGACGCCCACGACCGTCGCGTGTACCTCCTCCGGACTCAGGCACGCTTCGTCGGCGAGGACGGCGATGTTGGCGCGCAAGATCGACCAGGCGGTGTGCGCGATGAACACCGACACGATCGCGGCGGCGACCAGGTCGGCATCGGGCCAGCCCAGGGCGCAACCTGCAAAACCGGCGAGCACGGCGATCGCTGCCAGGGCGTCACTTGCGGTGTGTTTCGAGTCGGCTTCGAGCAAAGCACTGCGCAGCAGCCTCGCCTGCCGACTTTCGTAGGCGCTGATGAAAGCGTTGCTGACCACCGTCACGATCACCACTGCTGCGGCTCCCCAGCTCACGTTCGCAGCGGCGCGCTCGCCGCTGACACCGGCGTGCAGTTGGCTGATGATCTCCAGAAACCCAGCGCCGATCAACAAACCGATGATGACCGCTGCCATCGTCTCGAAGCGTCGGTGCCCGTACGGGTGTTGACGATCCGGGGGGCGAGAGGCGATCGAGATCCCGATCAACCCGACGACGTTCGACGCACCGTCCAATACCGAGTGCAGGCCGTCGGTGAGTAGCGACAAAGCGCCCGTACGCCACCCGACGAAGAGCTTCGCTGCCGCGACGAGCCAGTTGAGCGCCAGTACGATCCACAAGACGCGGGCAATCCGTCGGTCGCGTTCCTGGGCCATCGGTTTGACGATACGCATCGGCTCAGAGCTCATCAGCTCACAGCTCGGCGGCGAAGGTCGGATCCTTCTGCGGGTAGCGAGGAGAATAGATATCTACCTGCGTCTCTCCTTCGCGCCGAACGACCAGGGCGCGCAGTCCCAGAAATCCGTGATCGGTCAACTCGCACAGGTCGTACTGCGCACCGTCTTTGGTCCACTTGCGCAACAGGCGGTTGCCCCCCGTGTCGTCGCAGGTGACGCTTGCAGCGATTCGCCATGCGAAGCGATAGGCGTCGTTGGGATCCGTTTGCCAGTAGTGCAGCTCGAAGGGCGCAGCCTGCGGCTGCGCAACGCGAGTCGTACACAGTCCAAAGCGGGGGCTTTCGCGGGGCTCACACTCGGTTTGTCCACCGATGCGAGAGCCACTCTCTCGGTGCGAACTGACCCAGTCCATGAATGTGGTCAGTGGGTTGGTTTTGGCGTTTGCCTGTCGTGCCAACTCGGAGGCGCGCGATTGATGTCGTTGCTCGCGCTCCACTGCGCGCTGCAAGCGGTCGATGTCGTAGTCGGACGCCTGGGTACATTCCGTTCGAGCGAGTTCGAGCGCCGAACTCGCTGCTTCGACATTCCCCGCTGCCAACGCTTCGTGGCTGCTACGACGAGCGTCGAGACACGCGTTGCTTTCCTTCTTTTCCGAGTTGCACGACAAGCACAGCACGACAGTGACTGCCACTTGGGCTCGGCGCGGTTTCACCTCGCCTCGAATAACACGCAGCATCGCCGTTTCAACCCCTGCGAAGCCGTCTCTCAAATAGCGCACAGCGGCTTGGGGGAGGGATCCCAAGCCGCTGTGCTGTGCCGCCGATTCCCAAGAGAAAACCGACTTCTTCTGCAAACTCTGCTATCGAGGAATACAGGGATTTATGAACAGGAGGGGGGACCAGAAGGCCCTGGGTGAACATACCGCACCCAGCGTCGGTGGCAAGGGTGTCGATGGGTGTTGTTGGCCGGGCGCGGAATACATCGTCCTACCTTTCGCCACATCAACCGCGAACGGCCGAGGAAACCCCTGCTCGCGGCGCCTGTGTTCCGGCCGTGCCGCTCACGTGCCGCGGCCAGTCCGTTGGAGGGGTTGCAGCGACATGGGAATAGTCGCAGGGGAGCTGGGAGCAGTCGGCTGACACTGCTCATCCCCTCAGCATGGCCGGACGAGGCCGGTCCGGGTGGTGAGACGGGGCTGAGATGGGACGGACGATTCGCTGACTCGCAGGGGAAACGCGTCGCTGGCGACCTTTCAGTGGTGCGAGGATTTGACCGATCGTTCCGGCGGAAATTCCAATCGTCGGCACTTCTACCCTTGTGGCGCTCGACCATTACTTGTTTGCTCCCCGCCCCAGATTCTGCGGAGGCCATCCATGACGTTCAAGAAACTCAGCATTTCAGACCTTTCCCTTTCCGGTAAGCGCGTGTTGATGCGCGTTGATTTCAACGTGCCCATGCAAGACGGAGCGATCACCAACGACGCCCGCATCGTCGCCGCGCTGCCGACGATCAAACACGCGTTGGATCAGGGAGCGAGCGTCGTGCTGATGAGTCACCTCGGTCGTCCGAAGGGGGCTCCCGAGGCGAAGTACTCGATGCGTCCCGTTGCGGCTACGCTCGAGAAGCTGTTGTCCCGTTCCGTCAAGTTCCTCGACGATTGCGTGGGGGCGGACGTGGAGGCCGCCTGCGCCGCTGCGAAACCCGGCGACGTCATCCTCTTGGAGAATTTGCGCTTTCACGCCGAGGAAGAAGGCAAGGGGGCGAGCCCCGAGGCGGTTGCCAAATTCCGCGCGTCGCTCACCAAACTGGGAGACGTCTACGTCAACGACGCGTTCGGTACCGCTCACCGCGCCCATTCGTCCATGGTGGGAGTCGACTTGCCACAGAAGGCCGCTGGATTTCTTCTGCAGAAGGAGCTCGAGTACTTCGGCAAGGCGCTCAGCGATCCAGACCGTCCGTTCCTCGCCATCCTCGGCGGGGCCAAGGTTGCCGACAAGATCCAGCTGATCGAGAACCTGCTCGACAGGGTGGACGAGATGATCATCGGTGGCGGCATGGCCTACACGTTCAAAAAGCAACTGTCGGGTATGGCGATCGGCAAGAGCCTGTACGACGAAGCCGGAGCGAAGATCGTCGCGGGGTTGATGGCCAAGGCCGAGCAACGGGGCGTGAAGATCCATCTGCCCACGGACTTCGTGACCGCTGATGCGTTCAGCGCCGACGCGAACGCGGGTTACGCGACGGATGAGCAGGGCATTGCCGACGACCTCGAGGGGTTGGATTGCGGGGCAAAGTCGCTGGAGGTGTTCGTGGCGGCGGTGCAGCGCGCCAAGACCGTCGTCTGGAATGGTCCGGTCGGCGTTTTCGAGTTCGACAAGTTTGCCGGCGGGACGAAAGCCCTGGCCGCCGCGGTTGCCGAGGCGACCCAGCGCGGAGCCACGACGATCATCGGCGGCGGTGATACGGCGACGGCCGCCGCCAAATTCGGTGTCGAGGACGCGGTCAGTCACGTCTCGACGGGCGGTGGCGCGTCCTTGGAGCTGTTGGAAGGCAAGGACTTGCCCGGCGTGAGCGCGCTGTCCGACGCATGACGTCGCAGTGAGTGCGGCCGCCCGTCCCCGGGCTGGTTGGCGGGCCCCTCGTCGAGTGCGACGGGGGGCTGCGTTCATTTGAGGCCAAGAGATGCGCGCCGCAGCGGGACTCGAGGCCGCCGTGCCGCTCGCGCGTGCCCTGAACGGCGATCACTCGTTTCGCCCCAGCGGGTGGGAAGTGGCGGTCGAGGCCCGATCCGGAGCGCCGCGTGGCACAGAGGCTAGCGAAGTATTGGGTATACGGAATTTGCCAAGAAACGCGGGAATATTGACAACTCAGTTCTGGCTGACTCAACGTTCCAGTATACACTCCTGACGTGCCGAGCCCCCCCAAGCCTCCCGCGGATCCCACGTCGAAGGCGCGCTCCTACGACCCGGACGTGTTCGACTTCCTCGACTACCGAGCGTATCTCCGCGAGTTCTACAAGGCCCGAAAAGCGCAGACCGCGTTCTCCTATCGCGCGTTTTCCATGCGGGCGAAGCTCAAGTCGCCCAACTACCTGAAGCTCGTGATGGACGGAGAGCGGAATCTGACGCCCTCGATGGCGAAGCGTTTCGCCCAGGCTTGTGGATTGACCGGGCAGAGTGCGTCGTTCTTCGTCGAGTTGGTCGCCTTCGGGCAAGCCGACACGATGGACGAGCGCAACGAAATCTACGCTCGGCTCAAGCGCTATGCACAGTATCGCGAAGCGAACCGTTTGCAGATAGCGCAGGACGAATACCACTCGAAATGGTACTTGCCTGCCATTCGTGAACTGGCGCTCGCCGAAGACTTCGAGGCCGATCCAGAATGGATCGCTGCTCGACTCGAACCCCAAATCAAACCAGCGGAAGCGAACGCTGCCCTGGAGACGCTGCAACATTTGCGCATGCTCGTTCCGGACGAACACGGCCGTTTGCGGCAGGGGACCCCACACGTGACTACCGGGGCCGAGACTGCGAGCCTGCACATGGTAAACTACCACCGCACCATGATGCGTCTCGCTTCCGAATCTCTCGAGCGCGTGCCCTACGACCAGCGCGACATTTCAGCGGTGACGCTGTGCCTGGGGCGCGACGGACTCGAACACGTCAAGCGGGCCATCGTGCGCTTCCGCAGAGAACTGTTGAAACTGTCCGAGTTGGAGCAGAATCCGAGGCAGGTGGTGCAGCTGAACTTCCAACTCTTTCCGCTCAGCTCCTCCGGGGAGGATACGGAATGACCGCGCGGCGGCTGAGCGCGTCAGGCGGGGCTTGCTCGCATCGCACGGTCCGGTCGCGTGTTGCGATGCCGCTGCTGATTGGTGTCGGCTTGACTTGCGTGTGCGCATGCGGAGCCGGTCCTTCGACGGGTACGGAGTCGGGCAATCCCATCAATCCGCCGACTCCGCCGGCTGAACACGAGAGTGTTGCGTCGGCGCTGCCGCCCCTCGACGAGATGCCCGATTTGGTGTCGGACGAGCCGGCCGTCATCGACGAGCCAGTGATCGACGATCCCGCACTGCAACCGGTAGACCCCGTGCCTCCGGAGCCGACCACCAACGATCAACCAGACTTTCAGACACCCGTGCCTGAACCGGGAGGCGGCGAGCCCGTCCCGTCCACGGACTTTCCGTCACCCATCGGCTCGAGCGATGGTGAGCCGATGGGCGCCACGGGGCAAGGACCGATTCCGACGCCGCCGGCGAGTACGGCTCCGGAAATGACGCCGTCGGACGGGCCTGGCACCGCTGGCACGGCGGGCCCCACTGGTGCAGCGGGTGACAACTGCTACGACGACCTGTGCTCGGACATGGCTCGCGCGGTCGCCGATGGCCTCAACGCTACGGTGGTCCCGGATGCATACCAGGGCGAGTGCAGTACGGGATCTTCGGCGCAGGACCTGTGCACCTGCCGGAGCCCACTCGGCGACCTGGCTCTGAGCAGCGCGGTCGCTTGTCCCGTCACGAGCCCACTCGGCCATTGCTTGTACGCGGGGGACGAGTTTAGCGGGTGCGCAATTCAGGCGGACAGCTGCCAGTTGGCGTGCGACGAGGTGCTCGAACGTCAGCGATCGGATCAGGCCACTTTGCAGCAGGTGCGTGTCCGGGCTGCGGCGTGTAGCCCGCAACAGCAATGCGTGTTCGTGCTCGAGGCAGGCCAGGCCTGTTGGTTGGGGCCGGCAATGTCGGAAGTCGACTGCGACGCGAGCGACGATGAACTCATTGCAGGCACCGCGGGCGTCACTCCTTGAGTGGTCGAGTACGCGAGTCTTTCTCGCCGTGGAAGGGCCGGTCGGGAGTGACGGGCACGAAGCGGCCTTTCGTCGTCGTGCGCGCAACGCTTTCGACGATGCCGAGCTGCTCGGAGGCTGCGGCCGCGCCGTTGGTGCACTGGCGTTGAATCTTCGGTCTGACCGCATTTTGATCGACGTGCGCGGTTGTTGTTGCGACGGCGCGCGGCCCTGGTAGATGCTGCGCGCCATGCAGGTTCGCCCAGCCACCCAGTGTCGGTGGGACATCGTGAGTTTGGGGGAGGTGATGTTGCGTTTGGATCCGGGAGACCGGCGCATCCACACGACGCGCACCTTCGACGTGTGGGAAGGAGGGGGCGAGTACAACGTCGCGCGCGGGCTGCGCCGCTGTTTCGGTCAGCGAGCGGCCGTCGTGACCGCGCTGGCAGACAACCCCGTCGGTAGACTCGTCGAGGACTTGATGCTTCAGGGAGGTGTGGATCTGAGTCACCTGATCTGGCGCAAGGCCGATGGGGTGGGACGTCAAACGCGCAATGGCTTGAACTTCGTGGAGCGGGGTTTTGGTCCCCGAGCCGCGGTGGGTTGTAGCGATCGCGGGCAAACGGCGATCAGCCAACTGAAGCCCGGTGACGTCGATTGGCCTTCGATCTTCGAGCAAGAGGGGGCTCGCTGGTTTCACACGGGCGGCATCTTCGCTGCACTTGGTGTGGCCACACCGGACGTCGCGGCCGAGTCGATGGCCGCCGCACATGCGGCAGGGACCGTCGTCTCCTACGACTTGAACTATCGTCCGTCGTTGTGGGATGGGGCCGGCGGTCAGCAGCGCGCTCGCGAAGTCAACCGCTCCGTCGTGCGCAACGTGGACGTATTGTTCGGCAACGAGGAGGACTTCAGCGCCGCTCTCGGCTTCGAACTCGATGCCGTCGACGAGGGCTTTCAGAAACTCGAAACGGATAGCTTCAAGGCGATGATCGAACGCGTGGTCAAAGAGTTTCCCAACGTGTCGACCGTTGCCACCACGCTGCGTACCGCGCGCACGGCGACGGTCAACGGGTGGGGCGCGATCTGCTACCACGAGGGTGAGTTCTTCGAGGTTGCTCAAACTGACGTCGAAGTCTTCGATCGTGTCGGGGGAGGAGACTCGTTCGCCTCCGGATTCATTCATGGCTTGATGACCGGCAAGGGGCCGCAGTGGGCGCTGCAGTGCGGCGTGAGTCACGGCGCTTTGGCCATGTCGACCCCCGGGGATACCACCATGGTTACGTTGGCAGAAGTCGAACGCGTCATGAAAGGCGCCGGGGCGAGGATTGCGCGATGAGCAATCGTGAGCAAATCAGCCTGCGGATTCGCACGCTGGGGCTGATGCCCGTGGTGAGAGCGCCGTCCATGGAAGGCGCAGTGGCATTGGGCAGAGCCCTGTTTGAAGGCGGGATTCACTGTCTGGAGATCACCATGACCGTCCCGGGTGGTGTCGACGTGATCCGCCAATTGAGTGCCAGTCTCGGTCCCGATGCGCTCGTGGGAGCGGGCACGGTCACCAGTGATGAACAGGCACATCGGTGCACGGCTGCCGGTGCACGGTTCATCGTCAGCCCTGCGACATTGCCGTCCTTGGTGGCTGCGGCACACGGCGCGGACGTGCCCGTGGCGCTCGGTGCATTGACTCCGACTGAAGTACTGACCGCCGCCCAGTGCGGCTCCGACTTCGTGAAGGTATTTCCCTGCTCGGCTTTGGGCGGTCCCAGTTACCTCGAGGCGCTCAAGGGGCCCTTTCCCGACATCGAGCTGTTCCCCACCGGTGGAGTGAGGCTGGAGACGATGCACAGCTACCTCGCTACGGGGGTGCGGGTGCTGGGGATTGGGACGGCGCTCGCCGACTACAATCTTCTGGAGAGGGACGGGGCGCCGGCTGTCGTCGACCTGGCGCGCCGCTACGTCGCCGAGTTCAATCGTTTTGACAACGGGTAGGTCATGGGCTTCGATGGGTCATTCTCATATGGCGATGTAAACACGACACCTGCAGATCCCGCGCACAGCACGCTGCTGTTCGAAGTTGCCTGGGAGGTCTGCAATCAGGTCGGTGGCATTTATACGGTGTTGCGCTCCAAGGCCGATTTCATGCTGTCGACGTGGGATGACCGCTACTGCGTCATCGGTCCTTACCTCGCCGGGCAGGCAGCAACCGACTTCGAAGCGGCGCCGCCGACGGGAGTCTTTGCCGAGATCATCAGTGCGCTAGGCCGTGAGGGGATCTCAGCCTACTTCGGGCATTGGCTGGTCTCGGGCAAGCCCCAGGTGATCCTGGTCGACCCGAAGGTGCCCCGGGAGAAGTTGAACGAGGTCAAGCACGCATTGTGGGAGGCTTTTGGAATCGAGTCTCCTCCGAACTCGCCGCTCGTCGACAACGCGTTGGGCTTTGGGTACGCCGTGTCGCGGCTCACCGCCGCAGCTTCACGGCACTGGATCGTCAAGGGCACGGGGCAGCGTGTACTAGCCCACTTTCACGAGTGGCAAGGAGCGGCGGCGTTGCCGCTGATCCGCCGCGACGGGCAGCCACTGATCACCGTCTTCACGACTCACGCGACGTTGCTCGGACGCTACATCGCGTCCAGTCGCGACGACTTGTACCGTCGCCTCAAGGAAGTCGATCCCGAGGCGGAAGCCCGACACTTCGGGATCCTCACCCAGCATCGACTCGAGGCGGTGTGCGCCGAATGCTGCACGGTGTTCACCACGGTGTCTCCGATCACCGGTGAGGAGTGCGCGCACTTCCTGAACCGCAAACCCGACATCATCACGCCCAACGGGATCAACGTGGCTCGCTACGACGTCGGGCACGACTTTCAGACGCTGCACGCCCAGCACAAGGAAGGGATTCGGCGTTTCGTGATGGGGCATTTCTTCCCCAGCTACGACTTCAATCTCGACGAAACGCTGTTCTTCTTCACGTCGGGCCGGTTCGAACCCCACAACAAGGGCTTCGACTTGTGTTTGGAGGCGATGGCGCGGCTCAACGAGGAGCTCAAGGAAGCCAACCTTTCGGTCAACGTCGTGTTCTTCGTCGTGACCAATCAACCGGTGCGCTCGCTCAACCCGCACGCGCTGCGCGACCGGGGCGTGCTCGAGGAGCTTCGGTCGGTTTCGCGTCAGATCGGCGACATGCTCTCCGAACGGTTGTTCATGAGTGGTGCGGCGGGCGAAGACGTAGATCTGTCGGAACTCGCCGACGAGTACTGGATGGTTCGCTACCGCCGGACGCGCTATGCGTTCAAGTCGAATCGCCTACCGTTCTTGACCACTCACGTCCTGGTCGACGAGGAAAACGACCCGGTGCTCCGAAAGATCCAAGCCTTGGGGTTGAGCAACTCGAAAGACGACCCGGTGAAAGTAGTCTACCACCCGCAGTTCATCAACTCGGTGAACCCACTGTGGAGCATGGAGTACGAGCAGTTCGTGCGCGGTTGTCACTTGGGGATCTTTCCGAGCAGCTACGAGCCCTGGGGCTATACGCCGCTGGAATGCGTGTGCATGGGCGTGCCTGCGATCACCAGTGACTTGTCTGGCTTTGGGCGCTACCTGGCCGACATGCACCCGGATCACGACCGACATGGGATCACGGTGCTCGGTCGGCGAGATCAAGACTTTCATTCGTCCGCCAAGGAACTCGCCAACCGGCTTCAAGCGTTCTGTCGCTTGAACCGCCGCCAACGCATCGCATTGCGCAACTCGGTCGAGGCGCATTCCCACTCCTTCGGGTGGGAGCGCTTGGGCTCGGCCTATCACCGAGCCCATCAATTGGCATTGGAACGCTGCGGGGCGCTCATCTGAGAGCGCGGATTGTCCGAGCTGACGCCTCACTCTTCGGCGGCTGCGCCGTTGAGGATCCATGTCTCGATGTCTGCTAGGGCACCTTCGGGCAGAAGTCGCGGCTTGAACTCCGCGTCGAGCGGCATACCCAGCCCCACCATGGTGTCGAGCTGGTTCATTTTCACCCAAAGGTAGCTGTTTGCAGGATCACCGGGGGTCACCAACGGCATGTCCGGCGCCTGGGTGGACTTCTCGAGCAAGCGCTCGTACGAGCCCTCGGTGATGACGTCGAATCCGAACTCCGGTGACTCGCTGCCGTGACACCCTTGGCAGTTGGCTACGAGCAGCGGCTGGATGCGTCCCAACCACGTCGCTCCCTTGCCCAGTAGGTTGAGTCCTTCCGGATCCGCAGACCAGCTGCAGTCGGCGTAGTTGATCGGACTCGTCAAGTCGTACACCTCATCGATCTTGTCGGGTAGCCCTTCGACCAAACAGTACAACGCGAGCATGTCCGAAATGGACAAAGGCGTGTTTGCCAGTGGCATGCGTGTGCCGGGGATCGACAGGCCGCGCAGTTCTCCCCGCAGCCGACCTATCAAGTAGCTGCGTTCCGGATCACCGCCCTGTAACATGGCCAGCGGAGTGGCCTCGCGCGCGCCGTAGACTCCGTTGCGGTTCATGTCGCCCTGGCCCACGCCCGAATCGATGAGAGACGCCACCCGGTCGACCTGCCATTCACGCACTTCGCCGACGAGGTGTTTGCCGCCCTCGAGCACGAACCACTCGGTTTCGTAGCGGGCGTAACTCACTTCTTCGACCTCTCCGCCGTCGATGACGTTGAGTTTGAAGCTAGCCGTGCCCCAGGTGTGGGTGCGGCCGTCCCCGATGTTGATCGGTGATTGCAGCTCGATGTGAAGGCCGGGCGAGTCCAGTTCTGGCCGCTTGTCGTCGTTGTAGTCTTCGTCGCCGATGATGTAGTCGACCCAGCCGATTTCGACTTCTTTCGATCCGCCGAGGGTGATTCGATCGCCGGGGCGTTCGCACCCATCGAAGACGGCTGACCAGTCGCCGGGCTGAACGTTGCACGGCGCGTTGATCGCGGCCAGCAGGTTCGAAGGCGTGTGGAGATCGGGATACTCTTTCTGGTTGTGACACACGCCCCCAGTGGGGCCGCACGTTCGAACGATGACGTTGCGGTGAAGATCCAAACCAGTGCGGTGCGTCGCCTGCGCCTCGAGCACGAATTCGTTGTCGCCGGTGTAGCGCGGCGCTTCCACCGCTTGCATCAGCGTCGGGCGCTCGTTGTCGAAGTTGATCTTACCGGTGGGGCCGTACTCCGACGCGTCTTGCCCGCAGGCCACGAAACACGTGCAAATGGCACCGACCAAGGGCGTGGTGAGCGTGCTGACTGCCCTCATCCGAACACTCCTGCGATGGGGTCGTCTTGGATGAAGAACTCCGAGTGATCGGCACACAGCAGATCCATCATCGTCTTTGCAACGGAGCGGTACGAGAACACTACACCGTCATCCTTCAGATCCGCCTTGGCGGTGACACCGAATTGCTTTCCTCCGATGCCAGCCTGCGTGATCAGGCCTCCCATGAACGGCATGCTCATCCAGCGCGTGGCGCGATCACCGCCGTGGTCGCTGCCACCCGCGGAGTTGAACCCGCTGCCGCGAGCGGTCCGTCCGAACTCACTGCCGAGGATCACCAGCGTGTGGTCCCAATAGGTCCCACCGGTGGGGTGCTCCATACGCTTGAGTGCTGCGTTCAGCGCGCTGAGCAAGCGGTTGAGACCGCTCATCGCATCTGCGAGCCGTTCGTCCTCGCCGGAGTGCATGTCGTAGCCGCCTTGATCGAGGTAGACGGCAGGGCAGCCAAAGTGAAAGAGGCGCAACGCCAGCTTGAGCTGATTCGCGGAGCCACCGTCACCGAACATCGTCGACAGTTGTCGGTTGCTGATTCCGTCGACTTGCTCGTCCGAGTTGTTGCGTACCTTCAGAACGTCGCTCGCGAAGATCTCGGAGAACTTGCGCGTCGACTCGCGCGTGCCCATGTAGGCCTCGACTAGCGATCGAGACGGCACCATCTGCTTGGCGAGCATGTTGTTGTCCGCCTCGGAGGCCATCGCGTTCGCCCAGTCGGGAAGCGACGCGCTGGAAAAGACGAAGTTGTCGAAACTGTCGCCCTGGATCAGCGGGGGGCGGTAAGCTGCGTACTCACCCGCGCCGCGCGCCATACCCGCCGAGCCGAGCACGAACGGCGGCAGCTCGATGCGCCCCTCGGCAGCGGCAGCCTCGATGCGCGCCCGCAAGCCGTAGTTGAGCATGGTGAAGATGCTGTTCTGGCCAGATACGGAGCCCGTGTTGAAGCGGTCGAGGCCGGTGCCGTGGTTGCCGTCGGCGTTGCCGGAGGTTGGCTCGTGATCGACCGTCGCCAGCACGGCCATCTCGTTGGTGAAGTCGGTAACCCGGCGCATACCGAGGTCGACTAGCGCTTGCCCGGCGTCACCGTCGAGCCAGTCCGAACCCTCGAGGAGTCGGCTGGCGCCCCATTCGGTACCGCTGGCGAGGTTGCGCGCCATGCCGAACGGGTTGAATTCCTGCGCGACGTTGCCGTTGAAAGCCGTCGTGAAGCGGAAGCCGCCACTCAATCGCATGTAGATGATGTGCTGGACGCTTCCCCGTGCGTCGCATTGTTGAGCGAACGTGGAGTTGGGGATCCAGATCAGGGGACCGGCGGCGGCACCGCCGATGATGCTCGACTGCAGGAGCTTGCGGCGCGTGAGTCGGTTCTTGGGTTTGCTTGCGGCTGGTTTCGATGAAGGAGGTCTGCGTCGATTCACTATCACACCGTGTGTCTTTGCTCGAGTCAGTAGAAAAGCATTTCGGCGCTGCTGAGCAGCGCGTAGCAGGCGGGGCGGGCGAACTCTTCGGCGCGGCAAACGCTTCGTGCGCAGCTCTCGCCGTGCGCTCGCGCTGCTTCGGTTTCTTTGCCGGTGGGCGAGCGCCCGAAGAAGTGCAGCATTTGGTAACGAACGATTTCCGCCGCACTATCGGCAGTGATCGACTCGTCGGCGCCGATCTCTTTGGGGAGCAACTGCTCGATGGAAGCGCGCTCACGACGTCCGTCCCCACCTTCCAGCGCAGGGTCACAGATGCGGGTTGCGAAGTTGAGTTGATTGGCCGTGGTCAACACACTGACGATCTTGAAGCGGCCACCCTGAGAGTTGTCGGGGCAACCGCCGAGGTTGCGAACCAGATCGCGATAGCGGGTGTCGATGCGCCCCTCGTCGTTGACCTGCCAGTCCGACTCCTGGAGCAGGGCGTACGCGCTCGGGCTGTCCGAATCGAGGAAGTCGCCAGGACGGTTGATGCGCAGGTCACAGCGCCGCACGTCGCTGTCGGTCATCGCATTCAGCGAGTCGACCCAGCCCTCGGCGTCGATCTGCTTCAATGGGCCGTAGGTGTAGCGAAGTTTGGCATCGCGATCGCCCGTGCTGCTTTGCAGATAGGCGGCGCTCGTCAGGATCGCGTAGTGCAGTGAACGGATGTCGCCGTTGTTGTCGAGGGCGTAGCGGACCAGCTCCTCGCCGACCTGGGGAACCTGCGTCGCCAGATCGTAGCCGAGGTACTGATCGATGACGACGTTCGCTGCGTGCTCCCAGAACAGCCAATCTTGTGTGAGCAGTCGGCCTGGGGTTTGGAGCTTCTCCCATTCCGAGGCGGTGAGGAGGCCGCTCCACATGAGCCAACCGTCACGCTCCTTGCGCGCTCGAGAGTCGGGTTCGAGAATGATGGTCTCGACGTGTCCGAAGCGGACGCTCGTACACTCGCCGCTGCCCGCCGATTGGCGCCCCTCGTCGTCCACGCACCGGTACCTGATGTAGGCGTCGGGCAAACGCATGCCGAGCTGCGGATGGTCGTAGTAGTTGTTATCCCACAAGGTGTACATTCGGCCCAAATCGCTACGCTCGTCGCCAAACGGCGGGCGGCCGAGCAGCACCCAAAACAGCGCCTCGGCTCGGTCGCCTCGGGTTGCGTGACGCCGCGTCAGAATCGGGTGGGCGCTGAGCACGGCGGCAAATTCGTCATAAGCGATGCGACCCTCGTAGAGCGCTTCGACGACTCGGTCCATGTCGTAGATCCGTTCGACGCTGACTGACTCGGTGTCGTAGCCGAGGCGGTCGGCCCAGTGCCGACGATTGAGCCGCACGAAGGCTTCGGTCGACAGCAGGTCCTTGACGACTTCACCCCAAGGTCGATCGAGACACTGGTCCTTCATTTCGCTGCGGGTCGGGAAGCGCCCCTGGGTGTCGACCCACAAACGGCGGCAGGCTTCTTCGGCTACGATGGGGGTGCCGCTGCCGCCCGGGCCCCACAGGCCGGTGCACAGCCCCTTGTTCACCGGGTTGGTGAGATTCAACGACTCACAACGGGCGAGGCAGTCCTCGCCGCAAGTGATCGGCGGCTCTGCATCCCAGGTCGACGCTTCGTCGACCGGAACCTGATCATTGCCACCAGCAAAGTTGCCGTCGGTGATCGGGTCGCCGTTGGATAGCAGTTCCGAGGGGCCACGTTCTGGGTGCTCGACGTCGAACAGCTTCTTTTCGTCGGAACACCCAGAGGCGAGTAGACCCCAGCAAGTCAAGACGGCCGGGAGTGCGTTGAGTAAAGTCCTCGATGAGCGCTTCATGATTCGGTGTCAGCAAGTCTAGCCCATGGCAGGGGGCACCAATGCCAAGGTTGAACGGTTTGTCTCGTTTTTGTCGTTGCGTGTGCGATTTGGTCCAGTGCGTGGCGGGCGCACTTGTGGGGCGCTGCACGTGGATGGCGTAACATGAACCCCCGGAGTTTGTCGCTTGTCAGGCATATGGGGTGCGGCTACGTTTGCTCGTCGAAGCCTATGAATTCTCAGGGAGTCTTGTCGGCGTTTGCTTCGCGAATTCGCGGGGCACGGCCGAGCAAAGGGGAGCATCGATGTTGATCAGACCTTGGCTTGCAGTCGTCGGGGCTGTGGCGCTGTGTTCACACGAGATTCGAGCAGAGCAGAAACCGTCCACCGTCGCCAAGGGGAGCGTTGGTTCGGACGAGCCTGTGGGTGGTAAGGCGCTGGCGCGACCGACGGAGCCGTTGACGCCATCCGTGGTGGGCTTTGGTCCGAGCATCTTCTTCGAGGACTCGACCCGATTCGAGAACCGGACGCAGAACGGAAACGAGACGGAGGAGTTGCGCGAAGATCACGTCAGTGACGGCGTGTACAATCTTCAAGCCTGGGTTCTGTTTCCCGTGCTCAACGAGCGAGTGCGCTTCGGTGGCGGGCTAGCTTGGTACAACAAGTACACCCTGGCCTACCCGGAAGAAGAGAACAACAATCGCGATGAGACGTACGTCATTGGACACACGTTCGACTTGTTTGCGCAGCTGGAGTACGTGATCCCAGACATCGTCAGTGACTTGGGGGTGCTGTTGGCGCTCAAGGGCGGCGCGGTGATTGCCTTTGCCAGCGGCGAGCTGCGCGAAGACTTGGACAGGCACGATCGCAGTGGTTTCAACGTCTGGCCACTGCCTCGCTTTGGTGGTTTCGTCGGACCGCACTTGGGCCTGTTGTGGCCGCTCAACGACAAGCTGACCGCGCGCTTCGGCGCGGGGGCAGAATTCTCGAAGCTCGTGTTGTGGAGCGTCAAAGCGGAAGACGGCGGGACGCTCACGGAGCTGGATGCTCACTTGAACACGACTCGCTACCTCTTCTCGCTGGGGCTCGAGATCGGGCTTTGAGCTGCAGGCAGAGTTAGCAAAGCAAGGAGCGTTCTCGAAGGATGGCCCAGCTGGACAAGTTCATCGCGGCGATGCTGACGCGCTCAGCGAGCGAATTGGTGCTCGCTCCCGAGGCAGAGCCCACGCTCATCGTCAACGGCAAACCCGCCTCACTGACGTCGCGTAAGCCCAACGTCAGCCAGATCCGGCGACTGATCGCCGAGATTGCGCCCAAGGAGGTACGCGTCGCGTTCACTACTGACGGTGGAGGCACGTTCGAGTACCGAGTCGGTAACTTGGACCCGGTGTCCATGACCGTCAGCGATTGGGCAGGAGAAACGGAGCTGCGCATTCGGCCCTTGGCGGCGCTGCGAGCCGACGATGCGATTGCTTTGGAAACCGACGACATGTTGGTTCACGACGGTCCGATCGGCGCGTTGGATGCACCACCTCCCGCGCCGCCCGTTCGCGATCTGGGCGGGAGCAAGATCGCTGGCGGTAGTGCGGGATCGCCGCCCATCGACGAGCTGTTTCGAGTCCTCGTCAAGACCGGTTCGTCCGATCTGCACATGAGCTCCGAAGAGATCCCGATGATCCGCAAAGACGGCGAAATGGTGCGGGTCGACTACCGAAGGTTGAACCCCGAGGCTCTGTGGGAGTTGCTCCTGCCGATCATTCCGCAGAGCAATCGCGAGCAGTTCGATGCGGAGGGGGACACGGATTTTGCCTACGAGATCAAGGGTTTGGCTCGCTTTCGCGCGAACCTGTTTCGGGATCGCAAAGGGGTCGGTGCCGTATTCCGAACGATTCCGGCAGACATACTCACGACCGAGCAATTGGGCCTCTCCCAAGCCATCTGCGACTTGACGAAGCTCACCAAGGGATTGGTGCTGGTTACTGGTCCCACGGGTAGCGGCAAGTCGACGACGCTGTGTGCGCTCGTCGACCTCATCAATCGCACTCGCTCGGATCACATCATTACGATCGAGGATCCAATCGAGTTCGTTCACGAGAACAAGAAGTGCTTGGTGAACCAGCGAGAGGTAGGTGTTCATACCCAGGGATTCAAACGGGCGCTGCGCGCGGCGCTGCGTGAGGACCCAGACATCGTGCTAGTGGGGGAAATGCGCGATCTCGAAACCATCGCCATCGCCATCGAGACGGCGGAGACCGGCCACCTCGTATTCGGCACGCTCCACACCAGCACCGCCTATTCGACGATCGACCGCATCATCGACCAGTTTCCGCCCGACCAGCAGGAGCAGATCCGCGTGATGCTCAGCGAATCACTGCGAGGGGTGATCAGTCAGACCCTGTGCAAGAAGATTGGTGGCGGACGAGTTGCGGCTCTCGAAGTGCTACTGTCGAATCCTGCAGTGGCCAACCTGATTCGCGAGGGCAAGACCTTTCAGATCCCCTCGATCATGCAAACCAATCGCGGCAGGGGCATGGTTCTGCTCAACGAGGCACTCCTCGAACTGGTGCAGAAACAGAAGATCACGGCTGACGAAGCGATCCTCAAAGCCGTGGACAAGCCGACTCTCAAAGGGATGCTCAAGAACGCCAACATCCCGCTTCCCGAAGGCGCGTGAGACGGGTGCGCAGCGGCACGGGGCACGGGGCCAAGCCCGTCACGGCCCGTCGCGGTTCGCGTGATTGGGCGACCGGGGAGAGCGGCTCGTGATTGGGGAAGCAGTGTATCGGTCGCCGATTCGGTGTTTTCCGATCGGCTCTTAATCGATGGCGGCGCTTGTGCGTAATCGGGGGGGACCGATGCCGATTGACCACGCAGGTTCTGCCAACTTCGAGTCGGGGCGGGCGACGTCAGAGTCCGGCGTGGGGCCGCGCGTGGGCGAGGAGGTAATTCCCGACCCGGCCGATTTGGTCGAGCTGATCTTCTGTCCCTTCGAGCGTGAGTCGGCATGCCTACCTGAAGAGATCATCGACGGTGCAGAACAGTGGTGTCGGGACCAGCTCGGCGAGAGCACTGGCGTGTTCACGGTTTCGCAGACCGCAGTGCTCGCCGCGGACTGCTGCCCGGATGCCGGGCCGCAGCAGCTCGCGCTGGCTGTCGACTATTTGCAGTGGGGCTATGCATTGGAACGACGCGTCGAAGCTTCGCGCAGCCTCGATGCTCCCGAGGACGTTGCGCAGTTGCTCCGACGCCTCGACGGGATCCTCCGCGGTAACCCGCCGTCGCGCGACTCGGAGCCGATTGAGGTTTCACTTCACGACGTGCTCAAGCGCTATGCGCGGTTTGCGTCGAGGGAGGAGGTGCGAACCTTCGCCGTGGGTAACCGCCGTCGCTTCGACGCTCTGCTCTGGGAGGCCGCGAATCGGTCGTTTGGCTGGCTCCCGGACGAACTGACTTACACCAACCTGGCGCCCAATCGAAGTCCCCTGTCGGTCCTGACCTATGCATTGGGCCCGATGAACCTCGTGCGGTTGTCGGACCGCGCGATGGCGGACGTGCGCGTTCGCACGTGCCGGTGGCTCGCGCGACGTATCGGTTGCTGGGTGGGCGACCTGCTCACGATCGACGGCCAACGGGCGCGTCGCGGCGGGCACAACCTGGTGTGGATCCGCGCCAACCGGCGCGGTACCGGCATCGCGGAAGCCGTTCATGGCAGTGTCGAGTTCTGCAATCGCGAGATTGAGGAGTTCTGCGCGCGCAGCGCGCAGCTGCAAACAGCCCATGCGAGCCAACGTGAGATCGTCACGTACGCGCGCCGGCTCAGTGGCGCCATCGTCGGGGCCATTCAGTTTGGAGCCGAAGCCGGCTCAGGCGCACCCCGGGCAGCAGCAACGATCGACGCAGGTCAGTGAACCTGCCGTCCGTACCGGTCCTCCGCGCTGCTTTTCCCGGACCCGAACCAACTTCTGCCAACCGGGGCTCGAAAAACTGCCCGACAATCGTGCTCGCCTGTGCTCGCCCATTTAGAGTCGACGGATGCTCACACGTCGTTTTGGTCGCACGGAACTCGCGATGCCCGTCTTCAGCTGCGGCGGGATGCGTTATCAGTTCAAGTGGCAAGATCGACCGCTCAGCGACGTTCCGCCTGCCAATCAGGCGAATCTCGAAGCGACCGTGAACCGCGCACTGCAATTGGGGATCAATCACATCGAGACGGCGCGCGGCTACGGGAGCAGCGAGCGGCAGTTGGGTCAGGTCCTGCCTCGCTTCGAACGGGAGTCGTTGATCGTGCAGACGAAGCTTTCGCCCAACGATGACCCTCGCCAGTTCGAGTCCGAGTTCCACGAGTCACTCGCCCGACTGCAGCTCGATTACGTCGATCTGTTGGCGATTCACGGCATCAACGACCGCACGACGCTGGACTGGTCGACTCGAGACGGCGGTTGCTTCGAGGTCGCCCAGCGTCTGCGTGAACAGGGCAAGGTGCGTTTCGTCGGTTTCTCGAGTCACGCGAGTCTGGACGTCTTGCTCGACGCGGTCGGATTTGGACGCCCGGAGGTCGGGCAGGGCTTCGACTACGTCAATCTGCATTGGTACTACATCTTTCAACACAACTGGCCGGCCATCGAGCTCGCCGCTCGGCGTGACATGGGCGTGTTCATCATTTCCCCAACCGACAAGGGGGGGCGGCTGCACTCTCCGCCCACGCAGCTCGAGGCGCTGTGCGCCCCGTTGTCGCCCATGGTGTTCAACGACTTGTTCTGCCTGTCGCACCCCGAAGTTCACACACTGAGCATCGGCGCGGCTCGACCGGGCGATTTCGACGAGCACCTGAAGACGCTGCCGTTGCTGGCAGGGGCCCACGAGCAGCTATCGCCCCTCGTCGCGCGGCTGGAGGCTGCCATGCAGCGAGCGACCGGGCGCCTGCGGCCCGAAGTGTTCGATCTGGGGTTGCCGAGTTGGGAGCACGTTCCTGAAAACTACAACTTGGAAACCATCTGGTGGCTGTTGAACCTGGCCAAGGGGTGGGGCCTGTTGGACTTCGCCAAGTGGCGGTTTGGCTTGCTCGACAACGCCGGATACTGGTTTGCGGGGAACCGTCCCCGTTCGCCGAAACAGGTCGACGACAGCCAGCTGTTCGAAGCGCTGCGCGGCCACCCAGCGCGTGATGACGTGCTCACCATGCTTCGTGAAGCGGTTCTGCTGTTCGGGAATCACGACCAGCGGCGGCTCAGTCAGAGTTGAGCGCGTGGTGGCTGGCACCGGTGTACGGTGGCTTCCGACCTCGCTCCGGCGTGATCGGGGTACTTTTCCCCCTGGAGACGCCCGCGGGACCGTTCACGATTTTCTTGTGGCTGCCCGCCGCAGGCTTCTTGTAAGGTTTGCCCCATGATTGGGCATCACGGGAATCGACGTGCGCACGGATTGGTTGGTGCGGTCGTGGGGGCTGCACTACTGACGATCGCATCCAGCGTTTGTGCGCAGGATGACATGGATGACTTTTCGAGCTCGTCGTCGGATACGACGACTACCGAGTCGACCGATTCGGAACTCGGAGACGGTCCGACACCCGGGCAGGAAGCTGCGCAGATCCTCGAGTCGCAAGAGTACTCCGAGTGTTTGCCATCGTGTGAGCCGGGGTTCGAATGCGTCAAGGGTCAGTGCGAATCGAAGTGTCAGCCGCCCTGTGAGGGGAGCTCGGTGTGCACGGACAGCGGCGTGTGCGAGCGTCTCGGTGTCGTCAAAGAGCACATGGACGAAGCCGCGGACCGTCGAACTCAACACCGTCGCGACACGACGCTCACCGGGGTGCGCGCCATTGGCGGCATTCTGGTTGGCGGCGGGTTCACGCTCCACTCGTACAAGGAGCGGGATGGCGACGGCTTGGATGACCCCAGCTCGCACGGCGCTTTCTACGCAGCCATCAAAGCCGGCGTCATGTTCGAGATCGCGGAGCTGTCTGCGGAGTGGTCGCCGAAGCTGTACAAGCCGGTGGCGATGGGGCGCAAAGGAGTGCTCGATCGCAGCACCTTCATTCACAGTCTGATCGGGCAGGTCGGCGTGCACATCCCGATGACAGACATGGTGTATTGGCCGATCCGCGTCGGCGGGGGCTTCATCGCCAACGATGGTCGGCTCGACTTTCAAGCCAAGGTCGATCCGTTCAACCTGTCGATCAAGACTCGCTACCTGTTGCTCGAAGCGTCGTTCCCAAGCCTGCGCTACATGTCGGACTTCGACGATTACCATCGCTGGACCGCGTTGGTGACGTTGGGTGCCAATTACATCTCGCCCTGAGTGCCGGGCGGCCAATGCCGCAGACTGCCGAGGTGAACTGGAGACACAGTAGCCAGGGAATTTTCTGTCCTGGTGGTAGCTGTGGTGGGTGGAGGCGGACTCTGCACCCTCGCGACGTCGTTCCGGGGCATGACGCCACACGAGGAAGGAATCGTTGTCATGAGTAATCAGGATCCCGCTGGGCTCTACATTGGATTGGACGTTGGCACTCAAAGCACCAAGGGAGTGCTCGTCGACGTCACGAAGTCTGGTTCCGAGGCAGTGCTGGCTCGAGCCGCGGAGCCGTACCCGCTGATCGACGGGCTGCCACCTGGAGCCGCCGAGCAGCACCCCCACACGTGGCGTGATGCCGTGCGCAGCGCCATCGGCAAGTTGCTCGAAGGGGTTGATCTGCAGCGCGTCCGCGGTATCGGTGTGTCGGGTCAGCAGCACGGCCTGGTCGTGCTCGACGAAAACGACGAGGTGATTCGCGCGGCCAAGCTGTGGTGCGACACGACCACGATCGCCGAGTCGGAGGCCATCACGAAGCAAGGGCGTTGGCCCGTCCCCACCGGTTTCACGCTGCCGAAGCTGTTGTGGATGAAGAACAACGAACCGGCAAACTACGCCAAGGTGCGTACCGTACTGTTGCCGCACGACTACATCAACTTCCTACTGACCGGCGAGAAGTTCATGGAAGCCGGCGATGCTTCCGGGTCAGGCGCATTCGATCCGGTCGAACGCTGCTACGACGAGCAAATCCTGCAGTGGCTCGATCCCAACGCGCGCAGCTTCTTTCCCAAGCTCGTTGCTCCCGATGCTCCTGCTGGCGTGGTCAGCGGGAGCGCCGCGCAGTTCTTCGGGTTACCGGCGGGGATTGCCGTCTCCCCCGGCGGTGGCGACAACATGATGAGCGCGATTGGCAGCGGTGCAACCAAGGCGGGGGCAACCGTCGTCAGTCTGGGCACTTCCGGCACGGTGTTCGCTTATTCCGCGCGACCGGTCATCGATCCATCGGGGCTGATTGCCGGGTTCTGTGATTCTACCGGGGCGTGGATGCCTTTGCTGTGTACGATGAACGTCACCGGCGTGACCGAAGAGGTGCGCAGCGCTTTCGGCCTCAGCCACGAGGAAATTTCGCGCAAGGCGGAGGCAGTCGCGCCCGGGTGCGGTGGGTTGAACTTCTTGCCCTACCTGCAGGGTGAACGCGTTCCCAACCTGCCTGCCGCCACCGGTGCCTTGTTGGGGTTGCGCCCGGGTTATCTGGATGCAGGGAGGTTGTTTCGCGCGGCCATCGAGGGAACGAGTCTCGGGCTCGCTTCGGGCGTCGAGCGTATGAAAGGCCTCGGCCTGGAGGTGGCGTCGCTCCGCGTCGTTGGCGGCGGCTCGAAGAACCCCTTGTGGCGCCAGATCCTCGCTGACATGTTGGACGCTCCGGTGAGCGTGCTGCTCGAACCCGAGTCGGCTGCGCTCGGCGGCGCGATCCAGGCCTATTGGGTCAATCGTCGCGCCGCGGGTCAAGACGTCACGGCCGATGATGTCGCCTCCCAGCTGGTGAGCGTGGCACCCGGCGTGACTGAGCCGATCGCCGCCAACACGGCGCACTATCGCGAGCAGTTGGCCCAGTTCCAGCAACAGACGACGCAGCTGTTCGGCGGCTGACGCCATGCCGAGGGTCGAGCTGGTCGACGGCGACATCACGCGGCTATCCGTCGATGTGATCGTCAATGCGGCCAACAGCTCGTTGTTGGGAGGAGGCGGCGTGGACGGTGCGATTCACGCCGCGGCCGGGCCCGAACTACTCGAAGAGTGCCGAGGACTCGGCGGTTGTCGGCCGGGCGAGGCCAAGATCACGGCGGGCTACCGTCTGCCAGCGCGGTGGGTGATTCATACGGTCGGTCCGATCTGGCATGGAGGAGACCAGGACGAGGAGCGAGTGTTGCGCAGCTGTTACAGGAGTTGCTTGGCACTCTTGCCTCCCGAAGCGTCGAGCGTGGCGTTTCCAGCGATCAGTACGGGGGTCTTTGGGTACCCCGTGCAGCAGGCCGCGCGCGTTGCCCTGGAGGAGATTTGGAGCGAGCGCCGCGAATCCCTTCGGGTCCTGTTGGTGTGTTTCGGCGCGCGCGTGCGCGAGGCCTACGAGGTCGTATTGGCTCAGCGTCGATGACCGGATGTGGCCCCGATCCGCGGCGTGGAGGGCCTTTTGGGGGCTGGGTTCTCAACGCGCGGCTGCCAGCGACATGGCGCCAGGCCGAGGCTCGCGACGAATCGTTGTTGCTTTGGGGGACTGGGTCGCGGATTCTTGAGCGGGCTGCAAAGCCCGACGACGAATCGTTACGGCAGGAGGACCCCGGGTGCGGATCATTTCAAGAGCGTTTGGAGAGGTGGCTGGCCGCCCCGTCACGGAGTTCGTCTTGCGAAATCGCAGGGGCAGCGAAGCCCGCGTCATCGACTACGGGGCGACGCTGACGGCGCTTCGCGTTGCGGGACGCGACGGAAGTTTCGCGGATGTCGTGGCGGGGTTTGACGATCTCGACGGCTATCTGAACTGTCCGGCCTTTTTCGGCGCGATCGTCGGCAGAGTTGCCAATCGCATCGCCGACGGCAGGTTTGAGCTCGACGGCCGCGAATACCGCGTCGCCACCAATGATCCACCGCATCACTTGCACGGCGGTACTGTCGGTTGGGACAAGGTGCTGTGGTCAGCTGCGTCGGCTCAGACGCCGCGCGGGCCCGAAGTCCGGCTGACCTACGTGTCTGTCGATGGCGAGGAAGGATACCCCGGGTCGGTCAGCGCACGCGTGCGTTACCTGCTGACCGAGGAAGACGAACTGTGCATCGACATGTCCGCCAGTTGTGAAGAGACGACTCTCGTCAACATGGCGCACCACAGCTACTGGAACCTGTCGGGCGAGCAAGGCCGTGACATTCTCGAGCACGAGCTGACGCTGCATGCCGACGACTACACGCCGGGCAATCCGGTCGTGCCGTACGGGGTGCTGCAGCCCGTTGCAGGAACGCCGTTCGACTTCCGCCATGCCAAACCCGTCGGCAGAGACATCGAGAGCGTGGGCGGCGATCCCGGGGGATACGACCACAACTACGTCGTGCGCGGGCCGGTGTCGGCGATGCGCCCGGTGGCGCGGCTGAAAGATCCTCGATCGGGCCGCGTGATGGAACTGACCGCGGATCAGCCCGGGGTGCAGTTTTATTCGGGCAATTTCCTCGACGGCTCACTCACCGGCAAAGGCGCAAGCTTCGGCAAACGCTCGGGGCTGTGCCTGGAGACGCAGGCCTTCCCCAACGCCATCAACGTTCCGGCGTGGGCCAACCAGGTCATTCTGCCGGCGGGTGGCGAGTACGAGCACCACATGGTGCATCGCTTCTTTACCGAGTGAGGAGCGGACGGGCCGCTTCACAGCGGGTTGGCTTCCAGCGCCAACTGCCAGCGGTAGGCGTCTGCCATCGCGTCTTCGATCGACAATTTAGCGCGCCATTGCAATTGCTCTTGCGCCTTGGTGACGTCGGCATAGGTCTCGATCACATCCCCCGGGCGCCGTGAGCCCATCGTGTAGTTCAGCTTCGTGCCTGAGACCTTCTCGAAAGCAGTGATTGCTTCGAGTACGCTGGTGCCGCGTCCAGTTCCGACGTTGAACACTTCGTTGACGGGGGGGGCTCCGGTTCGCGCTTGCAACCATGCCAGTGCTCTGACGTGGGCACTGGCCAAGTCGAGCACGTGGATGTAGTCCCGCACGCACGTGCCGTCGGAGGTGGGGTAGTCGTTGCCGAAGACCGTGAGCCTCTCGCGCAGCCCCACTGCTGTTTGCGTGATGTAGGGCACCAGGTTTTCAGGCGTACCCAACGGCAACTCGCCGATCAGCGCACTAGGGTGGGCGCCGACCGGGTTGAAGTAGCGGAGCGTCACTGCCCGCAGATCGGCGCCGCTGGCGACGACGTCGTTGATGATGTCTTCGCACATCTGCTTGGTGCGACCGTAGGGCGATTCGGCAGCCTTGATCGGGCTTGTTTCGGTGACTGGCAGCGTGTCCGGTTGTCCGTACACGGTGCACGATGACGAGAACACGAACAGCTTCACCCCGCTTCCGAGCATGGCCTCGAGCACGCTGCCCAGGGAGCCCAGGTTGTTGCGGAAGTAGTCCAAGGGGTTTTTCACAGAAGCGCCGACCGCCTTGTGAGCGGCGAAGTGAATCACCCCGAGCACGTCCGCCTCGCGCTGCAGCACACCCTCGACAGCATCGCGGTCGCAGCAGTCGACCTCGTAGGTGGGGATCTTCTGGCCCACGATTCGCTCGAGTCGACCGATGATGCGTCTGTCCGAATTGACGAACGTATCGACCACGATCGGTGAGTAACCCGCGGCATGAAGCTGGACGATGGTGTGGGATCCGATGAAACCGGCGCCGCCGGTGACGATGACCTTCTTCAAGTCGAACCTCCCGATCGGCTGGAGCGACAGTCAACTCGACGACGGCTTTCAGTCGAAATCCGCGAGGAGGGCAGGGCGGCGCGTGCACCTTCCCATCGCCCGCGCCGCGCCGTGGCCAGTGAGCACTCAGTCATCGGAGGGCGGCTTGGACGGTTTGGATGATGGCTGTGAATCGTCCTCGACACGGCTGGCCTCGTTATCGGAGTCGTCCTCCGCATCCGGGCCGCTGGTTGAGGAACCGCTGGTCGGCGGAGCCTCGCTCGGCGAATCGTTCGACGGCGCAGGGACGGACGCCGCGCCCACGTCGTCGGAAGCAGGCGCACCCGTCGAACGCGGGGGTGCCTCCGAATCCGTCGGCTCAGCGGGGCCGGTGACTGTTACTCGCCGGGCTGCACCACGCTGCAGTGTACTGGCTGCCACGCCCGTGGGGAGTGTCGTTTCGTCGTCGGACGGGCCGCGGCCGCCGGCCGCGGCCCCCGTGGGGAGCGTGGTCGGGCCACTGTCCAACGCGACTGCCGTCGCGCTCGTCGGCGTGGGGCGAGAAGAAGGGCGGGAAGACGAACGAGGCGGCGGGTTGGATGAGGACGTTTCCACCCATTGGGCGCCGGGGTACGAGGCGGGGGCGGTCCCCGGGTCGTATCCAGCCGCTGGCTGCGCGGCGACTCGTTTGGGCATCGCGCGCCACAGACCTTCTTTGGAGAACACCCGGAACCCCCACTTGAGCCAACCGAGCAGATTGAAAGCCAGCCACAGGGACCAGGCGAGAATCGACAGCCGCCACACCCAGAGCGAGGTCGTGATCACCCACGGACGCGGAAGCTCCGATTCCGTGCGATCGACGTACCAGGCTAGAATTCGATTCGTGCTTCCGGCGCCCGCGACCTGCATGTCCGGCGTGTTGAGCAACCCCTGATAGACAGCGGCGAACAAGCACACCAAGAACACGAGCGTAAACCACACCAGCGCGGCTTGCGTGAGGTTGTACCAAACCGCGGACTTGGGTCGCCAACGCGGCGCGTATGCGATGACGAAGAACCACGACGCGATGAGCACCGCGACCGGTGCTGGGACCTGCGTCAAACCAAGCCCGAGTAGGATCCACTGCCAGTAGGTCAGCGGTGTGTCCGGGATGCGGCCAAGGACGAACACCGCGACGACGATGATGAACAGGACGTATCCCCACAGCAGGATGGCTGGGCCCCAGGTGGGGCCGCGCAACACGCCCAGTAGCCAGCGATCTTCCGGGACGTGCACGTTGACGCGCACGTTCGTCCCTTCCACGGACAGTTTGACCTTCGGGACCACGAACACCAAGCTCTTGGTGCTCGGCTCCTGCCACGACAGTTGAAGGTCGTGCTGGCCGGGATCGATGGACAGCTCGACCGATCCCTGAGTGTTCTGCAATGCGTGGGGCTTGCCGTCGAGAAGCAACTCCTGCACTTCGGCCGCTTCGGGAATGCCAACCTCGAGCAGATTGCGGCTGCTCGAGCGCAGGTCCGCCGTGAGCGTCGCTTTGAGCAATCGAGTTCCCGGATGCACGTCCAGCAGCGCCTGGTCGATGGTCAGCGACTCCCCACCCGCAGGTTCCGGTCGCACCAGTGCGACCTCGACTTCGTCGCCGGGCCAGGGCGTGAAACGCGGCTCCCAGTGGCCTTCGTTCTGATGTTGATCAGGTGCGATACCTGCTGTCGTGCAGCTCCAGATTGGCCCGCACTGCACGACCCACCGTTCGCTGAGGTGTGGGCGTTTCTGGGCGACCAGCGTGATCTTCTCGCTTTCGTCCAGCACGCTGTCGAAGTCGAGCGCCGTTTGGTCCAGGCCCAATGACAGCACCGCTTCGCCGTTTTCCACGACGACGTCGGCGCGCGTGACTTGCTCGGTGGGCAGGAGCCGGAATCGTTCGACGATCGGGCTTCCCGCTGGTCCCACTCGTTCGACATGAGTGGAGATGCTCCAGTTGGCTCCGAACTGGAAGGTCCGAGTGATGAGTAGCCAAGATGGCAGGCTGAGCCGAGTCGTCGTGGTATCCGGCTCTGTCGGGCGAGCTCGCTTGTGGAAACGAAGTGAGCCTTCGACGGACCCCGATTCGTTCACCCCATCCACGTCCCAGCCGTCGGCGGTAACCCGCACCGAGCGCGGACGCGCACCCAGGGTCAGCGTGAGATTGTGCCCGACGACGGGTCCCTTGACGGCGACCCAGTAGCGACCCGGTGGCAACCGCAAGTGCAGAAAGCCATCGTCGCTGAGCATCATCCCTGCAGCGGGGGTACCGTTGATGCGGACCTCTCCCGGGGCCCAGCTCTCGAACGGCCCGGGCAGTTGGAAACTGCCGTCGGTGGCGACGTGCACCTCGCTGGTGACGGCTAGTTGGTCACCCGCGATGGTCAGGTCCATCCGCTGTACGCTGGAGCAATGCGGTGCGCACAACGGGCTGCGCGTGACTCGTTCGCGCAGCTGATCCAGCATCTCTTGACTGGGGATCTCGGCGCGCGCGGAGTCGGTGTAGCTCATCGCCCCGAGCCAGCTGACGGCTCCCAACAGCAGCGCCGCTGGGGCAGGGTTGGAGCGACGGCGGGGCAGCGGCGCGTTTCTCAGTTGGAAGGCGGCGAAGCGCAGCAGCAGCAGCGCGAGCACTCCGCCGAGCAGGATCCGCAGCACGGAGATCATCGCGCCTCCGGCGCGAGGCAGCAGCAAGAACCGCACTTTGTGGTCGCGGTGAACGGGGCCCGACCAGTTCAACGACCAATTGCGCCAGGTCCATTCGGGAATGCCCGGCCCCGTCTGAACGACGGCTTGCGGGTCCTGCTGGCGCTGAACCCGCGGCGCGGCGGGAGCCTGCTTTTGTTCTTGGTCTGCAACCGACTTCGCTTTGCGTCCGCCCGAGCTACTCACTTCGGCGCGCTCGCTCTCGTCTGCTTCCAAATATGGCGTCGGAGCGCTGGGAGGAACGTCGTGGGCGGCGCCAAAGGCCGGCGTCACACCCTCCGCAGCGGTTTGCGGGTAGATCGTCGTGCGTACTTCCGATGCGGTGTAGTCCACCAGCACGATCATCAGCGCGATGCCAGTCAGCACGGTTGCGCTGCTGACCACCTTTCGCAGCCAGCCCTTGGGCAGCACCCGCAGCAGGGCGATGGCTGTCAGCAACACCGCCCACAAAAAGCGTGGCGCGTCCGTCTGGTCGTGGGTGAGAACGAGCGTCAGTAGCGCCAACATTCCCCATGAGGCATGGGTCAGTTGCGCGATGGCGATACTGACGATCAGCACGAAGAAGATCGAGAACAGGTCCCAGCTCGACCACCACGTCTGGCTGAGCCCATCGACTCCCGTTGCGTTGATCAGCTCCCAACCGGGAGGTACGTGCAGGGTGGCCCCCAGCTCCTGCACGTCTTGACTCCAGCCAACTGCCGGAAACTCGCGCCCCACGGCCTTGGTACGCCACTCGGCAACCAGGGACAGCTGCCCCTTGCGCAGCTCGACACCGGCGCGGGTCGTCGACGGATTGTTCGTGATCAGTTGCGGTTCGCCGTCGAGCAGCACTCGCCCCAGCTCACCGACGTTGAGATCGAGACGCCAATCGCGGTTCATCTGACCGGTGATCCGGTCGCGCACGGTGTACGCGTCCGCGTCGAGATCGAGCCAGATGTCCCGTTGCAGGCGCAGCCGATTGGGCGGACTGTCCGGCTCACCGCGGCGTGACGTGACCAGGTCGACCGTCGATGCCTTGTCTACCGAGTAGGCGCCGAGTTGCTGCCATTCCTGAGGGAGGTTCGTGCGGCTCGGATCGATCGGGGAAGCACCCGTCACCTGCACTTGTCGCAAGTTCGGGTCGGGCGCGAGCACCCACGTCTCTATCTGGGGCCAAGGATCTTCGTGGGCTCCCGGTTGCAGTTTTCCAGGGGGGGTCGCAAACAGCGCCTCGACGTCGATGCTGTGGCTGCCGGCGTAAACCTGAACCGAGAGGGTTTCGTCTTCGTTCAGGCGTACGGGCAGCGCTGAAGCGATCTTCAGGATGCTCCCACCGGCGAGACTCACCTTGCCGAGGTTGACCTCCCGCGCTTTGCCTCCGACGCGCAATGCCAAGCGCGTGGTGACTTTGAACGGCACGCCGTCGTGCAGGTGCCGGAATACTTCGAGCGACAAACGTTGCGGTTCATCGCTGCTGACACCGCTCGCGCGCAACCACAGCAGCTGCGGATCACGCTTGGGGAATTGCACCACCTCGCCGTCTCGACGCAGGGCGATGAGCCCGACGTGTTCTGGTACCCGGAGGGTCTCTGGCAGCGCGTTCCAAACGTAGTCGCCCTCGATGATGTGCGTGCCTTTGCCCAACGACAGGCCCGGGACGCCATCACGATCGAGCACCAACGCGATGCTGCCGTTGACCTCGACGTTCTGCGGCCAAGACTGTGCTGCGCCAGGAAGATCGACGATCGCCTTGCGGTCGACCACGACGGTCAGGCGGAAGTGGCCCAACGTGCCGTCGAGATCGAGTTGCATCAGGCCCGGCCACACGCACACCGGGTGCTCCCCGACCACTGGGCAGACCTGATCACCCAATCCGTCCAGGACCCAGGGGATCCACGGTTTGAGATCTGGTGGAGTGTCGGCCCAGTCCAGCGGCTGTGCCTGGCCTGGGCAGGGCCGCACCAACAGGGTCACGAGCACCGCCAGGAAAGCGATCGCGCGTAACGCGCGTTGCTTCACGCGTGAAGTCTTCAGCATGGTCGTGAGCCTCCACGCCCACTGGATGACGCCCGGGTGCTGCCCGGGTCGCCAGCGCCATTCGGTGGGCCGCCGGCGATGGGTCAGCTGCCGACCCCGAGCCAGGTGCGATCGCCCAGCGCAGCGCGAGGAGGGGCCCGATGCCTTCATGGCGGCAACCTAGCAAGAACTTGGCGCCTACACTACAGCCCAAGGGACGGCTAGGTCCAGCCAGAGCGCGGGACGGCTCAGGGGCTGGGCCCGGGCTTGCCCCTCCCAATTGGCCTCGACACCGTGAGTTGGGCCCGCAGGGCATGGTCGCGGGGCTCGTTCCGCCCGTTTGATCGTTCTGGACATCGCAGGGGTAGCGATGCTTCCCAAATGGGCGAGCACGATTGTCGGGCAGTTCTTCGGGCCCCCGTTTGATCAGGGCCCGAGAACCCGCCCCCGTTGCAATCGCTGGCTCGACCCCATTTTCTGTTGCATCGAATGAGCGTTCGCGAATCTCGAACGCTCATTTAGGATCGGGTCTCGGACATCGACCTGGCGCCGCATGCAACACACTTCGATTCAGTCCTGGCAATCGGGGCGCCTCGCCTCCCGCGCGAGGGGCGCGGAGCGTTTCGTCGGAGGGAACGAGGTCGAGCTGCTCACCGACGGTGGTGACGTGTTCGCCAAGATGTTGGCCGGGATCGATGCCGCTGAACGACTCGTTTGGCTCGAGATGTACTGGTTTGCATCGGATCAAACTGGCCAGCTCTTCTTCGACGCATTGCTGCGTGCGCAGGACCGAGGCGTTGCAGTCCGGGTGATGTACGACGCGTTCGGGTCGTTCGCCACCGACCAACAATGCTTTGCGAGGCTGCGTGCCGCAGGCGCGCAGGTCGTCGAGTACAACCCGCTGCGTCCGTTTGCTCATCGCGCGCAACTCTTGAAGCTGACACGCCGCAATCACAGAAAGCTGCTCATCGTCGACTGCCAGGTCGCCTTCGTTGGTGGAATGAACCTGGCCGATCAGTGGCAGCCACAGGCGCTCGGGGGCGAGGGCTGGCGCGACGACGTGGCTCGCGTGCGTGGCCCTGTCGTCGGTCGCCTCTGCGAGTCTTTTGCCAGGTCGTGGGGGGAAGTGACGGGGGAGCGGATGGCTCTTCCGCATGCGGAGCCTGTCGGCACTGGCGGCATACCGATTGCGGTCCTGGACCAGGCCAACTTTGCCAAACGTCGCAGCGTGTTGGCCGCGTATCTGCTGCGCCTTCGCGAGGCGCGACAAGAGATCCTCATCGCCAATGCCTACTTCGTGCCGAATCGACGGATCCGAGCTGCGCTGGTGGCAGCGCTGCGGCGCGGTGTGGAGGTGACCATCATGCTTCCGGGGATCAGCGACGTGCCTCTCATACGCCATGCGAGTCGCGCGGTCTGGGGGCGCCTGCTGCGACATGGCGCGCGCATCCACGAGTGGCAACCCAGCGTCTTGCATAGCAAGACTGCCGTCATCGATCGGCGCTGGACTACCATCGGAAGCTTCAACCTGGACTACGTCTCGATTCTCAACAACCGCGAGCTGAATCTGTCGATTCTCGACGAACCCTTTGCGTGCATCGTCGCGGACGCGTTTGACCGCGACTTGAGTCATTGCATCGAGGTCGACGCCTACGACTTTCAATTTCGTTCGTTGGGAGAGCGCGTCGCGGAGCGCGTGCTCTACTGGTTTCGGGCTTGGCTGTGAAGTTGCGCTGGTGGCGGCTGCGCGGTGTTCCGCGTTCCATGCTCCGTGCGCCCGAACTGGTGAGTCTCTGCCTCGCTCGGGTCGAGCTTCCGTCGAGTTCCGAGCGCTGCTGTCGAGTACTGGGGGAGCCTCGAAAGTGATCCACCGCTCCCGGGGGTAGAGCGTCGAGGCCCGCTGCCATCTGTGCTAGGCTCGTTTTCGACGACGGAGCGACCATGAAGTGTGATCCCTTGCTCGCGACCATCTTGGCGGCCCTGGCCGTTTCCTGCGGCGATGACGAACCGGAACGGAGCGACGGTACGGGCTGCATGGCCGTGGATGCGATGACAACCCAGTGCCCTCATTCCGACGACTTGAAACTCGAGGAGCTGTTCTTGCATCTGAACTGCGACGACAAGATCGTCGACAAGCGGGGCCCCGGAACGCTTACCGAGTTGACGGGTCAGGACGGCAAGACCTTTGCTGCCTGTTGCTACGACGTCAGCACGATAGATCCGGATCCCAACTCTCACTGTGCCGTCGGCAGGCCCTTCCGCGAGCAGGGAAAGACACTGTCGTCGAACGTGCGCGCGGCAAAGGTGCGCTCGGCAAACCTCCGATTGTCCGGGGCAGCGACGGCGCGAGCCTGGGTGAACGCCGCAACAGGTGAGCATTCCTCGGTCGCAGCGTTTTCTCGACTGTCGCTGCAACTCATGGCGTTGGGGGCTCCCATCGAATTGCTGGAAGATGCGCATCGGGCGGCGCTCGACGAGGTGCGCCACACGCGGGTGTGTCTCGCCATGGCTGAACGCTGGGGTGCGACGGGTGTCACGCTCGAGCCTTTTCCGTTCACCCGACCCGTCGACGTCAACGTATCGCTCGTCGAACTCGCGACGGATGCCGTGTGCGAGGGGTGCGTCAACGAGACGCTGGGCGCCTATGCCGCGCGCGAAGCCGCACGTCGAGCTGCGGATCCGCAAGCGCGCAGTGCCTTGGAAACGATGGCCCAAGACGAGGCCCGACACGCAGCGCTCGCTTACCGAATCGTCGCGTGGGCGTTGCACGTCGGCGGCAGCGACGTGCGCGATGCGGTCGTTCGAGCGCTTCGCTCCCCGCGTCAGCCGCTGGACAGCGCCGAGCTGGCGTTGCGAGTGGGGCTCGAGCCCGAACAGTTGAGCGACTTGCAAGCCCAGGGCCTACACGACGTCGTGCAACCGGCGCTCAGGGCGTTGCTTGCGGCCTAGCGTTCACGTTTGTCGGCGCGACAAGTCAACCTACTCTGGTGTCCTGCCGGCGCGGTCCAGCTGCGGTCGCCTTCGAGGTTTGGAGGCCGTCAGCGCAGGAAGACGCCGTCGGCGAGAGGATCGCTCGGGTCGATCAAGAACTCGTGGCGCCCGGTGATGAACGCACTGCCCGTGACTTCCGGCACGATGGCGGCAAGCGAGCCCACTGTGGTGGTTTCGACTGCCCGAACGTCGAAGCGGCTACGAATGATGCTTTCGATGGTCATCGTCTGCCCGAGTTGCACTTCACCCCGGGCGAAGTGAATTGCCGCGCGCCCGCTCACTCCGGTCCCCGTCGGGCTGCGGTCGACCTCTCCGTCGGCGAAGATGCAGACGTTGCGGCTGTGTACGCCGTCCTGTCCCGGCCAGACGAAGATGGTGCCGTACAGGAAGTTCAAGTCGGCATCGCCCTCGGGGTGAACGATCGGCACCTGATCCATCACGGCGTGTTTGATCCTCATGCCGACGTCGATCAGGGGGCGGGGGGCATCCGGGGTCAAGCCCAGCGCCGCGCCGTCGACGTACGCGTAGAAGGCGCCGCCGAATGCGATGTCGCAGCACACGTCGCCGAGCTGTGGGACCACGACCGTTCGCTTCGAGTGCAACAGGAACGAGGGGACGTTCTTGAACGACACGCTTTCGACGCTGCCCGACTCGGCGTTCGCGACGGCCGTGACACGACCCGCGGGAGTGTCGATGCGCAGGACGTCTTGGTTCGCAACGAGCCCGCAATCGAGGACGACCTTGGTGACGGCAATGATGCCGTGGCCGCACATCGTGCTGTAGCCTTCGTTGTGTAAGAACAACACGCCGAAATCGCCGTCCGGGGTCACCGGATCCGTCGGCAGGCAACCGTACATGTCTGCATGCCCGCGCGGCTCGAGCATCAAGGCGCGCCGCAGGTGGTCCTGGTTCTGCCGCATCCAATCGCGTTTGGCGAGCATCGTCGAACCCACGGGCTCGGGGATGCCCGAGGTGATCACCCGAAGCGGTTCGCCAGCCGTGTGCGCATCGATGGTGGTGATGCGTTGCCAGCCGGCAGGTGCATGCCACTGCGCTCCATCGCGCCTCAGAATTCCAGCCACGTGCCTCGACCTTCCCGTTCAGCCGCCGCCAGTGCCAGCTGGGCGATGGCGACGTCCTGGACGGCGTTGCCCACCGACTTGTAGAACGTCAACTCGTCGTCTGAGCGCCGACCGGGCGCCGTGCCTGCGGCGACCGCCCCCAGCTCCGTCCACTGCGCCGCACTCGTAATGCCCGCGTCGATGCCGTGCAGCAGCTCTCCTGCTTCCTGCAAGACGCCCGGTACCGAATCGACGAAGATCCGCGAGTTGCCGATGACCACTTCGTCGACCTCGCGCATCGCGCGGGTGATGCTGCCGATGGCCGTCACGTGGGCTCCCGGTTGCAGATCGGCGCCATCGAACACCGGTGTGGACGAGCTCGTCGTGGCCACGACCACGTCGGCCTGCGACACAGCGTCATGTGGGCTGGACGCGACGCGAAGCTGGGCACGGGTTCGAGGCTGCATCTGCTCGACGAGCCGCTGTGCGTGGCTAGCCGTCGGGCAATGGACGGCGATCTGTTCGAGCTGTCGCGCCGTGTCCATCGCTTCGAGCTGCAATGGCGCTTGTCCACCCGCTCCGATCAGCGCCCCCACGCGCGCATCCCGTCTCGCCAGCAGGTCGATCGACGCACACGTGCCGGCGCCGGTACGGAGCGCGGTGAGGTACGTTCCATCGCACAGTGCCAACGGTTCGCCGGTGCTCGGATCCAACACCAACACGAAACCGATGATGGTCGGCAACCCGCGTTCCCGATTGTTGGGAAACACCGACACGACCTTCGCAGCCAAGCCCTGTCCCGGGACGTGGGCTCCCATGATGAGGGTCTTGCCGGCGGCATCGGCCACGTCGACGTGCACCCGGGGCGCCGCGCTCGCGCGTCCGCCCGACAGTTCGGCGAAGGCTGCTTTCATCGCTTCGCTCGCCTGCGCCATGGGCACGAGGCCCGTCAGCTGCGCCGCGCTCAGGACCAGCACTTTCACGGGAGGCGAGTAGATCACATCGGCGTTGAGTCGACAAGTGGCCTTGGGTTCCACGTCGTTCTTCGGGGGAGCCACGACGATCACCGGCAAGCGCCCCATGGGGGCGTCGTTCAGCGGCGCGCGGACTGAGCCATCGAACTCGCACCTGACCGGTGGGATGTGGCGCCTCCGATTCGCCTCGCAGCAAGCGCTTGGGTTCGCTCACGAGAGGCCTGGTTCTACCCAACGAATTGTCAAGCGACGCCTGTCGCTGGCGAAGTCGGTGAAACTCCAATTGGGTTAGACTGCGGGGCTCAGGCTTAACCTGAGACTATCAGGTTCGTCGAACCGTCACGCAGTCTAAGTAGGTCTACGTTTGTTGCAGACGGGAGGAACCTTCATGGTGTGTGCTTGACAGCGTATCTTGTCGATGGCGACCCTGATGTTGGAGAACGGCGCGGACATCCGGCACTTCCAGGAGATGCTGGGTCATGCGGAGCTATCGACGACGCAGATTTACACCCAGGTGTCGATTCGGCGTTTGAAGGCTGTGCATGCTGTGACCTACCCGCCTCGCGGGAGCTACGGCCGCTGAAGAAGACCGACGCGAGTGAGCCTCCCCTGAGCGAGGACGAGTTGCGGCAGCAGCTCGTGGCGGAGGTCGAAGCGGAGATGGCGTCGTCGTGAGCGACCTTTCACGAACGCGCTGCGCGGTCACGCCGGCTAACCCAGCGCTGGGCCAGACGGGGCCGTGGGCGGCGCGGAAGCGCGGGCAGTGGCGTAAGGCGGCGAATTCTCGGCGTGGAGCGCGCCGCTCGCGCGCGTGCCCCTGGCCCTCCCACGCGCTCGCAGGGGCGGAAATACCCCGGTGGGGAGCGGCCGATGACGAGCACGTCGATGATGGCCAAGCAATATGGTAACTTGCCCACCATGCACGCGCTCAAAGCCCGCGTTGAAAACGGTCGCTACGTCATCGACGAACCCGCACAGCTCCCCGAGGGAGCCGAGGTGCAACTGCAAGTCGTCGATGGTGATGATCTGGACCCTGAAGAGCGAGCGCAGCTGCACGCAGCGATCGAAGAGGGTCTGGACGATTCCGAAGCAGACCGAGTGATCAGCGCAGAAGAATCCTTGGCCGAGCTGCGAGCGCTACGGTGCGGGTCGAAGTAACCAAACGCGCTCAGCGAGAGGTCAATCGACTGGGGCGGTGGTGGTTGGAAAACCGCGACAAGGCTCCTGAGCTTTTCGAGGAGGAGCTCAGCGCCGCCTACTTTCAAAAATGGTTGAGCTAAGCTGCAAAGGCGCGAAGCCGGGCGGAGCCTGACGAACAAGGGCGAGTGATGGTCACAGATGACCGCTCGCCTTTGTCAGCTTCAGCGTCCACTAGTACTCAGATGAGCTTCGCCGAGGTGTTCTGGCGCTGCCTGCGGAGCCCGATTGGGGACCGTCGCGTGTCAGCAAAGCGGTGGAGCTCGCGAGTTCGATCATCTACCGGTTGTCCAAACTCGAGCGGCCGCGCGGATTGAAACGTGCGGAGACTGCGGGGCTGGCCAAGGTCGAGGTGGTCGCGAGTACTGCCGCTGTGAGGTCGTTTGTTGTCGAGTTCCCCCGCCCGCGACCTGGAGGCGATGTGCCACGTAGTCTGCTGTGTCGCTCGGTGTCGCCTCGCCGAGGTGCAAGGCGCGTGTGGATGCGTGACCACAACGAGCGGTTCTCGCGGAGTTGCAGGCGGTTCGACGGTTCGGTATTTCAGGCATCCGGACCAGCACGATGGACTACAGCGCTCGACTGTCCCACTCGTAGTTGGCCAGGAGGTGCAGATGGTCGAGCACGTCTTGGTGGACCCACTTGTCCGCGTCCCGCTGGCGAGACGGGATCGCGAAGCCGTACAGGAAGCGCAGGCGAGGGTTCCAGCAGTCACAGCCCAACCACCACAGGCTCAGTCGAACGCCGTGCGCTTCACGGCACAGACTGCCCAAAGCGTCGGGAAACCCGGCAATCTGTTCTTCGTCCGTCATTCGTGCTGCGGGGCGTCGGCGGTGGAAGCCGTGGGTGGTCTCGTTCATCCAGCGGCGCATCGTCGTGCTGAGTACTACGAATCTTCACGCCGCCGCAATCGACGCGGATCGCAGATGTCCGCGCCGCGACGTCGCGGCAGGGAACCCATTGCGCAACTCATCCAGCAGGGGCATTGACCACGTACTGGTTGTCGCTATGCCGCGTGGGGGGCCACTGTGTACTGAGCGCCCCAACTCAAAGTGATTCCGGAGACCAAGACGGAGGTTCATCGCCGAAACCCAGAAGCGCTCGCAACAGTGCAGGGCGAACCGCCAAAGCGCCAAGACCGCCAAACGAGACAACCTCAACGGGTCTGTGCTTCTGCATGCATCCGACGCGTTGCAGCAGCTGAGATTTCTGGCGATCTCGGTGCCGTGCGGTTCAGAAGAAGAAGCAACCTCTGCAATTCGACCCGCCAAGGCCAACGGCTCTGAGCGTAGTCCTCGTCGGCGAGGATGATCCTGTGGAGTGCCTCAGTTCGACGTGATGATAACTTTTGAGGCGCACGTGTGGTGCTTGGGAGAAAACACGGGCTGGTGCGTTTCACCGAGCAAATGGTCGAGTTTATCAATGGTGGGTGCTTGATCGCATTTCTTTGCACTGGTATCTGATGCGCCTCGTTCATCGAAAGGAAGGGGGATCATGGCATCTCAAAGCATGGAGTTTACTCGACGTCAGGTTTCGCGCATCAAGGCTACGGCGCAGGCGGCACTCGCAACCGAGGGTGAATACATCGCGCTCGCAATTCTCGCGCCGGAGATGATCGCCCAGTGCGATGCTTTCACCGTGGCTGATGACGCGGTGTTGGCGGCGGAGGAAGTTGCGAAGAGGGAAGGGGTGGAGAGCGCCGTCGCGTTGAAAGCGTTGAGCTCTGTATACGATCAGATGCGTGAAGTGACTGCCGGCAAGCTCGGTATCAGTTACGAGGCGGCTTCGCAGTTTCGAACCCCGGACGACTTGCTCAATGTCGCCGAGGATCTCGAGAACACGCTGGGCAGAGCCGATCCTCAGTGGGCGGCGCCGGTTTTGGCAAGTTACAGCCCAGTGTTGGAAGCCGCGGAAAAAGAGTACACGGAGAGCGCAGGGGCTCTCAAGAACCTGCAGGACACAGTCATCAAGCGCGAGCAGGCCGAAGGCCAACTGCGTCCAGTGCTCGTTCGCTTCCGTCGCGCGGTACGCGCGACATTTGGCTCGCGAGCGCGGCAATACCGCGAGATACTCGACCGCCGCGGCCGTGCTGGCGCTCCGGAGGATCCCGCCGACGACGGCAATGCCCCGAGCTCGGGGAACTCCGGACCCACCCCCTGACCGTCGACGTCAACCTGATCGCAGATCTGGGAGCCATCGCGAACGCGGGCCAACCGCTGCTGGCGTCGCGGCGGCTGGGGGACACCCCGGTGGGAAACGCCGGGAGACACTGTCCGTGACGCGTCGGCGTTCGTTCCGCAATCGCCGGCACGCCTCTGCAAGACGTACGCGGCCTTCATCCGAAAGCGGGGTACCGTGAAACACCTTGCGGCACGGCTCACACGAACCGCAGTTGAGTTCGTAGGTTGCCGGCGCGCGTCACACGCTTCGCGGCGCGGCTCCCACAAACCGCAGCTCGAGCCGGGCAATTCGCGGCGAGGCCCGTACAGACTGCAGCTGAGCTCGTACAAACCGAATCCGGCCCCGTATACAGTGCAGCTGAGCTCGTACAAATCGAATCCGGCCCCGTACAGAGTGCAGCTGAGCTCGTACAAACGGGATCGGGCGCCGTATCCGACACGGCGGGGTTCAAGCGCGCTGCGGGCTGTAGTGCCAATCCTGGGCGTGCCATGAGCTGCCGCTGCCGCTCCGTCGTTCGGCCTCACCCCGACCAAGATCGTGCAGCGGTTCAGTTGCGCATGCCCGATGATCTGTTTGCAAGGAGCGGGTTCGAGCGTCAGGTTCAGGCCATCGATGCGTGCATAGCGGACGCCTGGATGGCTCTGTGGATCGGCATGGGTTCACACACGACGCGAAGACGGCCCGGGCGCAGTGCAACCGTGCTCGCACGGTGGCACACGCTGCGAACCGAGCCGAAGCGGTGAGCGCTTGCCGTTACGCCATGACGGCGAACTTGGTGGCGTCACGTTTGCGTTGTCGCGGCCTCGAAGGTGCTGAGGCGGCTCCCGCAGTCGTACCCGCAGCAGGAGTTGCGACTGGAGACGTTGGACGCGACTTTCGCCGAACGAGAGCCCTGTGCACTTCCTCAATACAAGTCGAAATCCGCGAACAACGGTAGGTGGTCGGAAGCCGAGCGTGCCAGGCGTGAGCGCCCCACCGCGTGGTCGCGAATGCTCAACGCTCCGCGGTAGAACAGGCCGTCCAGGGGGCGTACCGGGTAGGCTGCGGGGAACGTGTTGCTCAACGGGCCTGCGCGGTGAAGGCCGCTGGGCAACAGGTGCTTGGGCCCGAGGCTCCCCCACAGATCGTTCAGGTCGCCGCCGACGATGAGCGGCGTTTGGCTGTGCAAGCGCTTGAACGGGTGGCATTCGATGAAGCGTCGCAGTTGCTTGTCGCGTTCGCTGCCTGCCAGCCCGAGGTGCAGGTTGTGCACGACGATCGTCCGTTGGCGACCACTCCAGCGGGCGCGGACGTGCGCTTGGACGAGGCCACGTTGCTTTCGAAAGCCCACGGTCAGGTCGATGTGCGTGATGTCGAACAACGGCCAACGCGATAGGATCAGGTTGCCGTAGCCACCCCGGCGAAACTGGTGTTCCGGGTGAAACGCGGCGTGCCCCGCAAATGCTTCGGTGAGCAGCGAGACTTGGTCATCGTTGCGCAAGGACGGCATGCCCTTGGCGACCTCTTGAAGTAACGCGATGTCCGGGTCGTAGTAGCGCAGTACGGCGATGATGCGATCGATGTCGTAGCGCCGGTCGACTCCGCCGACGCCTTTGTGGATGTTCCAGGTCAGCACCCGAAGCCGTGTGCTGTCGTGAGCGTACTGTTCGTCGTGCACGTTTTCGATGGGTCGATGATTGCCCGGCTTTCGGCAAATCACCAGCGGTGATCGCACGCGCTTGGTGCTTTCGACGCGTCCGCGGGACCTTGCGCGAACAAACCGAAGCGCCAGCGCGTCTGCGGCGTTTCGCGTCCGGCGCGACAATGGTAGACCGGGACCATGTCAGCACTGTCTCGGGAGGTCGAACAGCGCCTGGACCAGCTGCAGGTTCCGTTCAACGCCGCAGGTGTGGACCCGTACGGCGTCTCGAAGAAGTACTTGCGAACCGCCGCAACGGCGCTGGGGCACTGTTACCGTACCTACTTCTCGGTGCGCTGTGGGGGGATCGAAAACGTGCCGACGCAAGGCCGGGCGATGCTGGTGTGTAATCACTCCGGCGGGTATGCGGTCGACGCGTCGATGCTTGCCGCGGCGTGCTTCTTCGAAATGCAGCCGCCGCGACTGGTGCACGGGATGGCGGACAAGTTCATCGCGCGCCTGCCCTACATGTCGACGTGGGCCGCGCGAGTGGGTCAGCTCACCGGGTTACCACAGCACGCGCGCCGGTTGCTCGCCGACGAGCGCCTGCTGATGGTATTCCCCGAAGGTACCGCGGGCACCGCCAAGCTGTACAAGCAGCGGCACGAACTCGTACGCTTCGGGACGGGGTTCGTTCGCTTGGCGCTGGAGATGAAGTGTCCAATCATTCCCGTTGCCGTGCTCGGCGCGGCGGATGCCGTCCCCACGGTCGCCAACGTTTATTGGTTGGGCAAACTGTTCGGCGTTCCGTACGTGCCGATCACGCCCTACGTGGTGCCATTTCCTCTGCCGGCGCGGCTCACCATTCGCTTCGGTTTGCCGTTGTCGTTCGAAGGAAACGGTCAAGAGGACGACCGCACGATCTTGGACCTGGTGGATCGTGTCAAAGCCGAGATCCTGGCGCTACTCGAACTAGGTAAGATTGACGAGAGGCGCCGATGAAAGTCGTGGTGACCGGTGTCTCGGGGCGTCTGGGGCGGCTCATCGCCGAACAGCTCGTGGTGCAGGGGCACACCGTGCTCGGCATCGACCGACGTCCGTGGGGTGGTGCCCCAGACGGCGTCGAAGTGATCGAAGCGGACTTGCGCAAGCGCGCCGCCGAGGACGTGTTCCGTACGGAGCGGCCCGACGCGCTGGTGCACATGGCCACGGTAACCCATCTGCATCTATCCGAACCAGAACAACACCGACTGAGCCTGGGTGGAACGAAGGCGGCAATCGACTACTGCCACCGATACGGTGTTGCTCATGCGGTGTTCGTGGGTCGGCACACCTACTACGGAGCCACCGCTGATTCGCCGCTGTACCACTCCGAAGACGAGCCGCCGATGGCCGCGGAAGACTTTCCCGAATTGGCTGACCTCGTTGCGGCAGACCTGTTCGCCGGCTCCGCGTTGTGGCGCTACCCAGACATCGGCACGGTCGTGCTGCGGCTGTGTTACACGCTCGGCCCCAGCCGTCATGGAACACTCGCCGACTTCCTGCGCGGACCCAAAGTGCCCACGGTGTTGGGGTTTGATCCGCTCTTCCAATTCATGCACGAGGACGACGCTGCGCGGGCGGTTTGTGCCGCGGTTTCGCGTCGCCTCAACGGGGTGTTCAACGTCGCGGGGCCACGCCCGCTTCCACTGTCGGTGTTGATCGCCGAAGCCGGGCGTCATGCGGTCGCGATCCCCGAGTCGGTTCTCCCTTTTCTTCTCGGCAGGTTCGGCCTGCCGAAGCTCCCCCGCGGAGCGATTAGTCACCTGAAGTATTCGCTGGTGGTCGACTCCGCCGCTTTTGCGGCTCGAGCTGACTTTGCGCACCAATTCGACGAGTACGAGACACTCCGCGCGTTCCGGCAGTGTGAGTGAATCTCTGCGAGGACTCGACACCACCTTTGCGTCCAGTTGTTGCGACACAAAAACCCGAAGCGAGGGCTCCCGTTCGGGACCCAGACGAGCTAGACTCGATGTTATGGGTATTGGGGAACACCTGGGGGAAGCCCGATTTCGCGCGGCGGATCAACCGTCGTCCGGTGCACCGCTGAGTGCAGGGAGCGGCGGGCGAGCCGGTCACGATTCGTCACGGCGTCGCGGCGCTGGTTCTGCTGGCGTGAGGCGTTCGAGGCGCGGGTCCGTCGCCCTCGAAGGCATCGTTCGAAGTGGTCTCGTCCAGGTTGGGGGGGAAAAGGGGTTGGCGCTGCTCACCGTTCGAGGTGAGGTCCCGCCGGTTCGCGGCGATGCCGGGGCGCTGCGGCGAGTGATCTCGGCGTTGCTGAGCGTCGGTATCGGGCAGCGACCCGACGAGGTCGACGCCACGATCGAGCTGCGTGAGGTGTCCGTGCTTCCGGACGACGCCGTGGAGCCGTTCGTGGGGCGCAGGCCGGTCGCTGAAACGTGCGTGGTGCTGTCCGTCCCCGCGCCCTCGGGCCAATCGGATGCGGCGCGGCTGCGGGCACTGCTTGACAGTTCCCGAGCGGCCTATTTGCTGCGCAGCCCGCGGTTCGACCCGGCGGACGAAACGGCTCTTTCCGAGTGTCTGGCAATAGTGCATCGACAGGGTGGCGGTTTGAGGGTAGTCCGTCCTTCGGGCACGGGCCTTTGGTTTGAGGTGTACTTCCCGGTGGCGGACGAAGGAACAGACGAAACGTCGACAGGAGGGGATCCTGACTTCGTCCAAGGCGTGACGTTCCGAGGGCACGGGCGAGTGCTCGTGATCGATGATGAACCGTCGGTGGCGCGTCTGACCGGTTTGGTGTTGGATCAGCACGGCTTCGAGGTCGAAGTTGCGGGCAGCGGCAGCGAAGCGCTGTCGCTCATCCAGCGACATCCGGAAGGGTTTCGCTTGGTCATCGTCGACCTTTCGATGCCTGATCTGTCCGGGGTCGAAGTATTGCTGCGCGCTCGCGAACTCGGTTGTTCCGCGCCGATGGTGCTCACCTCGGGGTATTCGCGCAACGAGGCGGTGCAGGAAGCGGGCAACGCGGATTTCGCGGGCTACTTGCAGAAGCCCTATCGTCTCGAAGCGCTGCTCGACGTCATCCAAGCTGCGTTGACCGACGGCTGACGTCGTCGTCGTTCGTTGCGATTGAAGTCAGTGCGGGGCTTGGGTCGCAGGCACGCTCACCGGGCCGTGCCGCGAGCTATCGGTACTCTTCCTGCTTGATGGCGTAGCGTTTCATCCAACGCTGGATCTGTGTTCGCGCTTTGCCGACTTCGCGAGCGACCGCGCTGACGTTGCCGGAATGCTTGTTGAGCAGCACGAGCAGTTCCGCGCGATGTTCGGCTTGTTCGTTGGAGAGATCTGGCGCGACGCTCACCGACGTGCCGTCCAGCATGGTTTGTGGAAGATGAATGCGTTGAATGGGTTCGCCGCGAGCCAGCAGTGCCGCGGTGCGCAGCACGTTGGACAGTTCGCGAATGTTCAACGGCCAGTCGTATGCGACGAGTTCTCTGACGGCTTCGGGCGCGAACGTGACGTTGCCGAGTTCGTCACTACTGCGCGCCAGGATGCGACCGATGAGTATCCCGAGGTCTTCCTTGCGTTCGCGCAGCGGCGGCAGGTGGCAGCGAAAACCCGCAATGCGTGCGAAGAGATCGTGGCGGAAACGCCCCGACGCGACCGCTTGATCGAGGTTTTGATGCGTCGCAGATACGACGCGCAAGTCGACCGGGTAGGGGCGGGTTGCGCCGATCGGGGTCACCTCACGTTCCTGCAGCACGCGCAGCAGCGCCGCTTGGGAACTGAGGGGAAGGTCCGCGATTTCATCCAAGAACAGGCAGCCGCCGTTGGCGCTGCGCACCAGGCCGACGCGGTTGTTCTCCGCGCCGGAGAAGGCTCCCTTCACCGACCCGAAGAGTTCACTTTCCACGAGATTGGCCGGCAGCGCGCCGCAATTGACACCGACGAAGTCACCCCGCACCCCGGACCACTTGGCGATCTGCCGCGCCAGGACTTCCTTGCCCGTGCCGCTTTCGCCGTTGATCAGAATCGCGATGTCTTTGGACGGTGCGATCTGACGCAGCTCCTCCCAGGAGCGGGCCAGGTCCGCCTTGAAGGTCAGTGTGTCCGTATCGGACGATTGCAGGCAATCGAGGTCGTCCGGGCCGTCCAAACCGACCCGGGAACGAAACAAGAGCACCGAGCGGCCCAGCTCGATGAGATCACCGTCCACGAGCGCGTGCTGCTTGACGAGTTCGCCGTTGACGCGCGTGCCGTTGCGGGAGTTGCTGTCTTCGACGAACCACTGGTCGCGCACCTTTGCCATCACCGCGTGGGACGACGACATGCGCTTGTCCGGCAAACGCACGATCAGATCTCCGACCTTCGCGCGGGCGGGGCGCTCGGCAGAGCGGCTGCTCCCCCGACCGAGCGTCACGTTGCTGATCTTGTCGAGTGCGTGACGGGTCGACATCGCGCCGGGGCGCTCTCCTTCCAACAACACGAACAACGCGCTCCCGATGCGCGTCGACTGCGTTGCTGACTGGCCCGACTCGTCGTCGACCAGTGTTTGCCCGATGGTTGCGGCCATTCGTCGTCAGTATACCGAGCGCCCCCCCAGGCTCAATCCCGACTCTGGGCCGGGCCGCTTCGGTTGGCGCTCGGTCCGCGCGGAATGATGTCGGGTACGGTTTCCGAAGTGAGTGAATCGAGCGTCGCGCTCAGGTTTGTGGCTGCCGGCGGGGGAATGGTAGGCCACAGGCGTACCGTCGCGTCGCCGCTACCGGTCGCTATCCACGCGCCATCGGGCGAAACGTCGACGTCGAAGACCGGTGCTCGGTGTCCTCGAAAGATGCGGTACTCCCGCGATTCGACGTCCCATACGAACGTCTCGCCGTCGCCCCCTCCCGTCACGAGGAGCTTCGAATCAGGAGTGAAGCGCATGCCCCGAACGATGCTCTCGTGTCCGCGCAGTTCCGAACAGGCGCCGTCCGGAACCGCGCACAGCCACAGGTGGGGGGTGGCGCCGGAGACCGCTATCCAACGCCCATCCGGTGAGTAGGCCATGCCATGAGCACCGGGGAGCGAACTCCAACGCAGTGTCAATTTGGAGTTCAGATCCCGCATCACCAGGGCGCCGGCTTTGTCCACGGAGGCGAGCCAACGACCGTCGGGGGAGAACGAAACGGCGTATACCTCTCCGGCGTGATCGCGATAGTGGGCGATCTCTTGACGGCTCGAGACGTCGAACAGACGCACGTCGCCAGCTCGGCTTCCCGTAGCCAGGCGCGCGCCGCTGTGGTCGTAGACGACACCGGTGACCGAATGGTCGTGGTACAACACGCTCGATTCGCCGGTCGTGGTGTCCCAAATTCGCGCCGTGTGATCTTCCGACGCGGAGGCGAGCGTGGTGCCATCCGGGGAGTAGGCCAGCTCTTCGACGTCGGCCTCATGACCCTCCAACACGCGATGCTGTGTTGCATCCGCGGTGGACCAGATGCGCACGGTGCGGTCGTCGCTCGACGACGCGATGTACTTGCCGTCGGGGGAGAATATCGCTCGATAGACGTGATCGGTGTGCCCTCGCAACGTCTTGCTGGTCTTGTCCCGCAAGTCCCACAGTCGCACGGTGTTGTCGTGACCACCGCTGACCAACCACTTGCCATCCGGTGAGAAACGCACACTGTGCACCCCGACGTCGTGTCCCAACAACACGCTGCGCCGGTCGTGCAGTTCGTTGCGCAGGGGCCAGACCCGTACGGTCTTGTCCCACGAAGCGGTGATGAGGTAGTTTTCATCCGGGGTGAACATCAGCTCGCTGATGACGTCGGTATGTCCCCGCAGGTGACGCGAGTCGTCCGTGGTGACGTCGAACACGTGTACCTGGCGATCCCAGCCGCCCGAAGCGATGAACCGTTGAAAGGGGGAGACTCGAAGCGCCAACACGCGTTCTTGATGCCGCATCAGGCGCCGCGTCGTGCGCCGGGCAAGATCGACTTGAAGCACGTCGCCCTCCATCGTCGCGACCGCGGCGTAGCCCGGTTCGTGGGTGCTGGTGGAGATCGCGGTGATCGTCGCGCCCGCGCGGGCCACCTCGGAGATCGTGCCCGCAGCCGCGTCCCACTCGAAGATCCCCCCAAGCGAGGAGCCGACGACGATGGACGTCGGTGAGTCCCAGGAGCGAGCGACGGTCAGCGGCGCGTCGAGCTTCGGCGACTCGACGTAGCTGCCGTCCAGACTCCACAACCGCATGACCCCGTGATGCGGTCCCGACAGCAGACGGTCCTGTTCGCGAAAATCCAGCAAGGGCTTGCGCACGTTCGGCGCGGGGTAGTCGGCGTAGTTGTGGTCTGCGATTCGCCAGAAACCGACGCGGTCGTCCGAGCTGGCGCTGGCCAGGTACTGGCTGTCGGGGGAGAACGCGACGGACTTGATTGCGCCCGGGTGAGTGGGCAGCGTCGTGGGAACGAGCGCTGGGATCGACCACAGCGTCGCGTGTCCGTCGTAGCTCGCTGACGCCATCCATTTGCCATCGGGCGAGAAGCGACAGTCGGCGACCCGGTCGGTGTGGTGACGCAGGGAAACGGGGATGTCCGAGCCGAGTTCCCACACCGCCAGCGTGTAGTCCTCGCTGCCCGAGACCAATCTGGTTCCGTCCGGCGAGACGTCGACGCAGTTGATCGAATCGGTGTGGCCCCGCAACACCCAGCGGGCCACGCCCGATTCTTCGGCGCGGGCCGCGACGCTCGCCGCGCCGTGCGGCGGATGCTCGAGTTGCTTGAGCGAAGCGACCGCTGCTGTCGGATCGGAGTCGGCCAAGGTCAGAGCTCGGGCGACGATCAGCTCGCGAGCGCGTCGTTCTGCCAGCTCCAGTTGCTCTTTGGCGATGCTCTCGCTCTGCCGAGCGCTGTCGCGCTCGGTGCGAACTTGACCGATGCTGTACGACGCGATGACCAGCAACACCAACAGCGCCACTGCTGCTGTCACGACGGCGGCGACGTTGCGGCGTACGAAGCGCGTCAGCAAGTCTCGAACGCGGTAGGTGTACGCGCTGACCAAGCGCCCGCGTGCGAACAGTTGCAGTTCGCGGGCCATTTCCTGACCGGATGGGTACCGGTTCCGGGGCTCCCTCGACATCGCTTTGTCGACGATCGCGAGCAGATCTGGTGGCAGCTCCGGTTCCAGTTGTCCCAACGGTGTCGGTGGCTCGGTGCGTATTCTCTCGAGGAGCTTGTCCGGGCGTGTGTCGTCGTAGGGCACGCGGCCGCTGAGCACGTGATAGAGAATCGCCCCCAACGCGTAGACGTCACAGGTGCGGTCGACCTCCTGACCTGCGGCCTGCTCGGGAGGCATGTACGGCGGAGTCCCCACGACGTGACCGCTGCGAGTGTGACCCGCAATGCCGAACGAGGGCGTGTCACTTCGCTGGGTATCGCTGTCGGCATTCAACAGTTTTGCCAGGCCCCAGTCGATGACCACCGTTTCGCCGAAGCGGCCGACGAGGACGTTGGCTGGCTTCAAGTCCCGGTGCACGACGCCTTCGCTGTGAGCGAAGGCGACGGCTTCGGCCACGTCGATCACCGTCGTGAGCAGCGCCAGCCGCGCGCTGAGCGTCTTGGCCTCGGACAGCACGTCCAGCAGCGTCTTGCCCGCCACGAAGTTCATCGCGTAAAACAGCTGTCCGTCAGGCCACCGCCCTGCCTCGTGGATGGCGACGATGTTGGGGTGTTGCAGCTTGACCGTCGCTTCGATTTCCCGCAGGAAGCGCGCCTCACTGCCCGGTGTCGGACGCAAGAGTTCCTTGATGGCGACTTCACGGTCGAGCCGCAGGTCCCGCGCCCGGAGGATCCTCCCCAAACCACCTCGAGCCACCTCGTCGCCGAACTCGTAGCTGGCCCGGGCGACGGTCATCAGTTGCGACTTCGAGGAAACGGGCCGCGTGACGACACTGCCGCTCTGCTGGGTTGGCGCAGAAACGGCCAGAGTGGTGGGGGGCGTGCGGACCTCCAGGTGCGGGTGCAGCTCGTCGTCGAGGGTGTCGCCCGCTTCGACCTCGTTTGGGGGCGCCATGGTGCCGTCATATCCCGGGGGTCGGGATGCCATCGTTCTAAAACTGGTTTGAGGCGCCGTCCATGGCCCGGCGATTTGGCCCCTGGGTCGACTTGCGCTGCGACCTGGCGCGGGTTCAGTCGCTACCGGCAAACGACACGACGCAGTACACGACGGCCGGGCTTCGTCCGACATTTCGAAAGGTGTGGGGTTGATCGCCGCGACACACCAAGACGTCTCCGGCACGGCCTGGGTGCGCGACACCCATCACCACCAGTTCGATCTCGCCGACCTCGCACGTTGCATACTTGCGCGACCCGCGCGCGTGGGGAGCGACGTGCAGCTGAGTTGCTACCGGCAGCACCAGGCGTTCCAATTCGAGCCCCACCATCGGCTCGGGCAACAGGCTGCGGACGGACACTTTTCCGCGTCGCTTCGAGGGCAGCGACTCGGCGGGGACGATACGCACGACCGAAGCCGGGGGGCGAAGCAGTGATTCGACGTCGACGTTGAGCGCCGCGGCCACCTTGGTCAGGACGGAAATCGTCGGGTTGGCTTCACCGGATTCGAGATTCGCCCAGGTCGGTCGCGGAATGCCCGCGTTGTTTGCGACTTGCTGCTGGCTCAGCCCCAGATTCTCCCGCAAACGCCGCAGGTTCGCCGCCAGGTTGTGCGAGAGCTGGTTCATCGCGGGCAGTTTCGCGTGCTGACGACGTAATGGCAATCCCGACAATCTGATGACGTGACGGCTTTGCCGTTGGGGCTGCCGGTCGCGGGACGTTCCCGACGCGTTGGAGCTCTCGTCGACGTTTGCCTGTCACGGCAACGTGATGATGCGTAAGCCTGCACTCACCCAACCGTGAAAGCGCGAATCGAGGTTCGTCGTGACGCGCCGCTCGGCCTTGGGGCACTCGAACTCGTTGAGGCACGTTTCTTCGACGCTGTCGAAGCTCCCCAACGCGAAGCTGAAGAAGGGTCCGATGCCGAGCCCGGGGATCGGTTGCCATTCGCTTCCAAACTGAACGTTCAGCCATTCCCAACCCCGGAAGCTCTTGGCTTCGCGGCGCTCGTCGTCGACGCTGACGTTCAGAAACTCGCGTCCGATGCCCAGTCCAATCCAGGCGCTGCGTGTTTCGCTGCGAAGCCATTGGTACTGAAGCTGCAGGCCGACGCGGACGGAACTCGGCTGGCAGTTCTCACAACTGCTGGTCACGCTGGCGCCGGTCACGCCCACGCCATACTGCCCATAGCCACCGATGAACCACCGTGGTGCAAATCGGTAACCCACGTCGAGCCAGAAGGGCACGGCCCCGCTGATCGTTTCGGTGACGGGCGCACCGCCGTGGGTTGCCCCGAACGCCGTCGCGTAGCCGAGGCGCAGGCCCAACTCGGGCCCGGTCGAGGTCGCGAGCTCCTCCACGGGTTCGGCGGGTTCGAGTTCCGCAGCCGCGACATTTGTCCACATGCCGACGCCGGCTGCTGCGCCGAGCACCGGCAGACGAATCGACGACAGTAGCGAACGCACCTTCACCCTGGCTGGTTATAGTGCCGGTCTGGGGCCGGCGCGTACCAATTCGTGCAGGGTGGGGGACTGGCCCGGGTCGTCAGTGGACGTCGGCGTTCAGACGGCCGGCACCAACACTCGCCAAGGCCATCGGATACTGTTCGCGAACGCGGTGCAGTTGGGCCTCGATCTTGGCCAAACGTTCTGTCAAGTCGTTCACCGGAATGCGCCCGAGCTCGAGCTCGAGCTTGCGACACAGCACCGCAACACTCGTCACGCCGACGCTCATGCTGCTCCCGAACAACGTGTGCGCCGCTCGGCGCTGATCGCGCATGCTGGCGTTGCTGCGCAACGTGGCCAGGTTGGCGAGCGCTGTCTCCAGGTAGCTTTGGAACAGGCTTTCCAGGAACGAGGTGTCTTCCCCCTCGACGAGCGAGCACAACTGCCGCCAGGTGTCGCGGTCGAACATGTAGGCGGGCGCACGGGACGAATTCATCAACGCATACCTTGCTTGCTAGCTTCGCTGCGAAGCACTACATCTGCGCTTACGGCATCAGGGGCCAAACCCTGAATGTGCGAAACGTCGGCGTCCCAAAGCAGTGCGCCCGGGTTGAGCGAGCATGGAATATCAGTGGTTGGAGACGCCGAGCATCACTTCCCCCCTGGGCTGGACGGCCGGGGCTGTTTACGCTGGGATCAAAACCTACGGCGAAGAGCCGCGCTTCGACGTGGCCCTGCTCGCGTCGGAGCGGCCGTGTGCCGTCGGCGGCATCTTCACGACCAACAAGGTCTGTGGCGCCCCGGTAACCGTGACGAGGGAGCGCATCGCCAGCGGTCTCGTTCAGGCGTTGGTCGTCAACTCCGGTTGCTCCAACGTTGCGATGGGCCAGCGGGGGCTGGACGATGCGCGCGCGATGGCGGCGCTTGCCGCCCGCAAGCTGGGCATTCGGGACGAAGCGGTGCTCGTCGGGTCGACGGGGGTCATCGGGAGGCCGCTGCCGATGGCGGCAATCGGCGACGGGCTCGCCCGGATCGAGCTCGATGAACAGGGCGGCGCCGCGTTCAGCCGCGCCATCATGACCACGGATACGGTGCCGAAGGTGCACGCGTTGAAGTTCTCTCACGGCGGCAGGGTGTACACCGTCGCCGGCACTGCCAAAGGCAGCGGCATGGTTCACCCGGACATGGCGACCGTGTTTTGCTTTCTCACCACCGACGCTCCGGTGAACGCTGCGTGGCTGCAGGAGGCGACGCGGCGGGTGGGAGACGCGACCATCAACATGGTCGATGTCGACATGGACACCTCGACCAGTGACATGATGCTGACCTTGGCAAATGGCGCCGCCGGGGGCGACGAGCTGACAGCCACGAGTGACGGCTGCCGCCTGCTGGAGGGAGCCATGCTCGAAGTCGCGACTCGTCTGGCTCGCGATCTTGCCGCGGATGGTGAAGGGGCGACGGCGCTGCTCGTCGCGGAGCTGCGCGGTGCCCGCTCCGTCGAGGATGCGCGGGCGGCGGCGCGCGCGGTCGTTTCGTCGCCGCTCGTCAAGAGCATGATTACCGGACGAGATCCGAATCTCGGTCGTGTGCTGATGGCTATCGGGCGTTCCGGTGCCGATGTCGACGTGACGAAGACGAGCGTCTGGATTGGTGAGCACCTGGCGTTCGAGCGCGGCGCGCCAACGTCGCTCGATCTCGGCGTCATATCCCGCGCCATGGGCGGTGACTGTGTCACGCTCCGCGTCGACCTCGGACTGGGCGAGCATTCGGCGACGGCCTGGGGCTGCAACTTGACTGAGGAGTACGTCCGAATCAACGCGCACTACACGACGTGATCGGTGCGAAAGTGTTGGAAATGTCGGGGCGCGCTCACACGAGCCGGTGGGGCGGGGCGCTCCGTTCGTGTCGCTGCGCGTGTGAGCCGTGACCTCAAGGATCACGTGCAGTTGGGTACTTCGCCAAGCCGCGATTTCGTGGTCGCGCGCGGCGCGTCCGGCGGGAGGCCACGGGGTGTCGCGAGACGTCAGCGCTCGCTGAGCGTCGGATCCCCGGGAGTTCCGTTGGGGTTGGCACGCTGGGCCTCCAGCCAAGCGCGGACCTTGTCCTGCTCGAAACGCCACTGACTGCCGACCTTCACGGCCGGGATCCCGCCTTGCTCCAGCATTTTGTAGAGCGTCTGCGCAGAAACCCGCAACAAGGCTGCAACTTCCTTCACGGTCAACAGATTGTCCATCGTGCCCTGGGACCAAGTACGGCAATCCGCTCGAGCGCCTTAACCCAATTCTGGGCGCTGGCGACTTCGACCCCTCGACGGTCCCTGATCGCCGTTCTACTCTAACGGGATGTCTCGCTTGGCTCCCGGCTTGCTTCTTGCCGCTCCGCCGCTCGGCGATCCCAATTTCGAACGGTCGGTGGTGTTGCTGGCGGCTCACGGCGACGACGGCGCTTTCGGCTGGGTCATCAATGGGTCACACCTGATGAGCATTGGCGATTTGCTGCGACGGGTTGACGTGCAGGTCGGGCCAAACATGCGCACCTCCGGCGTTGTGCGGACGGGTGGGCCGGTAGGTTCCGAACAGGTGTGGCTACTGTACCGAACGAGCGAAAAACCCCCGGGCTTGGAGGACCAGTTCGACGTTGGGTGCGGGATTACTGCGTCGAACTCACGGTCGGTGTTGGACTCGTTGGCCCAAGGCAACGAGCTGACCGAAGTGCTCGGCGTGGCGGGCTACGCTGGTTGGGGGCCTTCACAGTTGGAAGACGAGATCCGACAAGGTGCCTGGCTCCCCGCTGACGCGGATGTGTCCGTGCTGTTTTCGAATGATCCTGAAACGTTGTGGCTGCGAGCTTACGAGCGGCTCGGTACCAGCGCGATTGCGTTCACCACTCGGGTGGTCGGGTCCGCTTGACCAGAACGAAACGCATCCTCGCTGGGCTGCGCGTTCTGTGTAGTCAGCATCGGGGGGGAGAGTCGTCGAACGAAAGGAGCGCGTTTCCAGTTGGCTTTCGCCGCCCCGCGCGACCGATCTCAGCTCGAAGCGCGATGCGTCACGTGAGCCGGTGGCGCGCTGGTGTCCTCGCCGTGCTTGCATCCTCGGCCATCGTGGCGGCCCAAAGGATAACTACCGCGACCGAACGACCCTGTCCGTCTGAAATGGTCGACCTGGGGGCGTACTGCATCGACCGCTACGAGACGAGCCTGGTCGATCGAAAAACGGGCGAGGACCTGTCGCCCTACTACCCGCCCGAGCGCCAGATGTTGCAGTTCGTTCACGACCGCTGGCAAGAGCTGCGGGCGACCGTGGGCGAGCCGGCGGTGCGACGCATGCCGTTGCCCCAGATCAGCGAGCTGCAGCGCACCAAGAGCACGACGCCCCAGGCGACCAGCCGCGCGGGTAGAGTTCCACAGGGCTACTTGTCGTACTACTCGGCGCGGCGTGCCTGTGAACAAGCCGGCAAGCGACTGTGCTCCGAGGCCGAGTGGGAACGGGCGTGTCGGGGTGAACGCAACACGGCGTTTCCCTACGGCAATGACTACCGACCCGCGCCGTGCAACGTGGGCAAGCAGTTGCACCCCGCGGCGATTCTGCACGGCCTTTCGTCGAGTGGGCATCTCGATCCCCGATTGAACCTCTTGAGCGTTGCTGGTGATGAGCCGTTGTTGCGCGTGACCGGCGCTTCTCAGGCCTGTGCCAGCAAGTGGGGGAACGACGCGGTGTTCGACATGGTCGGCAATCTCGACGAGTGGGTCGAGGACGAACGGGGAGTGTTCCGCGGAGGCTTCTATGCTCGACGCACGACGAGCGGCTGTCAGAGCCAAGTGCGTAACCACTCGGCGACCTATTTCGACTATTCGACGGGAGCGCGCTGCTGCAAGGACGCCCAGCGTTCGACCGCCGACTGAGCCATCCGACTGAGCTATCCGACTGAGCTATCCGACTTCCCCACTCCGACCACACCGCCGCGACCAGGCGCTGACCAGGGTGCGTCGGTGACGGAAGCGTGCGGAAGGCCAACACGGCCTCTCCTGCCTCGGAACACGACAGCGCGATGTCACGGCCGGGGGTGTTTGCCAATACCCGCCCACTGAAGGTCGGGCCGCCCTGCAGCGTCAGCCGGTATCGTTCACCTTCTGGACTGATGCCACCGCTCGAGCAAAGCCACGAGTTGAGGTGAGGATCGGTCAGGCTCAGGTACACGAGCTCGGCGGTCGTCGGCAGGTGGCGTACCAACCATTGCACTCGACGCTGGCGACCGGGGTGGCGCTCGACGCAGTGGGCCAACTGGGCCAAAGCCAAGCGCCACGACGACCGCAAGCCGTCGACGTCGTCGCTCGCGTCGAGTCCGCGCTGGATGAGGGTGACGCCACGGTCGGTGACGTGGAACTCGACGCGCAGCTCGCCCTGCTGCAGCGCGATGAGCCGTTCTTCTTCCCAACCGACGACCTTCAGTTCGATCGTCGTGTCGAAGGCGCTCCAGTGCAGTCGCAGCGTGCCGCCCAGTCGTGCCTCGCCATCGGCTTCGTCGGCCTGCCAATTGGCGATTTCTCTGGGGTGCACACAGGCCTTCCAGATCCGGTTGGCAGGGGCGTCGATGTCCTGGTGCAGTTCGATGGTCAGCGACATGGGGGCGAGTCGGACTGGGCCGGGGTTCAAGCCGCTCGGCGTCCGTTTACGGTGCCCGATGGGATCGAGTGCGGCAAGCCGCGGACCGTTGGAACGCCCCGTTGTTCGGCTCTACGGCCCCCGGTCCGGCGCGCAGCTCCGACTGTGCGGCCGTGGCGCCTAGGGCTCAGCTGCGACTTTGTTCCCCGTGCGAGTTGACCCCCACCGCCGGGTGGTTAGTTTCTGCCGCACCCCCGAAATTCTGAACAATGGTTCGTCATTTGGCATTCGCACCCGCGCAGATCACCCACTTGGGGCATCGCAAATCGCCTGTAGTTTTGCAGATCTCAGCAGCGCGGCCCGCCAGCCAGCGGACGGTCCAGGTCAGACGTTGGGGAGTTTGACTCGGCGGGTGAGCAAGCCGCGCCGCACGACTCACGCCCTCCTCGGAGCAAGGCTGGGCCGCGACTTTAGGAGAACGACACATGGGTAAGATCATTGGTATCGACTTGGGCACCACGAACAGCGTGGTTGCGGTGATGGACGGCAAGGAGCCGGCGGTCATCGTCAACGAAGAGGGTTCGCGCATCACGCCCAGCGTCGTCGCCTGGGACGACAAGGGTGAGGTTCTGGTGGGGCAGATCGCCAAGCGTCAGGCGGTGACCAACCCCGAGAACACGGTCTACTCGGCCAAGCGATTCGTGGGGCGGCGGTTCGACGAGCTCGGAGACGAGGTCAAGCGGGTCCCGTACAAGGTTACCAAGGGCAAGAACGGTGACGCTTGGATCGGCGTGCGCGGAAAAGAGATGGCTCCGCCCGAGGTCAGCGCACGCGTCTTGGCCAAACTGAAGAAGGCCGCCGAGAATTTCATCGGCGAGACCGTAACCGAGGCGGTGATCACCGTTCCGGCGTACTTCAACGACTCGCAGCGCCAGGCAACCAAGGACGCCGGCAAGATCGCTGGGCTCGAAGTCAAGCGCATCATCAACGAGCCGACGGCTGCGGCGCTCGCTTACGGTTTGGACAAGAAGGAAAACGAGATCATCGCCGTCTACGACTTCGGTGGCGGTACGTTCGACATCTCGATCCTCGAAGTGGGCGACAACGTCGTCCAGGTGATCTCTACCAACGGTGACACTCACCTCGGTGGTGACGACATCGACAACGAGATCATGAACTGGCTCGCTGCCGAGTTCCGTAAGAGCTCGGGCATCGACGTCACGGGTGACAAGATGGTCATTCAGCGTCTGAAGGACGCTGCCGAACAGGCCAAGATCGAGCTGTCGTCGACGCAAGAGGCGACCATCAACTTGCCGTTCCTCACGGCTGACGCCAGCGGCCCCAAGCATCTGCAGGTGACGCTGACGCGCGCAAAGCTGGAGCAGATGATTGGCGGCCTGATCGAGCGGACGATGGCGCCGGTTCGCACGGCGTTGTCCGACGCCAAGAAGTCACCCAGCGACATCGACGAGGTCGTGTTGGTCGGTGGCTCCACGCGCATCCCTCTGGTGCAGAAGACCGTCTCGGAATTCTTCGGCAAGCAGCCGCACAAGGGGGTCAACCCCGACGAGGTGGTTGCCATCGGTGCTGCGGTTCAAGGTGGCGTGCTCGCGGGTGACGTCAAAGACGTCGTCTTGCTCGACGTGACGCCGCTGTCCTTGGGCGTCGAGACGCTCGGCGGCGTGATGACCGTGATGATCCCGCGCAACACGACCATCCCGACCCAGAAGAAGGAGGTCTACTCGACGGCTTCGGACAACCAGCCCTCGGTGGAGATCCACGTGCTTCAGGGCGAACGCGCCCAGGCGGGCCAGAACCGCACACTCGGCAAGTTCCACCTCGACGGCATTCCGCCGGCGCCGCGCGGCATGCCCAAGATCGAAGTCACCTTCGACATCGACGCCAACGGCATTCTGAGCGTCACCGCCAAGGACACGGCGTCCGGCAAAGATCAGAAGATCACCATCACGGCCAACAGTGGCCTGGACGAATCGCAGATCGATCAGATGGTCCAAGATGCGCAGGCACACGAAGCCGAGGACAAGAAGCGACGCGAAGAGATCGAGCGGCGCAACAAGCTCGACAACCTCTGCTACACGCTCGACAAGCAGATCAGCGACAACAAGGAGAAGCTTGACGGCATGGATTTGAGCACCGTCCAGAATCTCATCAAGGAAGGCCGCGAGGCGGTCGAGCAGCAGAACGACGACAAGGTACAGAGCGTGCTCGAGCGTTTGGAGAAGGAAGCCCACGCGATTGCCAGCAAGCTCTACGAGACTCCACCCGACGCTGGTGCTCCGCCTCCCGGAGCTGGTGCGCCACCCAGCGGTGGACCGGCGTCGGGCAAGAACGATGTCGTCGACGCTGAGTTCGAAGAAACCAACTGAGCGTCGCGGTAAACAACGAACTGTCGAAGCCCGGGTGGCGTTGGGTCACCTGGGCTTTCGCACGTTCATCGGTCGCGCCTTCGTCGCCGGCTGATCGAGTGTGGGTTCAGGTCGGTTCTCGCGTGTGCCGCGGGGGGCACGGGCGGGCGTAGCAACGCTGCGACGCGCAGGGGCAGAAAGTCTGCGCAAACTCTTTGCAGGGAATGAGCAACCGGGGCTAGCGTCAGGGGCATGCGCTTGCGGGATTGGGTCACGAGAGGGGTTGCGGTTTGGGTCTCGAGCATCGTAGGGGCTTGGGGGTGTGGGGGCGCGCCGGTGGAGCCACCGCAAACGGTCACTGCTGCACCAGCATCGACGAGCTCGGCGGGACTCGTCGACGAAGTGGGTCCCATCGAAGCCGTACCGGCACCAGCGGACCTGGTCGTCGTTGGGCGGCTGAGGAGTCCCGATGCCTTCGCCAAGACCGTTTCTCAGTGGCTCAACTTGCCGTTCTCGCCGAAGGCGCTGTTGGACAAGCAGTTTCCGGCGTTTCGCGACTTGGTCCGGCTCGATGCGCCAGTCGAGGTCGCCGCCGGGCTCGACCCTGCAGCGATCACGTCACCCAAACTCGGCGTGGCGCTCTCCGTTGGACTCACCGACTACGCCGCCGCGCTCGAACGCCTGCGCTCCAAGGGCATGGTGCTCGAGCGCGTTTCCAAGCACATGCAGTTCGTGGCGCTCGGCGACAAGCTGAAGTGCGTCGTGGCCCGCGCGAACGGCGTGGCCTCGGCGCGTCTGGTCTGCAGCGACACGCGCGAGAAGCTCGACGCTCTGGCACCGTACATGAGCACGGCGCTCTCGACGCAAGAGCTCGGCGATCACGACCTGGTGGTTCGCGGCTTTGCCCAGCCGTTCAAGGATCGCTTCGGCAAACAAGTGCAATGGGCCAAGAGCATGGTCCCGGGCTTGGTTGCTCAATTGCGGCAAGGTGACGATCGCCTCGACGCCGCGATTTCCGACGCTGTCTACGCCGTAGCAACTGAGTTGGTTGCCGTCGTCCCGGACGTCGATGGGGTCGAGCTGCGGCTCAGCGCGGCGAGTCAGACCAACTCGCTGGACTTGTCGTTGGGAGTTCTTTTCAAGTCCCAAAATAGCTGGGTTGCGCGCACGGTTGCCTCTCGCGGGGGGGACAGCGCACCGGCACCTGCGTCGTTCTGGCGACTGCCGGCAGACGTGGAGGCGGCGTTCTACTCCGCCGCCAGCAAGAGCTCGGAGCGATGGACACCTCTGCTGAACGGAGCTGTCGAACTGGCTGGTTCGGGACTGGTGCACCTCGGTGCGGCATCCAAGGTGTTCGACGAGTTGCTTCAGTCGGTCCGCGGCGTGGGCGAGGAACAGGGCGCGACGGTGTACGCCTTCGGTTCCGCTGCGCCACAAAAGTCTGCCAAGACCTCGGATGCGCCGGCGTACTACCTGGCTGGCATCGAACAACCCGCGGACTCCCGGACGGATCTGGTCGAACGGCTCGTGGCGGCCTACAACGACAAGACGTGGCGCGCGGCTGCGGCCAAACGGCTCGATGCTCCCGCTCTGACGAAGCTGCCTCCGGCGCGCGCGCTGCCCGCGCCAGCGAGTCTGGGGCTCCCCGCTGGTGCTCGCTTGCACCAGTTGCACGTCCCCGCTCAGACCTTGGAGCTCATCACCCAGCAACTCGAGGCGGATGGCTCGAAGGACACGCCGAAGTCGTCGAAGAAGACGGGGGCGGGGCGCTCGGACGTCAAATGGTCGATCATCGCGCTGCGCGACGGGGAGCGAAGCTGGGTGGCGTGGGGGCCAGACGAGGCGCTGATCGCGGCGAAACTGCGCGCGGTACTTTCCGGGGCCGATGATCAAGTCTTGGGGGCCAATCCGGCGTTGCAGCGGTTTCGTACGGAGCCGGCAGCGGTCGCCGGATTCGTGACCGTCGTCAATGCGTTGTCGCGCGCGAGCTCGCTCATCCTCGGGCCCAACGGAGCGATGCCCGTCGACCAAATGCGGCTGGTGATGCCCAACCAGGGTCGAGCGCCCGTGCGGTTGGGTTTGGATGCAGAAACCTCTGGGCCGCAGGCGTGGCTGACGGTCGGGGTGCCAGCGCAAGCGATGGAGGACGTCGCCGCGGGGGTCGTGGCCATCATCGCCGCCGGACAAGACGCGTTCTGAGCGTGAATTCGCCGACCCGGGCGGCGCGGAACTGACGGTCTCAGGTATCGCGCCTGCTCCGGGACTCGTCGTTCCGGCCCGCGGGGCTTGTCACGGTGCGTCGGAATGTTGCCCGGGCAGCGCGCTCCAGTCTAAGGCTCGGCGTGGTGCCTTTCGCTCTTCGCTTGGTGGTTGCTGCGTTGTCGGCGCTGTGTTGTCTCGTGACGGCTCCGGCGGCGTCGGCGTGGGTCAGCATCACGGTCAAGGCCGACAAGGCAACGGTGCACGTGGACCCCGACGGCGGGGCGCTGGTCAGTCACGACATCTTGTTACGCCTGCGCGGTGGGCCACTGGAGAAACTCCGGTTCGCGGGCGTCGATGCCGATGCCGTCGCGCAGGGCCAAGCGACCCTGACGCGGGCCAAAAGTGGCAAGGCCGCCGGACCTCCGGTCCTGATGGCGCACGAATATCAAGACGGGGAAGTCCAATTCAAAGTCAGCAAGAAGCAGGGGATCCGTAGCGGGTCCTACTTGTTGCGCTTCGAATACCGCACGGACCTGCGTGCTCGCGGAGGTCTGCGCGCCAAGGCCGACCTCGCCGAGGTGGCCTGGACCGGTCTGGTCTTCGACGACGGCATCGATTCGCTCCAAACGACGTTCGTCTTGCCTCGCGGCGAGCTTCCCCCGCGGCTCCCCGATGCCGACCCATCCCAAAACGTCGGCTTGGTGACGCGCAGCGACGGTGTCTACCTGAGCGAACTCCAGCGCGGTAGCGAGGTCGACCGCCTGGCATTGACGCGGCCTCACGTGCCGAAGCGGCAACAGGTGCAATGGCTGATTCATGCCGATCGGTCGGTGTTCCGCGGCCTCGACGAGCCGGCGAGTCAGTTCCAGGTCGAAGAGGTAGTGCCGCTCGAGCTTCCTCCAAGCGTCAAGGTTCGACAGCGTTCTGCCGGTCTGCGCTGGGGGCTCGTTGCGGGGTTGGCGCTGGTGTTTTCCTTGCTCGTCAACCTCAAGCAGCGCACCGCCAACACGTCGTTTTTGATCCCTCTGCGCAACTGGGTTCGTCAGTTGCTCTTGCTGTGTGCGATGGCGACCAGCTTGGCGTTCGCGCTGGTTTACGAGTCCGCGTCGTTGGCTGGGGCGGCGTTGATTGTGGCCATGCTGGTTGCTTTGCAGCGCCCCGTGCGCACGCCGATCGAGCCGAAGGGGCCTGGCAAGTGGCGTCCCGTCGAGTTCGACGACGTGGCTGTTCCCGCGCAGGCAGGCACGAGTCGTCGCTCGTGGCTCGATGCCAGTAGTGGAATGGGGTTGTTGCTGTTCACGCTGGCGATTGCCGGCTTCGCGGTGTTCGGGCTGCGATTGCTCGGGCAGGCGCCGTATCACTCGGCGATGGTGTTGGTGTACAGCACCACGCTCGTTCCGCTGTTCTTCACGTTGGGAACGCCGAACGCCAAACCACTCGTCGAAGAACAGCGGGAGTTTCTATCCAAGCTGCGTCGGCGTTTGCGGCGTCACAAGGGCATCGACTGTTCGTTGCAGGGACGCTTCGCGCTCGACACGGAGGTGCCCGATGATCTGCGCCTGCGAATCGGTTTGGAGTCTGCGCGCCAGGGGCTCGTGTCACTCGACGTCGGCGTCGGGTTTGTCGACACGACGCTGCGGAGGTTGCTGGTTCCGGCGTTGGTCGTACGCGTCAGAGAAGATTCACCGGCGCACCGCGCGCTACCTCGCGAGGCCCACTGGAGCCCCGGGCGCGCCCCGGAAGAACGGGTTGCGGTGATTCGAGCACCGCTACCGTTGCTGACGTCTTGCGTCGAGACCCTCACGGATACCGTCGCACGCCTGTCCGAGAAGGGGCGGGGGATGGCAAAGCGCAAGGGCGCCCAGCGCGCCAACAAGAATGCTCAACGCCGTCCGAGCAGCTCGGTCAAATCCGCCGCCAGGGGCACGGCCACGTCGAAGCTGGGGAGCGCGTCGGTGCCCAGCCACGTGACGCGCTGAGCGTGCAACGCGTGGCGCGGGAAATCGGAAGACCCGCCGTAGAGCGTGTCGCCGACCAGCGGGTGACCCAGCAGCGCCAGGTGAGCGCGGATTTGGTGGCGGTAACCGCGCGTCAACCGAAGCGTGAGTAGGGCGAACTGGCCCCAGTGCTGGATCTCCAGCAGCTCCGTGCGGGTGGTCACCGGCTTGCCCCGTATGGCTTTGCCGACCGCGACCTTGCGGGGATTCGTCTTGTGTGGGCCGAGTTCACACTCGATTGGACCCGCGCGCAGGTCATCGCCCCAGTGTACGATCGCGTCGTAGGTCTTGGTCAGCTTGGCGTCGGGTCGAGGGCTGCGCAGCGCAGCGAACGCCTCGGGCGATTTCGCGCAGATCACGAGCCCGCTCGTGGCGGTGTCCAGCCTGCTGACCAGCCCCGACTCTTCCGGGCGAAAGCCGATGCCGCGCGTGTTTGGGTAGCGTTCGAGCAACTGCGCGGCGAGCGACTCGACCGCATCGCTGTCGCGGCTGACGGTCGGTTGGCCCCAGGGCTTGTCGACGATGACCAGCTCTTCGGTTTCATACACGATGGTCAATGGCTGCGATGCCGGCAGCGGGCGAGGTGCGACCTGTTCCAACACTTCGACGATGGATCCGGCCGTGGCCCGCTGACCCTTGCTGACGTGGTGCCCGTCGCACAACACGCGGCCGGCGGCGAAGGCTGTGCGGGTCGCTCGCCGTGAAGCCCCGTCGAGGTGTGCGCTGACCACGGCGTCGAGACGCTGGCCATCTTCGGCAGCCGATACCGTGAAGCGGATCACCACCGGCCGGTGAATCCCAAGGCCGTCACCGATGGCGACGTCGGAGTTGCGCCAGGGATCGAGTACGCTGTCGGTTGTACGACGATCGGAGCAGGCGGATCGTCGCTGGGCTCGGTCAAGACGTAACCCGCCACGGCACCGAGCAGAGTTCCTGCCGCCACACTGCCGATCCAAACACGGGTCTCGGTCTGAGTGACCTTGTTGCCGACGAGTACTGGACTTGCTGCCGCGGCGCCCGTCAGTCCGCCCAGGACGGCGCTCAAATCGATGTAGACGACGCGTGTCGGCGACGGATTGGGCGCGAGCGTGGCGGCCAGGCCTGCCAACAGCGTGCCGCTGCCCAAGCCCACGCCCAGCCCGAGGGTTGGCCGTTCGTCGACGTTTGCTTCGATCATCCGCTCCGTCAACGCGCCGAACAGCCCTCCGAACAACGCTCCGGATTGGGTGAGTATTGCCCCGCCTTGCGTGATTTCCGTGACGCTGATCGCGAGGGTGCCCAGACTCAGCCCCGTGGCTGTGCCGAGCAGGCCGTAGGCGTGACGATGAGACGAGTCAGCCAATCCTACGCCGTCTGTGATGAACAGTGCGGCCGCGGTCGACCACAACGTCGTTGCGGAAAGGTACCACGCCTCCCCGGTGCGAACTTCCCATTCATCCGCTGCCATTAACGACGCGCCCACTCCCACGCCTGCCCCCAGGGTCATCAGCGGGTAGATCAGACGAGCGTCGCTCGAACCGGCAATGTGCTCGAGGGAGTACCCCACGTAACCCCCCACGAGCGCTCCGGTCGTTGCGAGATAGGCCCGACCGTCGTCGTCGCGAGGCGCTTCGGTGCGTGCTGGCGCTGCCGTAGGTTTGGGTTGCCGTTCGGGGCGAACGCTGCGCACGACGTCGCGCAGCAACCTCAATACCGACAATTCGAGTGACTCGCGGTCACCGCTCTGGTGAGCCACGCGAAGGATGCGCTGTCCCGGGGCGACTGCGACGAGCCGCAAGTCGATCTCGCCACCCGTGTCCGTCACCTCCAGCGACAGGGCCCAGCCCGAGCCCCCCGCTTCCAACAGAGCTGGTTCGTCCGTCGCGCCGGGCCCGACCGCCGTGGCCTGCGCCAGCTGTAATCCGAGATCTTCCGAGCCGCTGATCAGGATCTCCGTTGCGCGAGCCAACAACGGACTGGCTGGATCAGAGGGAGCTACCGGCGTGCCGGCGTGCGGCGCTGGGGATTCGGGCGGCGACGCTGCCGCCGGTTCGGGGTTGCCCGAAGGCTCCACGGAGCCCGGTGCTGCAGTCGCGGCCGCACCCGGGGCGGGGGACCGACCATCGGGGCTGCTAGCCTCCGCTCCCGACGCGGCCTCGTTGGGGGTTTTGGAAGAACCCACGGGCGACTGCGGTGCACTCTTCGTCGCTGCGGGCTGGGCCGCCGTCGACAGCGGCGCGGCCAATACCAGTGGGAGCACCATCGACGCCGCCCAAGCGCGCGTGGTTCTGACAGACTGCGGATGACGCGACTCGCGCATCGAGCGAGAGGCGTCAGGAGCAGCCCACCGAGCCGACATGGCCAACCGCAGACGGTTCAGAACATCACCGTGGCGTTCAACCACAGGTCGAATTCCGACGACGCGTTGACCCGAAACCGCCGTCCGGGAGTGTTGATGACCTCACGGTAGTTTGCGTTCGGAATTCCGGTTGCGGAAAATGTCCGACCAGAGACGTTACGGCAGGGACCGGCGCGACCCAAGTCGCCCTTGATGTCGGGATTGCACGGTTGGTCGTAGGTGATCAGATGCCCCTGCACGTAGGAGTAGCCCAGGCCCCCATTGACTTTGAAGTACTCACCGGTGAGCCAGGTTGCTTGAGCACTGAGACGATAGATGCCGTAGGCCTGCACGTCGGTGATGCCCGTCATGTAAATCTTCGCCGATTGCTCGTCCACGACCGATGGGACGTCGATGGCGTTCGGGCCGGTGTTGGCCTCGTAGGATTCGAAACGCGGTTCGCGCATCGAGGTCGCGCCGCTGCTGCCCAACGCGTCGAACAGCTCCGAGTAGTCGCGTCCTTCGGAGCGGTATGTGCCGGCGAACCGAAAATCGAGCTCGACCTTCTGAAATTTCTCGAGCGCTTCCCAAGGCATGACCGCCAGACCCAGCGTCAGCGTTCCCTGGAACGGTGGGTGATTGACCAATGCGCCTTCGACGTTCGTCAGACCGAAGTCGCTATCGGAGTTCTGAAACTCGAACAAGCCGCCGATGCCCGCGTACGGCTCGATGTACTTGATGCGCTTCGACATGTACGTCTGGAACGCCAAGCCGCTGGTGCCGCGGGAAACCCCCGGATCCCGGCCACCGGAGAATCCGTCGGCTTCCAGGCCCGACTCGCCCGACACACCGTTGCGGTTGAGGTCGCCCGGATTGGCGCACTTGATTTGCTCCGACCCGTCCGAAGACACCGGCAGTGAGTCGTTGCAGGCGTGCATGGGTTCCGAAACGCTGAAGCGTCCTTCGAACGCCCACTTCCAGGTGGGTTTCGATGGGTCGCGCCACTGGTTCATCAGGTTGAATTCGAGACCTGCGGCGAGGTACTCGATTCCGCTCCGCGTCGGCGAGTCGAACGGAAGGCGGAAGAGTGATTCACCCGGAAACCCCTGCAACGCCACCGACTGCGAGTCCTCACTGCCCTCGACTCCTTCGAGTTTGCGGTCGTTGGACAGGATCACCGGCATGCGGACGAAAACGGCGACGTCTTTGTACAGGCCGATGTCGGCTCGCGTCTGCAAGCGTGTCGTGGCTTCGGTGTACTGAGCGACGTTGAGATTGCTGGCGGTAAACGCACCACTGGAAAACTCCGCCTCGCTGACGTGGGTTTCGCGGGTGATGGTCGACCACTTCCAGCTCTGTTCGAGCCCCAACGTCAAATGGGCGTCGAAGACGTCCTGACCGTCGAAGGCATCGACGACCGCGACGACCTCCGCTGGCTCGCGCAGCACATCCGGTTCGGTCACGCGACGCGGCTCTTCCGCGTTTGCGGCCCCTGCCCAGGTTGCACACGCCAACAAGGACGCCATCGCCGAAGGACGGAGGACGAACTGCCTGCGTCGCACCCCTGCTGGCTTTGCTGTGGGCTCTACCCGACTCGACCCGCTCGCCACGTGCCGTGAGCGGCGGCGATGGGCGGCGTTTCGAGGATCGGTTCCGTGCATGGTCCAGGGATCGTTCACGTGCGCATCCACCCGTCTCGAATGGGCCAACCAGCACCCCCACGGTCGCCGAGGAGGCGTGGCTTCACCCGACCGGTGCGAGGCTGACGCTAGCCGTAGCTGGCCGAAACTGCAACGGAACTCTACCTCGATACGGTCTCGGGGCGCATCTGGCCCCACGCTGCACCCTTTGACGCAAATCGGCGAGCGGGTTACCGCGCGCGCGGCGTGTGGGGTGATGTAGCGCAGCCCGCAGCTGCCGGTGGGTTCAGCTCTCGGGCTCGTCTTCCATGCCAGGCGGAGCGGGAGGCAACTTGTTGGTGAGGCGATCGTCGTCCTCATCCTCGTCTTCCACCATGAACAGCTCTTCGGTGATGTCCTCGGGCTCGACTTCTTCGGCGAGTTCGACCCGGGCCGCACCCAGATCGCGCGTCGTCTCGGCCAGACGGTCCGCGAGCACCCCGGTGAACTGCCACAGCAGCTTCACGGCGATGCGCGGCTGATTGCGCAAAATTTCGAAGAACTCCGTGCGGCGCATCACGAGCAACTCGCTCGACCCGCGGGAAAAGACGCTGGCAGAACGCGGTTGATTGCGAATCAGCGCCATCTCGCCGAAGTGCTCGCCTTCGGTGAGCGTCTTGACCTCGGTTTCGCCGCGCAGCACCCGAACCGTGCCCAACAACACGATGAACAAGCTTTCGCCGCGCTCGCCCTCGGTGATGATGGTGTCGCCGTCCTTGTAGCGTCGGGCTTCGGTGACTTGCAGCACGTGGCGCAGCTCACGGTCGTCGAGGTGCCGGAACAGCGGCATCTGGTTGAGCACCTGTTTGCGGTGCTCGAGCGCGCGCAAGCGGTCTTCGTCTTGAGCTTCCACGTCACCGACGGCGACGACGACGGCCGTGATGTTGTCCTTGCCACCGCGCTCGTTGGCGGTGTCGACCAGGCGCTGCGCGACTTGCTGCAGATCGCTCTGGCCGAGCTTTGCCGCGAGCTCTTGTGTCGAGCCGTGGGGTTCTTCGAAGTACTCGCTCAGCCCGTCGGTGCACAGCAAGAAGCGATCTCCCTCGACGACGTCCATCACGAGCGACTCGGGTTCGCAGCTTTCGTACACGCCCACGGCGCGTGTGATCGCGTTTTTCGGCGCCAGCTGCATCACCCGTTCACGGGTCAGCTTTTTGCGCTTGATGAGCTCGTTGTAGACGTTGTGGTCGTCGGTAATCTGTTCCAACGTGCCGGACCGCAATAGATACAACCGGCTGTCCCCGACGTGGATGACGAACGCCTGGGTGCCGAGCAACAGGATTGCTACGAGCGTCGTACCCATGCCGCGCTTCTCCGTATCGGCTTGTGCTGCCTCGTGAACCCGGCGCGACGCGCGGTTCGCGGCGAACTCGAGCATGTTGAGGATCTCGCGCTTGCTTACCCGCGCGGCGCCTTGCTTGCCCGCAAGGTAGTCTTGGATCAGATCGGATTCGCTCTCGACCTCTTCGCGAATCGTCGTGACCGCCAGCGAACTGGCGATCTCGCCCGCGGCGTGGCCGCCCATGCCGTCACACACGACGAACAACGACAGGTTGGGATCCGCCAGGAAGCTGTCTTCGTTGTGGTCGCGCTTCTTGCCGACGTCCGTCAGGGCGGCGAACTTCAAACTGGCGGCTTGCATCGGGACTTAGGATACTCAAGCCGCCGCGCAGTGGCGAATCCTTGTGTCGCGGATTGGCGAGCAGCGAAACCCCGTCGTGTATTCTGGGGTGCGTGCGGCGCGTCAGGCGGCATCGCACACGCCGAGCGCGGCCAGGGAACTGACCCCGTCGCGGGCTACGACGACGTGGTCGATGAGCGGGATCCCGACGAGGTCGCAGGCGATGGCGAGCTTGGTCGTCATGTGCAGGTCGTCCGAGCTCGGTGTCGGATCGCCGCTCGGGTGATTGTGCACGACGATCAACCCCGTGGCGGCATTGCGAACGGCTGGCCTGAGCACGTCTCGGGGCGTGACCGCGCAACCGTTGAGCCCGCCCTGCGCGACGCGGTCAGCCCGTTTGAGCTGGTTACGCCCGTCGAGACTCAGCAGCCACAGCTCCTCGTGCTCCAGATGTACGAGGCGGGGCAGGGCCCAGGCGAAGACGTCGTGATGCGACAGGAGCACGGGTCGATGCTTCGGGTTCATGATCGCGCGCCTGCCCAATTCCACCGCTGCCAGCAACCGCCGTGCGCGCGTGGCGCCCAGGCCCGGCATACGGCACAGCGCCTCGAGATCGAGGAACGCCAATCGACTCAGATCGGATGCGAGCTCCGCCAGTTGTGGGGACGTTCCACTCGGCGTGGCGAGCAGCGTCGCGAGCAACTGCGCGTCCGACAATTCGCAGATGGGCGGTTCCGGGGGTGGGGCCGTAGCCTTGCGTGGTTTCACCTTGGCGTCAGCAGCAAGACGTGTGCCGTCGGGGCTGCCCACTGCGATGGACGAGGGGCGTTGCAGAACCGTCCGGTGTGCTCATCGCTGCCCGCCACGCCGTGTGCTCTTTCCAGCTCTCTTCGGCGGTCGAGGCAGTGGGTGGGGCTTTCCAACGGTCAGCGGCCGAAAAGCAGGTTCGGTCCGAGCGCGTCGCGCGCCACCCGTTCGGAGGCTGGCGCGCGGTTGGCGCTGGGCCGGCCATGGCCAGCGCGCGGGCCAGAGCACCGATCAGCTTGCCAGTGCACGGAATTGCCCCGAAAACTCGCCCCTGCTTGGGTGAGGGCGTTTTTCGGGGCCACGTTCGGTCACTCTTGCCATTGGGGCTCGCCATCGGGAAGCAGCTCGAGGAAGTGTTTCACTGCGGCGTGCAGCTCGGCGACGGAAGTGGCGTCGAAGGTCAGCTTGGTGGAATAGCGGTCGTCGAACCACTTGGGGTACGAACCGACTTCGACCTTCGGGTGTTCGCTCACGACGGCGTCGAGCAACGGTTTGAGAACGCCTTCGTCCAGCTTGGTGTACACGGCTTGGGAGTGAAACGAGACCGGGCCCCGGACCTGGCTGCGCAGCGCCATCAGCTTCATGCGAAACAACTGGGGCACTCCGGGCATGATCCACACGTTCTGCACGACGACGGTTGGCCAGGGGACGTCGTTGGTGATGACGACTCGCGCGCTGCGCGGCACCAGTGCCATGCGCAAGTGGCCTTCCGTCAGCCGCTCGCCGTACACCCGCTCGAGCAGCGCGCGGATCTCGGTGTTCTCGACCAATGGCTCACCGAAGGCGTCGGCAACGGCTTGCATCGTCACGTCGTCGTGGGTCGGACCCACACCGCCGCTGGTCACGACCAGATCCGTACTGCGTCGCAAGCGATCGATCTCCGTTACGAGGGTTTCGGGGACGTCGGGGACGACCAGCGCGGCGCGCAACTGGATGCCCAAAGAACGGAGTGTCGTCGCCAGCACGTGCAGGTTCTCGTCCTTGACCTTGCCCGTCAGCAGTTCGTTGCCGATCAGCAGTGCGCTCGCGGTTTCGACGACGTCCATGGCCTTTCCCTATTCGCTCGTATCGAGCTCTTCGACGATCGGTTTGCCCGAAGCGTCGAAGCCGAGCAGTTGTTCGACGCGCTTCTCGGCGCGATCGAGTTGCGCTTGCGAGCTGCGCGCCAGCAGGATGCCTCGCTCGAACAGCGCCAGTGATTGTTCGAGCGGCAGCTCACCGCCCTCGAGCTGTTCGACGATGCCCGCCAGTTGCTCGATCGCTTGCTCGAAGCTCGGCGCAGGCGCGTCTGCTCCGGCGTCGTCTGCGGCGGGAGCTTCGAGGGGGGTCTTTGACTTGCGAGCGGCCACGGTCCTCCGAGTCGGTGGGTACTTTGTTGGGGTGACGTCCGTGAATACCTCAACGCGCACGCGCGCCCAAGGCCGCAGGCGTATCCCCGGTCGTTTCTGGATGCCAGCGCACGACGAAACGCTCATCGGCGAATCCCAATACCACCAGCGTGCGGTCTGGAGGGACGAGGGTCGGGAAGCAACGACCGTCGGGGGTCGCCACGACCACCAGGTCTCCCGGCTCACTTGCGGCGAGACTCAGCCACACCACTTGATGACCGCGTGCGTCGCTCGACGGCAGCGTCGGCGTTGCGTTTGCCAATCCGAGTCGCGCCCAGTGGCGGATCGTTGGATCGGGGTCGTACTCGCGTGCCCAGCGCAGAACACGATCGCGCGCGGCGCTGGCTGGACGCCGCGCAATGCCGTCGATCGCTGCCTGCCTCAGCGCCAACTGGGTTTGCCCTTCGTATGCGCGCCGAAGCAGCCCCAGGCTGGCGCCATCGGGGTGAACTCCCAAACCGCGTAGGGCGTTGCTGCGAACCGCGACGTCGTTGGACGTCAACAGATCGGCTACGACGAACGGACGCAGTTCGTCGCGCCGCGACGCCAAAGGCCGCGCCAGGACTGGCGTCAGACCTGGGCTTTCGTCGAACGCGCGATACAACTGACTGGTGGTTACCTGTGCCGCCACTTCGTTTCGGCCCAAGCTCGCTGCCAAGGCACGCCGGGTTCGCTCGGAGTTGGCCCGAGGCAACAGCTCGATGGCGCGCTCCCAGACCTCGATGGGCTGAATCAGCAAGCTGGCGGCTGCGGCGCCGACGCCGATCCAATCGTCTGACCGCAGCTCGTCTGAGGCGGCTGCAGTCGACGTCGCTGCCAATCCCCACTGCGCGATCCAGCGCTCGTCAGCCCGCTTCGAGTGTCGGTGCGACTGCAGCCAGGTCTCGAATTTCGGCTCCAAGCGACCGTTGAGCCAACCGCGTACGACCAGCGCCCGAGCGGAGCGTAGGCGACGCGCGTTGGCCGCGGTGGAAGTGGAAGACCGACGCGCGCCGCCCTCGAGCGCTTTGAGGAGTGCGATGGACGCTCCCGGATCGGCGCTGCGACCCAGGGCGAACGCGGCGGCGTCACCGAGCTGAGGGTCTCCGAGCAGCCGTTCGAGGTGTGAGGTGACCGCGCCGCTGCCCAGCGCGGCCATCACGCCCAATGCCTGGTGCTGTTCGCTCGGCTGCAGCCGTTCGAAGTGCTTCAGCAGCGCCTTCGCACCCACCGTACTGGGATAGCGGCGTAACAGGGCCAGCGCCTGGCCGGGGTTGGCATCGAGCAGGGCATCAATCGCGCCAGCTGCTTCGGGGGTTCGCGTCGCCAACAGGATCTCGGTCGCCGCAGCCAACAGGGGCGCTTGCCCGGTCGCGCGAGCGCGCCAGAAACGAGCGAGTTCGAGGGTTTCGAGATGACCGTGATGGTACAGTGCCAGGGCCGCCGCCGCTTGGACGGGCGCCGGGCCTTTGCGCACGAAGCCGCGCAGGGCGTGAAACGCGCGTTGGTCGCCCAAGTGCTGCAACGTGAGGACCAACGCGACGCTCGGTTCACCCGGAGCCGCCAACAGCGGGCCCAGATCCGTGGGGGGATACGCCAGCAACGCTTCGCGAGCGAAACGGGCCTGAGCCGTGCTTTGCTTGAGGGCGCGTCCCAGCGTGCGCAGGTTGCTCGAATCTCCACTGCGGGCCATCGCCACCGCGGCGATCTGCCGGGCGAACGTGCCATCTTCGGACTCTGGCTCGTCGAGTGGGGCCCCGCCGAGGATCTTGCCGAGCCACTTGTTGGCCGTCGCGTGGCCGGCGTGGGGCGCCAGCGCGCTAGCAACCCGGATCCACTCGACGTCGCTCAGTGGTGGCGCATCTGCCAACCATTGGCCGAGTGCCCTCACTGCCCGCCGTGTCGGCAGCTCCGCGAGCTGGCGCAGCGCTCGAGCGCGAGGCTCCCCCAAGGCGTCCAACTGGTGTTCGAGTTGCGAGAGCGACCCTCGTCGCAGCAGCGTGCGATTGGCGTCCGTGTCGTCTCGGTCTCGCGCCAACACCGCCCCCGGCGTTGCATCGAAGGCCGCCAGGGCAGCGATGATCAGCATTGCTCGTCGCAGTCGACCCACCCGCCAACCGTAAACCACTGCACCCAACCGGAGAAAGGGAGTCGTTGCCGAACGCAGCTCGAACCCTTCGAGGTCGCTGCGGTGGGAATCGCGGGTCCGATGACCTCTCAGGCGGTTGGCCGGTCTTGGCTTTTGCTTGCAGAATTCTCGGGCCCGGCGTAACCGCCCGAGCAGAATGGACGCCATACGAGTCGTAGGTGGTCGCCGCCTACAAGGCCGGATCCCGATCAGCGGGGCAAAGAACGCCGCCCTCCCCATCCTGTGCGCGACGTTGCTCTCCGACCGGGGTTGCCGATTGCGCAACGTGCCAGCCCTGCGCGACATCCAGACCACGGCGGCGCTGCTTCGATTCTTGGGTCGCGACGTGGAGGTCGCGTGTCCCGAAGTGACCACGGCGACGGTCAGTGGCGAGGTGCGGCCGGAGGCCCCCTACGAATTGGTACGGCAAATGCGAGCCAGTGTGCTGGTGCTGGGGCCGCTGGTTGCGCGCTACGGTCGTGCCAAGGTCTCACTCCCCGGCGGGTGCGCGATCGGCGCGAGACCCATCGATCAGCACCTCAAGGGCCTCGAGGCGCTCGGTGCAAAGATCAACGTCGAACACGGTTACGTCACGGCGGAGGCGGGCACGCTGCGCGGCGCCGAGTACGTATTCGACTTGCCGACGGTCACTGGTACCGAAAACCTGATGATGGCGGCAGTGCTGGCCAAGGGCGTCACGATTCTCGTCAACTGCGCCCGCGAACCCGAAGTCGAGGAGCTCGGTAGGGTGCTCAACAAGATGGGGGCGCACGTCGAAGGTGCCGGCACCAGCGTGATCACCATTCGCGGTAAAGACTCTCTCGATCCGTTCGACCATGCGGTCATCGCCGATCGCGTCGAGGCTGGGACGTTCATGGCGGCGGTTGGCGCTGCCGGAGGCGAAGTGCTGCTCGAAGGCGCTCCCCTCGATGATCTCGAGCCGGTAGTCGTGCGCCTGCGCCAGGCGGGCCTGCACGTCGAACGCCAGGGAGATGACGTACTCGTTGGACGTCACGGCGCGCTGCGAGCGGTCAACGTGACGACCGCGCCGCACCCGGGGTTTCCAACGGACATGCAAGCGCAGTTGATGGCGATGATGTGCGTCGCTGATGGGCGCAGCGTCCTGACTGAAACGATCTTCGAGAACCGCTTCATGCACGTACCCGAGCTGCAACGCATGGGTGCGCACATCGAGACGCGGCAGCATACGGCGATTGTCGACGGTGGATTCCCGCTTCAGGGTGCGAGCGTGATGGCGACCGACCTGCGTGCCAGTGCGTCGCTGATCATCGCGGGGCTGGTCGCCGAGGGCGAAACCCTGGTGCGTCGCGTCTACCACCTCGACCGCGGCTACGAGAGCATCGAAAAGAAGCTCGGCGGCGTCGGCGCAGAAATCGAGCGTGTCCGACTCGAAGGGGGCCTGCCGTGAACCCCATCACGCTCGCCGTCCCGAAGGGGCGAATCAACAAGCACTTGGTACCGCTGCTGGAGAAGGCGGGCGTCGATTGCGCCAGTCTCGCCGAGGACGACCGCACTCTGGTGCGCACTTCCCAAGATGGGAGCGTTCGCTTCTTGCTGCTCAAGCCGGACGACGTGCCGACCTACGTCGAATCCGGCGCGGCCGATCTCGGGGTGAGTGGACGCGACACGCTGCTCGAACGCGGCTATCACCTGTATCAACTGGTCGACCTGGGGATCGGCAAGTGCCGGATGGTCGTGGCGGGGCTGGCGGGGGCGAGCATCCCCGACGTGCCGCGGGTTGCCACCAAGTACCCCAACATCGCGCGGCGCCACTACGGTAGCCGTGGCGTGCACCCCGAGGTGATCTACCTCCAGGGATCGGTCGAGTTGGGCCCGATCGTCGGTCTGTCGGACGTGATCGTCGATTTGGTCGAGACGGGATCGACGTTGGTGAAGAACAACCTCGTCGAGTTGGAAGTGATCTGCCACGTCTCGAGCGTGCTCGTTGCCAACCCGTCGCTGTTCAAGTTGCGACGCGACGAATTGCATCCGTTGGTGGAGCGCTTGCGCGCCGTGGTGTGACGCACTCGCGCGTTGCGACTCAGAGAAAAATCGAAAGCCCGATGGTCAACTCGGGGTGACCGACGCGGGCGGTGACAGCCACGCTGTCCGCGAAAAGAAAGCGCCCGCCGAGTGAAAGCGTGAGCGGTGCAAAGCCGGGGTCACCACCATCGAAGTACAGGTAAGCGCCCGGTTCGACGAACACCGACCAGCTGCGCGTCAACCAGAAGTTCCACTGCATCACCACGGGGATCATCAAGTACGTGACGCCGCCCGGTCCGCCCTCGACCTCCGTGCAGATGCGCGTTCCACTCGGTCCGCTCTCGAAGTTCGTGCAACGGCCGTAGCCCGAGGAGTCGTAGCGAAGCCAGTCAGCGGCAAACCCAATCCCCACCGAATCGTTGAGAGTGGGGATGAACCCGCGCCGTAGGATTTCGAAAGTGCCGTGCACGCCACCACCGAACCCGGTACCCGTGCCGGACCCCGGCGGATCGAACGTGCCGACGGAGAAGTGCGGTTCCAGTTCGAACAGGTAGCGGACGTGCGCGCCGGGCTTGTCGATGGTGCTTTGAGCTCGCGCGTTGGCGCTGGCTGTCATCAGAACAGCGCCGACTAGTATCGCGGAACTGAGGTTCCTCGAACGAATGAAGCAGAAAGTCCCCTGGAACAAACCGGGGCGTTTCGCAGAATAGCTGCGGCCCTCACCCGATTGGGGGCCGCGGCTAGTCTTCGAGAAATCACGGTTCCGGGGGACTAGGAACGGGTCCCAAAAACACCGCAGCATCGTGTCGGCCCCCATGGGTGAGGGCCGCCCCGCTGCTGCTCCTGTCGGCGGGGATTGATCCGTAGTCTTTCCGTATTTGTCGGAACCGCTCCTTTTGAGGAGCGGTTCCAAGCCTTGCAGGATGGGGAGCGGTATTCGTTTGGTCATTGCACTCGAAGCCAATCTCTCGATGGGTCTCGCTGAAGCACTCGGGCTGAGCCACTCGTTCGCTGGGAAGACCGAGTGTCTTCGGTCGGATACCTCAGCACCCGCCACAGGCTTTGTCTCCGTTGGCGCACTCGGTGGGGCCCGAGCCGTCCAAACACTCCACGTCGCAACGCCCGACGTCGCGACATTCCACGCGACAGTCGCCATGGCATTCGATTTCGCAGGTGCTGATGTGGTCACAACGCACGGTGCTGTTCGGCCCGACTGCAGCGCCGCAGCGGCTAGCGTTGGAACAGCTCACGTCGCAGTGGTCGTCGCACAAGACCCCGCACGCATCGACGTTGTTGCAGTCGACCTTGCAGTCGACGCCGCACGACGACGAACATTCGCTCATGTCGTGACAGCTGAAGTCGCAGTCGTCGCCACAGACGCCGCCGCAGTGCACGAGGTTGTGGCAGTACTGATTGCAGCCGTCGCCGTTGCAGCCCAGGTAGCACTCGTCTTCGTCGTGACACTCGCAGTCTTCGCCGGGGGCGCAACCCGTGCCCGCGTGACACCCGGAGACGGCCAGAACGCCGAAACACAGCAGGCACGCGCCCGCCAAGCGCGCCCAGTGGCGAGCCGTTTGGCCGTAGACGGTCGATTCACCATTCCGTCGGAGCTGAGACATCGGGCCGCCGTATAGCAGAGACATCCGGTACTTGTCGCGGCGACTCGATGTCTCGATTGCCGCTACAAATCAAGTACCTGCAGCCCCGCCCTGCGAGCGGATGAAGCCAAATGTGGCTCTGAGAGCGTCATCACACCTGCCGGGGCGACTTTTCGGGGCAATTGCGCGAACTGGTGAGCTGATTGATGCTGCCCGGGGCGGCGCCTCGTGACTGGCGTCGGTGCGCCTCAGTACAATTTCACCGTCGGTGCGGCGCTTGGACGTCAGTTTGACGAGCGCAGCGCGGCGATTCCCAGCACACGCCCGTAGAACGTCGCTGCACGGTCGAGATCGGTGACCGGCAAGAGGATCCGATACAGCCGTGCGATGGCCATGATACGAGCGAGCATGCACGGTTTGTCCGGATGTGTCGGCGTCCCGTGTGCCGGCCCCACGGAGCGGCGTTGCCGTCGCAACACACCCGCCCCCTGGTGGCGCGGCGTGCGCGTTGGAATCGTTTGCACGTCCGTGGTCGTCGGCTCGTTGCTCTGCGCCTGCGTTTCCGATCTCGTCTGTCGCGACGCGCGCGGGCAGTGCACGATGACCGGGGGGCCCACCGAGGCGGTGATATCGGGTGCTGCGGCGGGTGCGGTGTGGGTTGGGGGTGGTGGCTGCAACGTCGGCGGGTGTCGGCACCCGATGGTTTGCAACAAACAGACGGGGCTGTGCGAACACGCCGCGTGCGGTGAAGGCAGCGCGCGCTGTCCCGAAGGCACGCGCTGCGACTCGCGGACGCAAACGGGCCGATGACTCGTCGGACGAGTCGTTGCATCGCTCAGCTGCAGGGTCGAGTCGTCCTCGCGCGCGATGTCTCACCGCGCGTGGTGGTCTGGGCGTTTTGCCGCGTGGCTGTGCGGGCTCGACAGGTTTTGACGGCTGAGCATTCCTCGACGTAGGCTTTGCCATTCGCACTGCACTCCTCATCGGCAACACCGACGGCATCGGCTTGGCGCTCAGCGAACTGCTGCTCGAAGAAGGCTGGCGGGTGGTTGGCATTTCACGGCGTTCGAGCACGCTGCAAGCGACCGATTACGAGCACCACGTCGCTGACGTGCGCTCGGGCGAGTTCCCCGCGGTGCTCGAGCAGGTGGTCGAGCGGCACGCCGTCGACGTTTGCGTCTATTGCGCCGGCACGGGTGAGTTTCTCGACAAGGGCGCGTTGCAGAAGCAGCGCACCGTGTTCGACGTGAACCTGCTGGGTGCGGTGTCGACGACCCAGATCGTGTTGCCCGCGATGGTGCGGGCGGGGGGCGGGCAGTTCATCGGACTTTCGAGCCAAGCGGACGGGCTCGCCAGTCCCGACGCGCCGAGCTACTCGGCGTCGAAAGCGGCGTTGTCGTCCTACCTCGAGGGATTGGCTCCGAGCTTCCGACGCGACGGCGTGTTCATCAGCAACCTGCGCTTCGGTTTCGTCGATACGAAGATGGCAAAGGCCGCGGCGCGCCCGTTCATGGTTTCGGCGCGCGTTGCCGCCGAGCAAGTGCGGCGCTGCATGCATCGAAGACCGGTGCGGATGACCTATCCCAAACGTCTGCTGCCGGTGTTGTGGTTGGTGGCTCTGTCTACGGCGGTCCGTCGCTGGGCTTCGTGAGCCGCACCGTCATTGTATGCGCATCGTCACGAGGCGTTTGCGGCTGAGAAACAGCGCCAGGACCATCAGCCCGCCACTGATGCTTTGGGCCAATGCGGGCGAGAGCTGCACGGCCGGCAGCATGAACACGTGGTAGAAGCCAGCCGACAAGAAGATCGCCACCCAGTTGACGAAGTTGGTCGCTCCGAACGTACGCCCGCGTGTGCCCTCTTCGGGCAGGAACTGAAGCAGCGACACGATGGGAACCGCCATGGCCGCGCCGCTCAGCCCAACCCAGATGGCGCAGGCGTGCATCAAGGGCAAGGCGCCATCAGCTCGTGACACGGCGGTGCCGACCGCGTTGAAGCCCAACTGCCCGACGAACATGATCCCGCCGGCGGCGGCTGCGAGCTTGCCGGCCGCGACACGCTTGGCCAGCCGGGGTGCCACCAGTGAGCCGATCCCGACGGCGGCTGAGAGACTCGCCAGTACGAAGGTGAGCTGTTTTTTCTCGCCCTCGCCGATGTTCAGGTAGCTCGGGGCGCCCAAGCCGATGATCGCCAACTGCACGACGGCGGCGTTGAAGTAGAACGCCGAGTTGAGCATCAGTAGCGACACCGCGCCGGGTTTGGCGCGCAGCTCGCGCAGCGTGGTCAGCAGGTCGCCGAAGGGGTTCTTGTTCACCGGGCGATCGGGACGCGTGGCGGGGAGCCGAGGGATGTTCGTCGCCGTCCACGTGCCGACGAGGGCCAGCGCGACGCAGACCAGCCCCAAGATCCACATCCGGTCACCGACGCTATCCAGGACGGGCCCGGCCACTGCCTGGCCGACCAAGACCGCCAGAAACGTGGTCATGCTCACCAGGCCATTGGCGCGGATCAGGTCTTTGGGTTCGACGAGTTCCGGAATCGACCCGTACTTCGGGGGACCGAAGAACGCAGATTGCGTACCCATGATGAACAACGTGGCGAGCAACAGGTTCCAGCTCTGCAATTGGAACGCGACCACCCCGAGCAGCATGATCGCAACTTCTGCCCACTTCATCAGCAGCATCACCCGCTGTTTGCCGAAACGTTCGCTCAGCTCCCCGGCGATGCCGCTGAACAAGATGAACGGCAGCGAGAAGACCCCCATGGCGAGGCCTTGCAAGTCGCGTCCGGGAAACAACACGCTCGCGGCCAGCAACAGGACCAACGCCTTGAACAGGTTGTCGTTGAAGGCCCCGAGAAACTGCGTTCCGATGAAGGCACGGAAGCCGCGCGAGATGCCGAGCATGGCGCGGTCATAGCAAACCCTGAGCGTCGGCAGCGAGTCGCCGTCGTCAATCGTCGTCTCGGGTTTGCGAGTCGCGAGCCCAGTCCGCTCAATCGGACCGGGCTCGCCGGAGCGGGCTCGTCACTCGGTGCTGCGCTCGGGGGGCGCTACGGGTGGGGCAGGATCCGCAGGTTCGGGAACGTCGAGGACCAGGTGGGGCAGCATGCGCTTGAGACTCTTGACGCCGATGCCACGAATGCGCAGCAGATCCGTCGTCTTCTTGAAGCGCTTGAGGCGGGTTCGAAGCTCGATGATCTTCTCAGCTCGCTTTTGGCCGACTCCAGGCAACCGCCGCAGTTCGGCGGCGGAAGCCGTGTTGAGGATGACCTTGCCGTCGCTCGTGACGCCCGGCGGGGGCCCAGCAGGAGGCGAAGTCGACGATTGCGTCTCGAGGGTGGCGCCGGGCGAGGCTCCTGCACCGGGGAGCGGTGTGTCCGCGGTTACCGAAGGGTGGTGCCCTGTCGGCTCGGTCGCTGTGTCGACGGGCGTCGGTGATGGGCCTCGCCTGGCGTCGGGCACGGGCGCCAGCCACATTCCGTCGAGCAGGGTACCGGCCTGAGTCGAGGTCGAGACGTCTGTTCCGCTTTCGGCTTTGGTCAGCGTTGCTACCAGCCCGACGCAAGCCAAGCCGACCATACCAGCTCCTATACTCGCCGCTTTCATCAGCACGGGTCCCCACAATCGAGTCAGCGGTCGCGCGGACGCGCCCTCGACGCCCCCCGGAAGGTCCCGGGGAACGTCGCTGTCCGACCGCTTGCGCCGAGCCGAGGCTCGGTCATTCGAGTCGTTCATGATGGGCCGTCCCCGTTCAAGCGACGCGCGCGTCGAAGCCGTCGTTTGCGCCCGAGAAACGACCGGGCGAGGTTTCGTCACGCGGGACGTAGTCTCGGATCTGCACTTCGCCGTTGACCGGCAGCGATTCGAGTTTCACGTTGAGCGAACCGTCGGCGTTGACGAAGGCGATGCCGCAGCGATTCCAGAAGCTGCGGCCGTTGCGTTCACTGATCACGTACACGATTTTCATTTTGTTGGCGTCCATGGTGTTTACCTCCTAACGAGACCGCCAATGCGCGGCGGCCACCACCCCCAAAGCGAATCTCGTGCCGAACCGCCCGAGGCGGCTTTTGCCGGTGTTTGATGCACGGTCGTGTGCGCTACGTCCGTGGCAACTGCCGGCCTGTTGGCGCCACCGGCCACCTGGGTGCGGGCGTGCGGGGGCCAGGCGGCGGTGGTGCACTCGGGGAAACGTCGTGCGAGCCTTCAGCCTGCGGCGTGGGCCATGCCCAACGCGACCGCGTACACCAGTAGGCTCACACCCCACACGACGACGTTTCCGCGCAGTCCGGCCCGATACCCCCAATACGCTGCGAGCCAGGCCGTGGGGGGAAGCAACGTCCACACGACCCGCCACGACGGCTGAAGCGCGGTGACCAGCCGAAAGGCCAGCGCGCAATGGGCCGTGACGAACACCGCAAACGACACGATGAGCGTCGCCGACACGATGAGGTCCTGGGTCATGCCGGCCACTATACCCACACTTCGGCCCGGCCGAGCCAAGTCCGGACCACTCGAGGCGCGTGCCTCGCTCGCGTTCCGCGGGTGACCAACAACCGGCAGAGCCGACTACCGCAGTCGCCAGGCCGGGGGCTCATCGAGTTGTTGCGACGTTCGTGTTGCGATCGGACTAGGCGAAGCAGCGCCGGGTGTTAGACTGGGCCGTCGTGCAGTTGCGTCACCTGTTTCCCCTCGCCGTCGCCCTTGGTCTTTTTGCTGCGCTGCCGGGTCTTGGGGCCGCTTCGGATGGTAAGGCGAACCGCCCCGACGTTTTGGGCGTGGAAAAGATCAAGCCGGGCATGAAGGGCTACGGCCTGACGGTGTTCGAGGGGACGAAACCGACGAAATTCGACGTCGAGGTCATCGACGTGCTCCGCAACTTTCGACCGCGGCAAGACCTCATCCTGGTCAAGACCGCGCACCCCCGGCTCGAAGTCGCCAAGGTCGTCGCGGGCATGAGTGGCAGCCCCATCTTTCTCGATGGCAAGATGGTCGGCGCCTACGCCTATGGTTGGTCTTTCGGTGCCGAACCGGTTGCCGGCGTGACTCCCATCCGCAGCATGCTCGACGATCTCGAACGGCCCTTGCCACGCATGCTCAACGGATGGTCCGTCTTCGGCGGCAAAGCCGTCGCATCGACGTCCGGCGCGGTGAGGGCGTACCGCGAAGGCGCAGGTCGCAATCGTTTTGCCGGCGCGCCCTTGAAGTACGATCTGCACGCCCACAGGGATCAGATCGAACGCCAGTCGGGTCACGGAGCGCAGAGCGCCAACTCCGCACAGCTGCCAGTCAAACCGGTGAGCACCCCGTTGTTGATCGGCGGGATGAGCAACGAGGCGCTGTCCTTTGCGCAGGATATGCTGTCCCCGCTCGGCCTCGAGCCGATGCAGGCCGGTGGCGGTGGTGGGACCGAAGCCGGAGCGCCCGAACGCTACGAGGACGGCGGCGCCGTCGGTGTTCAGCTCGTTCGCGGTGACGTCAGTGCCATGGGCCTCGGTACCGTGACCCGCGTCGAGGGCGACCTGGTTTCCGGTTTCGGCCACCCGATGATGAATGCGGGGGAGACGGCTCTCCCGACGGCAATCGGTCGCGTCCTCTGGTTCTTGGCGAGCCAGTCACGGTCGTTCAAGATCGGCATGCCGGTTCGTGAGGTGGGTGCTCTGGTCAACGACCGTCAGGCGTCCATCGTCGTCTCGCACAAAGCCGTTGCGCCGACTGTCCCCGTCAAAGTGCGCATCAAGGGTGCTCGCTCGGCTCCGTTCACCGACTGGTCGTTCGAGGTCGCCCACGAGAAGTTCATGGCGCCCACGTTCGTCGCGCTGGCCGTGGGCAGCGCGCTGTCGGCCACCGCGAGTGAACGCCAGGACGTCACTTGGTCGATCAAGAGCAAGATCCGCTTCAAAGACTACGGCGAGATTCAGGTGGAGGATTTCGGAGTCGCCGTCGGCGGCACTCCGGAGGTTCAAGATCTGAGCCGGTCGAACCTGACGTCTGCCGTCGGTGCCGTGCTGAACAATCCCTGGGAGCCTGCGTTCGTCGAGAGCATCGACGTGCAGGTCGAGCTGAGTTACTCGCGCGACATCTATCGCCTGCGCGGGGTGGAACTGCTCGACACCGAGGTCGAGCCGGGGCAACCCGCGCGTCTTCGCATGACGTTCGTGCCGTACTCGGGTCCGCCGGTCCATCGCACCATCAAGCTGCCCTTGGACAAGCACTTGGCGGGGGAAAAGCTCTCCGTCGACGTGCGCCCGGGCTATCTGGTCGAGAAGCAGAAGGCGCCGCCGGAGAACCTGGCCGACCTGATCGCCGCGTTGTCGGACCCGATCTACCCGGCCCGCTCCCTCGTGCTGTCCTTCGCGACGGGAACGGGCGTGGCTCACAAGGGGCACGTGGCCAACAATCTGCCAGCGGGTGTCGTCGATCTCGTACGACCCCATTCGACGACGGTAGCTCCCGAAGAATTCAAGGCGCAGATGCGCCACGTGGTGCCGATGCCGGCCTTCGTGCTGGGAACCGATAGCGTGACGGTGCAGGTGAAGTCAGCTGGCCCCTGAAGGGTGGCTTTGCTTCCAACGACGAGAGTGACGACGGACGGACGATGAATCGATTCATACTGGGTACACTGATTGGCTCCATCTTGGCATCCGGCTGGTTGCTCGCTGCAGACGGGCGTGCCGTCGGGACCCGCAAGGTCGCGCTGCGCAGTGGCGACGACTTTTCTTCCGGTGAGCTGCAGGGAGTGGCGGTCGATTCCGTCGGGCGCGTCCGGGCCGGGTTCAACCTCGGTAGCGTGCCAGTGGCCGACGCGACCACCGTGTGGGCCGCGCTTCGAACCAAGCGCGGGGCAGTCCTGCTCGCGACGGGCAACGAGGGCAAGCTGCTCGAGTACTCGGGCGGCGCCGTCAAGGAGGTTGCCAGTGGTGACGCCTTGGCGCTCACCTCACTGGTGGAGGCCTGGGACGACACGATCATCGTCGGTGCTTTGCCGGGGGCCAAGCTGTTCACCTACAAGGGTGGCAAACTCAGCGAGTGGCTGAGCTTGCCCGATACCGAGCACATCTTCCAACTAGCCTACGACCCCAAGGACAAGGCGCTGTACGCGGCGACTGGACCGCAGGGCAAGTTGTACCGAATCACTCGCGACAAGAAGGCGCAGGTGTACTTCGACGCTGAAGAAGAGCACCTGACGAGCGTCGCCGTGGGCAACGGCATGGTCTACGCGGGTGGTGGTGACAAGGCCAAGCTGTACCAGCTCAGTGCGCCAGGGCGCGCCTCCGTGCTGTACGACTTCGGGCGAACCGAGGTGCGAGCCATCGTCGTGGGGAAGAACGGCGACGTGTTTGCCATCGCCAACGAATTGAAGGGCAAGCGCTCGCTGCCTTCCAAAGGTAAGACCGACAGCGCATCCAAGGCGTCGACGACCTCGTCGAGCTCTTCGTCGAAGGGCAAGGGCACTCTTTATCGTTTCGACAAACGTGGCGCGCCTGAACAACTGTTGGACGACAAGAGCGAGCATTTCACCAGCCTGACGCTGGACGCAGAAGGCGTGCCTTACGTCGGTACGGGTGCGGAGGGCAAGCTGTACACCGTCGACGACCAGCGCAATTCCGTGCTGCTCGCCGACACCGACGAACGGCAGATTACGGCGTTGGACTTCGCCGGTAAGGAGCGCCTGGTGCTTTCCAGCGATCCGCTGGTCGTGCGTCCTGTTCGCAGCGTCGGTGGCGCAGACTCGACATGGACGAGCGAAGTCGTCGATGCTGGTTTGCGCGCCCACTTCGGACGCCTGGATTGGGTCGCCGAAGGTGAGTTGGAAGTCATGACACGTTCGGGCAATTCCGAGGAGCCCGACGATACGTGGAGTCCTTGGAGCGCGCCCTTGAAAGCCGCTGGCGACGTGTCGAGTCCGCCGGCGCGGTTCTTTCAGGTGCGGGCGCGGTTCGGTCGAGATCCGCGGGCGGTCCTGAGCGAGATCGGCGTGTCGTTCGTCACCGACAACTTGCGCGCGATCGTCACGTCGATCGACTTCGACAACGCCGCGACCAAGGCGACGTCGAGTCCCGGGGACAAGCTGGCCTCGTCTGGCGGACCCATATCCGGCAGGCCGCAGCAGAACATCGACATTCGTTGGAACGTCGACAATCCCGACAAGGATGACCTGCGTTACTGGCTCGAATATCGACAGGAAGGGACCAAGGACTGGTTCTCAATTCTGCAGCCGGGCGAGAAGCTCACCAAGTCGAACTACTCCTGGGACACCTCGGATCTGCCGGAAGGCCAGTATCGGGTGCGAGTCGTCGCGAGCGACTCACCGGCGAATCCCCCCGATCAGGCGCTGAAGCACCAGCTCGAGTCTCACGTCGTGGTCGTCGACAACACGCCTCCGGTTTTGGAGAACTTGCGTGTCGAAGGGCGAACGCTGCGCGGCGTCGCCAAAGATGGTGTGGGCCCGATCGCACGCATCGAGGTGGCGATCGCCGGCACCGACGATTGGTATCCCATCGCTCCTGCAGACGGGGTCTTCGACGAGACGACCGAGGACTTCCGCGTGGACTTGAGCAGTGTGGTTCCGCCGGGCGCGGCGTTGCTCGCCGTCAGAGCGTTCGACCAAGAGAAGAACCAGGTCGTCGGTAGCGTGCTGACGAAGTGACCCCCCGGCGACGACCTGCATTCCGATGAGCCTTGGGTCTCCGGCCGGTGAAGTCCGGCCGGAGTGGACGGGGCGTGAAGTTTTTCGCGGTTCGCTACCCTTTTGTTGATCGGGCGCGTGCGATTGTCGGCAGTCGTTGCGGCTGTTCCGGGTACCAGGTGCTAGATTGCACTCTTGGGTCGGTTCCAACGCCGCCCCGAACCTTACTTACCTCCTACCCGCGGGGTGGAAGGAACGGCCACAGGTCGCCCCTCCTTCTCTTGCTTCAGGTCTCGATGTTCTTGCGTGACGACCAGCCTTTGGGGCTCGGTGTTGTTCTGCTCTCCTCGTTGGCACTCGCCGCCGGCTGCAGTTTCGACCAGGGCCAGCCCCCCAGTCCCGACTGCGCGGGCATCAATTGCGATGCCGGGCTCGAGTTGGACTCCGAGGAGGAGCCGGCGCCCCAATTCGATGCGGCGCCCGCGCCACCCCCGGCGGTGCCTGACGCGGGGGAGCCGCCGATCTGTCCTGGGAATTGCCTCCCCGACGATGTTCTGGAGTGCGCGGATTTCAGCCTGGAATCCGGGCAACCTGAGTCCAGTGAGCTGATTTTCGGAGTTTCGGGGCTCACGAATTCGACGGACGCTGCGGTGGCCCGTTCCGATGCCAGCGCCGACATCGGCGCGCTCGCGCCATCATCCGCCGACGCCTCCACGCTGGCTGATGGCGGCCCTCGGTCGGGCGCCGCGTCGGCGGACGCCAGCGGATTCGATACCGGCTCGGACGGCTCGGCTCCGTTCGTTCCCGTCGAGGTCGACGCGAGCGTGATGGTCCCGCCGATGCCGGAGGAGACCTACTCGTGTCAGATGGTGCCGAGGTTGGACGGCCTGTTTGCAGGGTGCGCATTGGCCGGGCGCGGCGTCGATCGCGACCCGTGTTCGTCGAGCAACGACTGCGCAGCAGGGTTGGGCTGCGTTGGACGGCCCGGCGCGGGCCGTTGCTTGCCGTACTGCTGCGAGGGGGCGGCGGTGTGTGCGCCTGGCCGCATCTGTTCTCAACGCCCCTTGCTCTCATCGGACAATGTCGAGGAGTTGCTGACGATCCCCGTGTGTGCGCCGCCAGATCAGTGCGATCTGATGGACCCGTATCCCTGTCCCGAAGGACAGAATTGCTCGTGCGGTCCGAATCACGCTTGCGCGGCGGTTGGGACGGACGGCGCGCGCGCCTGCGTTCAGCCCGGTGAAGGTCGCGATGGCGAAGAGTGTCCCTGTGCGGCGGGTTACTTCTGCTCGCCAAACCAGAACCAATGCATCAAGCAGTGTCAGTTCGGAACTGACGTGTGCGGGGCGAACGCCATTTGTCAGGCGGTTCGAGGCTTCCCGGAGAACTGGGGCTTGTGCGTGGCGCTCCCGCCCGTGGCAGACGAGTGAGCTGACGACCACCGGCGGCGTTCACTCGGAAGGGTGCTGCTCGGGGCGCTCGAGCTTCAGTCCGTCGGCAGCGCCGTTCGTTCCAGCGTCGTTCGTTCCAGCGTCGATCCACAGCGGGACGGGGACACGTCGCGAGTCGGCCGCGCGTTGTTCTTCCAGGTGAACGTTGAGCTCTGCTCCGACGAGCAGAGCGATGCTGCACAACCACAGCCAGGCCATGAGCACGGCGACTGCAGCCAAACTGCCGTAGTACACGGCGTATTGCGCGATCGTGGACGCGTAGGTGGCAAAACCGTAGGACGCGGCCGAGCCGATCACCAGGGTCAGCAGCGTACCAGGCCAGATCGCGCGCTTCGGGACATCTCGCCGCACCCCGATTCGAAAAAACGCAGCGATCAACAACGTGATGATCGTGCCACTCAAGACGAGGCCGACGGTTTGCGTCGCGTCGAACTCATCTGGAGCGATCAGGCCCAGCTTTCCGAGCAGGCCGAAGATGCGCTCCGGGCCCGTGGTTGCGTGGATTGCCAACCATGCGGCCATGGACAGCGTTGCGAGAAAGCACGGTACGCACAGGATTGCGATTCCGCGCCTCACCCACCAAGGACGCGGATCGGTTGGCGCAGTGCGTTCGAATGCGGCCATCACGGTGTCGAACGCGCCCGAGCCCAGCCAGAAGGCGCCAGCGAGGGCCAAGGGCGCTACCGCCCGGCCGCTGAAGCGCTCGGCGTGTTGGTTGATCACGCGCTGGACGTCGGTGGGTGCGATGTTCAACCAGCCGGAGAGGGTCTGCATGGCGGTGGAGTCGCTCTGCAGGACCAACGAGACGAACCAGCCCGCCAGCGCCAGCAAGGGGACCAACGCGAGGAACAGGTCGAAAGCCATGGCGCTGGCCAAGTGCAGGCTCTGGTGGCGGACCATGTTGCGCACCAGTCCGCTGACCAAACGGCGTGCCGGACCCCGTTCGAAAAAGCCGAAGATCGCTTCGAGGAACTCGGCGACGAGTTGACGCAGGGGGGCTACCTTCACTATCCAGCGCTGGATCTAGCGTCTCGCCGTGGACCTACCAACCGTGAAATCTAGTCAAGCGCAACTTCGCCTTCCCACTACTGGAAAAGGGCTCCTGAACATCACCGCGCAACTGCAGCAAGTCGTTGCACAGGCCGGTGTCGAGGTGGGCCTGTGTCATGTCTTCGTCATGCACACTTCGGCCAGCTTGCTCATTCAAGAGAACGCAGATCCTGCGGTGTTGCGCGATCTCGAGCGGTGGATGAGCGACTTGGCCCCCGAAGGTCGTCGCTGGGAGCACGATGACGAGGGACCCGACGACATGCCAGCCCACGCGCGCTCGGCGATCACCAAGACGGCCGAGACGATCCCCGTTGCGGCTGGGCGCCTCGCGCTCGGCACGTGGCAGGGGGTGTATCTGTGGGAGCACCGCGCCCGTCCACACCTGCGTTCGGTGATGGTGACGGTGATCGGAACGCCGCGTTCCGAGCCTTGAGCGCGGCCCTTGCTGGTTGCTCGGTTGCGCGTGGTGCCCGCTCCGGCTAAACCCGCGCGCGTGTTTGATCTCCGCTCATCCACCCCAGAACGCTGGCTTCAGATCGTCTTGGCCGATTTCGACGCGTTCATGCTCGATCACACGCTGTGCGAGCGCAAAGCCAGCGCCATGGGCATGAGCCTAGTCGCAAAGTATCCCGATCGTGCCTTGATCCTGGATGACCTGATCGCCTTTGCACGGGAAGAGCTCGAGCACTTTCACATCATGTACCGGCTCGTCGCGGAACGTCAGCTCGTGCTGCCGAGTGACGAAAAGGACGTATACGTGGGTGAGCTGCGCAAGCTGATGCAGGGGCGTGATACCGAGGGCCTGTTTCTCGATCGACTGCTGGTGCCCGGCATCGTCGAAGCCCGTGGGTGCGAGCGTCTGCGAATGGTGACCGATGCGTTGCCGGAGGGAGATCTGAAGCAGACGTACCTCGAAGTGACTCGAGCCGAAGCCCGTCACCACGCGCTCTTCTTGCGCTTGGCCAAACGCTACTTCTCCGAGACACGCGTCGAAGCTCGCGCCGCCGAACTCCTCGACAGCGAGGCACGCATCGTCGACCAGCTACCGTTGCGTCCCGCGGTGCATTGATCGCCGGCGTTCGCACCAGAGCAGGGGCGCCCGTGACGTGAAAACGAAAGCCGTCACCCAATACCTCGCGCGCCATGCCGAGCCAGAAGCCCGAGCCCTCGGGTCGACTGACCCCGCAGGACGTCGCTGCGATCGGCTGCCGTCTGGCGCCTCGTGGCGAAGCGTCCTGGTCGTTCCCGCGTGCGGTGAAGTTCCCGAGCGGCTGGGTGGGTTCGAAGCGGCTTGCCTCGAGGCGCCGGGTCGCGTGCTCGTCGTGCTCGTCGTCAATGCGCCCACGACATCGAATCCGTCCACGGTCGAGGACAACGCCAGGCTCGTCGCCGAAGTCCGTCGACAGTCGCGTCGCTCGGACGCCATCAGTAGCAATCCTCCCATGTCTCTGCACCAGTTGGACTGGGCCGACGTGCTGCTCATCGAGCGTCGTGAAGCGCCCTGGTGTGTGCCGCCCAAGCAAGGCGTTGGCTTGGCGCGCAAGGTCGGCAGCGACGTGGCCTTGGCGTTGTGGGAGGCAGGTCTCGTCGACGAGCCGTGGCTGTATCAGACGGACTGCGACGTCGTGCTCGCCGACGACCACTTTTCGCGCCTGGTCGACGGTTTTCCAAACGCGGATGCGGTGGTCTTCCCCTTTCGCCACGTTGCCGACGAGGATCCAGCGGTCGCCGACATCACCTTTCGAATCGAGGCCAAGCTGCGCTACCACGTCTTGGGGTTGCAGTGGGCGAACACGCCGTGCGCGTGGCACAGCCTCGGGAGCTGCTTGGCGGTGCGCGCATCGAGCTACGCGCAGGTTAGAGGCTTTCCGCGGCGGGCTGCCGGCGAGGACTTTCACTTGCTCGACAAGCTGAACAAGCTCGGTGGTGTTGCGAGCGACTGGGGGCAGCCCATTCACATCGTTGCGCGCCGTTCCCAGCGCACGCCGGTCGGGACGGGCAGCGCAGTCGAGCGGCTTTTTCAGCAACCACGCCAAATGCTCGATGCGCCGCAGTGCTACCTTTCGCTGCGCAACTGGATGGCGCGCTTGCAGGCGTTCATCGATACCCAGAATCCACAGTCGTTGAGACCCCAGCAGTGGCAACACTTTCCCGCTCTCGGCGATGCGGTGGCCGAACACCTGCGAAGCACGCGTGCGATCGAGACTCTGTCCGACTTCGCGCGGCGAACGCGTGAGCGAGGGGACTTGCAGCGGCGGGTTCATGGCTGGTTCGGTGCCCTCGAGTGTTGGAGGTTGATTCACGCGGCGGGCCGCGACTTTCCACGCGTCGATGCGGAGCTGGCCCTGCGCACCGCGCCGCACTGTCGCGGGGCCATACCCGGCGCCCCAGGCGAGAGCGTCGATTGGCAGGCCTGGTGCGAGCGCCTGGCCCAGCTGGAACGCGAGCGGTTTGCCCACGGCGCTGGCAGCGAGTAGACAGCAACGCCATGCCGCGAATACCGACTGTCGGCCATTGCCGCATTTCGCGTAAGGTCGCACCCTTGTCGCCCAGCGCGTCGGTCGCTGGCGTGTTGGCTGCGTGTGTGTTTTCGTGGGTGACTTCGACGAGTGCTCAACAAGTGGTGCCGTCGGAACCGGCGATGGTCCGCGCTGGTTCGGGGTTCGATTGGGGGCAACTGCAGCTCGTGCAGGAGCCGGTCTGGGACGTCCCGGTGTGGCATTCGCTCGGGTTGATGACCACGATGCGAGTTGGCGAAGCCGCGCTGTGGCCTGATCCCTTCGCCGAGACGCGGTGGTCCATCGTCGGGCCGCGTTACCAGGCCGCGTTTACCCAGCCTCCCAAGTGGGATTCGAATCGGGACGTGTTCGAGTGGGATGGTGACCGGTGGTACATCAACGCGATCGGGCATGCAGCGCTGGGCGGTGAGCTCTACTTTCGGCCTCGAGCGTGCGGGCACGGCGTTTGGGTCGCGCTGGGTCAGGCGACGCTCGGAGCGGCAGTATGGGACTACTTGTTCGAGGCAAACGGAGTACGGCCGAGCGGACTCGACCTGTGGTACACGCCGTTGTCGGGGGTGGTCGTGGGCGAGTTGCGCTTTCAGGGTTACCGCGCGACGACGCGTCTACAGTCCGTCCCGTTGCGCACCGCGTTGCAGTTCTTGCTCGACCCGTTCGGCCAGATTGAGCGCGCCATCGGAGCGCCTTGTTGAGGGTGGGGCGCCATGACGATGGGACGGAATGCCGACTACTCTTTGGGTGCCGTTTGAACGCCACTGAGCAGGGTTTGCTCGCTCGACGCATCGCGATTTGACGTCTGATTCTGCTCGTCGAGTTGCGATGCGATCTCCTTGCCGAACTCGTCGTAGCCGTCGCGCCACTCGCGCCGCATCTGCTGGCCGAACTCCACGAGTCGCTTCTTGATGAGTTTGCCGACCAACGGCAGCGGCGTGCGCTTGGGATCCGACATTCGTTCAAGATAACCCGCGCTCGCTGAGGCGCCAACCGACGGTGGCGATCCTCCGCATTCTCGCGTGATTGTGGGGGGCACGCCGGAGCGGACCCCCAGCGCGGGGGGCGCGCGCGGCTCGAACTGCGCGGGGATCTGGGTCGCGCTGCGCGTCCAGGGATGGCCGAACAGCACTCCGGTCGACGGGGTTCGGAGGTCCAAACGTCGTCCGTGGCGGGGTCTTGAGCCCACTGCGCCAGGAGTGGTTGTGCTAAGGGACCCCGAGGCATCGCGCCAGTCCTTGGCAGGTGCCGCCCCGGCGCCGCTCGCAGCGGTGCTTTTCATTCGCGATTGCATGATGTTGCCTACTCACGGGTCCGTTTCGGAGTCGGTTTGCAGGCATGTCTGACCTGCTGCCCCCCTGCGACACCTCACGATGAGCATCAACTGGTTTCCCGGCCACATGAACAAGGCCCGTCGCCAGCTCCAGGAGCGGGCGGCGAAGTCCGACATGGTGCTCGAAGTGCTCGACGCGCGCATCCCCCGGTCCAGTCAGAACCCGATGCTCGCGCGTTGGTGCGCTGGCTTGCCGACCCTGCGTGTTCTCACCAAGCCCGACCTGGCCGATCCTCAGGTGACGAGCAGCTGGTTGGAAGTCTTGGCCGAAGGCCAGATCAAAACCTTGGCACTCGTCGCGAACCAACCCGGTGGCGCGAAGAAGCTCGTCCAGGCTTGCCGCAAGTTGGTTCCCAGTCGCGGCCAGCCCGGGTTTCCGGTGCGGGTGATGATTGCCGGGATCCCGAATGTCGGCAAATCGACCATCTTCAATCTGCTCGTCGGCAAACGCAAAGCCATCGTTCGTGATCAGCCAGCGGTTACCCGCCGCGAGCAACGCATCGAAGTACCGGGTGGTCTCGAACTCGTCGACACGCCGGGCGTGCTTTGGCCCAAGCTGGCCGACCAGGCTGGGGCTCATCGCTTGGCGGCTTCCGGCGCCATTCGCGAAACGGCGTACGATCCACTGCTCGTCGCGCGATTTCTCGCTGACTGGCTTCGTCGAGCTCATCCGTTGGTGTTGCGGACGCGTTTCAAGCTCACGGCGCTGCCCGAAGATCCGGACGCGTTGCTCACGCTGATCGCGAGGAAGCGCGGCTGTTTGACCCGTGGTGTGGGGCCGGATCTCGGCAAGGTGTCTGACGTGCTGCTCGGCGAGCTGCGCTCCGGCAAGTTGGGGCGGCTGAGTCTCGAGACGCCGGACGACTTTCCTGCACCGGGCTCACACGAGTCGGAAACCGAGGGATCCACCGATGCGGATGGCCCGAGCGGAGCGGGTGAACTGACCGAAGATGGCGAGCAAACCGACGACAGCCCGAGCGAAGCGCTCTCCGTGCGCGAGCGAGTGGATGAGCCACCGACGAGTGAGTGAGGGGCGCTCAGCCCATCGAGCGTTCAGCCGTGCGGCGGCGGCGCCACAGCGCTACGGTACACATCGCCCCCAACAGCGCCAGCGAGCGTGTGCCCCAGGGACGCATTTCTGGGCGCACGGAACAGGCTTGTTCGGCGTCTTGGGCACCGCGACAGCGCGCTTCGACGATCAGCGTCACGGGCTCTACGTCTGCGGTTTCTCCGGCCACTCTCGCGGTGACCGTGACCATCGACTGCCCATTCGGTAGACAATGCGATGTAATGCGGTCGTCACACTGGCGCAAAGTCACGTCGACGACGCCCTCCACTGAATTCAGGGTTCCGAAGGGAGCCACCGTGAACGGTGTCTGATCGTTGATGGAGACTTGCAGCTCGATCAGCTGCTCGTAGGCGATCGCCTCCGGGGTCAGCCCCAGTTCGAACGCCAGCAGGTTGCCGCATCCGGATTGCTGCGGCTCGAAGGTGGCTTCCAGGGTGCCCAGGTTCGTCGGCAGCGGGTTGGCGGGTGCCACCGTCAATGGCTGGCGGACCGTGACGGGCCCCAATGGCGAGTTGCACTGATAGATGACCTCGTACTGCCCAGCCGTCAGTGCCTGGGCCGAGCGCGCGACCTTGGCGTCGCTCGTGCCGTCGACGGATTCGAAGCTCAGCTCGACGGGCATTTGAGCGGCATCGACGAGGGTGGCCTCGGCCGCAGCTCCGTTTGGGACATATGCGACGAACGCCGCGTCGCCTTCGCTGACTTGCAGGGGGTTGTCCGCCGCAGGCAACGTGCAGTCAGGCGGTACCAACGAGCCCGTCTGCCCCCCGTCCGCGTTCGACAACCCGGCGCCACTGTCACTGGCGCAAGACGGAAGGAGCGAGATTAGGATTGTGAGGCTGAGCCACCTCATGGGCGGTTTATGCCTGGTGCGGCGCGGAAGATCCAGGACAGGCGCGGACATTTCGTGGTGCGGATCGGCACGGATCAGTACGATTCTGTCAGATGCGCCACGAGATCCTCGCTGCCGAACTGATCCGCGCACTGCGGGCAAGCCGCTCCCAAACGGCGTTCAGCCGTCACCTCGGCTACCGCTGCAACGTGCTGTACACTTGGGAGTCGGGCCGCCGCTGGCCGACTGCGGCGACGTTCCTGCGCGTCGCTCAGCGCGCCAAGGTCGACGTCGCTGCGGGACTGCGTCGGTTCCTCGGTACTTCGCCGCGCTGGCTGCAAGGCGATGTTGCCCAGCCCGAGGTCGTGGCGCGGCTGCTCGAGGAGCTGCGAGGTGGCATGAGCATCGTCGAGCTCGCGCGCCGCATCGGTACCAATCGCGTCAGCGTTTCGCGTTGGTTGCATGCCAAGGCCGAGCCGCGTTTACCGGAGCTGCTGCGCATGGTCGAAGGTGCGTCGTCGCGATTGTTGGATTTCGTTGCCGTGTTCGTGCCACCGCAAGACCTGCCGGAGTGCGAGGAGGCGTGGCGAGAACTCGAAGCGCAGCGACAGGTCGCCTATGGGTTGCCCTGGAGTCACGCCGTGCTGCGTGCGCTGGACTTGAACGAGTACCGGGCTCTGCCCCAGCACGAAGAAGGGTGGCTATCCAATCGCTTGTGCATTCCGCTCGAGGTCGAGCGGATCTGTATGCAGGCGTTGGCGGCGTCGGGTTTGATCGTCAAGCGTCGCAAGCGGTGGCGTGCCCACAAGGTGTTGACCGTGGACACGCGCGCCAATCCCCAGGCGGGGGTGATGCTCAAGGCCCATTGGGCCAACGTTGGGCTGTCGCGTTTGCCCGTCCTCGAACCCAACCAGGAGGACTTGTTCTCCTACAACCTGTTCACGGTTTCCGAGGCGGACTGGCGACGGGTGCGCGACCTGCACATCGCTTACTATCAGGAGTTGCGCAGCATCGTCGTGGCTTCGGAACCCGCCGAACGAGTGGCGCTCGTGAACGTGCAGCTGATGCGTCTGGACGAGCCGGTTCGCTCTTGAGCCCGGCGCCGCGCGGGGGCGGCCGGTTTCGAACCTCAGCGGTTGACGCGGCGCGCTCGAGCGGGGACCGGGCACATCTCCGCCCATTGCACAAGCATGCGGAATGCTTTGAACAACAAGCCATCGAGCGGCATCCGGGTGCCCATCTGCCCATCCGGATCGCCCTGGAGGTAGCGCAGCTCGTAGGAGTCGTCGGGTAGACGGACGAGAAACGCCCCCGGTTCACTGAGTAGCCGCTGGTTGTGGGAGAGACTGTTGCGCCGGCTGGGGAGCAAGTGTAGGTGGATTAACCCGCCGGGTGTGTGGCTCGAGTAGATGTGCACTCGGGCTTCGCCGAGGGTGAGCGACAGGAAGCGGATTTCCGGACCGTCTTGTGGCACTTGAATGGCGGGGCCGCTCGGATACTCGACGCTCAGCGAGTGCCCCGTGCGCTCTTCGAAGATCTCGGAACGCTCCTGGGCGTGCCGCTGCAGATCCTCCATCACCTGTTCGGTCGCTCGCCGGCTCCAGGCCTCGAAGTCTTCCAAGGCGGCGAGTTCTTCGGCGTAGTGACGTTCCTCGGCGAGGCGGCGAGACTCGACGCCACTGTAGTATTCGAACAGCTCCTCCCAATCGAGTGGTCGCGACGTGGTCACTTCAAATAGCTTAGTGGCGCTTCGCTGCGGGTCACCATCAAAAAACCGCGCGCACGCGGAGGCACGCCTCGTCGACCGATGGTCAGCCGCCCGTGAAGAGCTTGAGTGTTGCGTTGTAGGCGCCGAAACGCAGTCGGTCACCGTCGCGCACCTCGCGAGGCCCCTGTCCTGCTATGGGTTTTCCGTTGAGCAACGTGCCGTTCGCGGATTGCGTATCCTCGATCTTGAACATCTGGTTTTCGGGATCGAGGGATAGGACGGCATGGTTCGAGCTGACCGTCGGATTGTCGATTTGGACGGCAAGCCCGTCCGCCGCGTCTTTGCGGCCGATCCGCGAGAAGCCAGCTCGCAGGACCCACAGTTCGCCCTGCTCGGATCCCTCGAACGACACCAGCACTCCAACTAGTCGGCCCCCGGGGGAGCTGCGGCGTTCTTGGGGTGCGCCGCCGCTGGGTGCTGGTGTAGGCGCTGCCTGCGCTGGCGGGGGATTGTAGCCGCCGCTGGGCTGCGGAGCGTACTGACCACCTTGACCGTAACCAGGCTGCGCGTAGTTCGGATTCTGGCCGGGTTGGGGTGCGTAGCCACCGCCTGCCGGTGCGGTCGGCGCCGGGGTGCCCTGTTGCGGGTACCCGCCCGGCTGTGGCGCGTATCCGCCCGGCTGCCCATAGCCACCCTGGCCCGCGGCAGCCCCGTAACCTCCCGGCTTGAGGCTGTTGCCACACCCAATGCAGTTCTGATTCGTAGGAGAATTGGCGGTACCGCAATTGGTGCAGTGGATCATCGCGCCAGAATACTCCGCACAGCCCTCGCTGGTCGAGTACGTGGCGCAATTGACCGGCGAGGTCGATTACCGCCGCCTGGCGGCAGGACGCGTTTCGGCCCATTCCCCGCACCGGGGCCGCGTGAATCGGTCAGACGCGCTCGTGCTCGCGACGCTGTGTGTCGTGGTCGGATGAACGAGCGGCGACGCGTGTCGACGCGGCAGTGCTTTCGCTGTGGTTTCTCTCCTCGGTGCAACCCGTCTGGGACGCTCGGCGATGGGGGGCGGGCGCACCCACCCACGCGTCACCACCCGGCGACCTTGCGAACGGTTCAGTTCATCCAGCGTGCTGTGGCAGCGCGTTGTCGCTGGGCGAAGCGTGCCCGGCGGCGTGCTTGAGTCAGCAATACCTCGACGCTGGCCAGCTCCCAGATGCACTTGCCGTCGTTGCCCTCGATGTACACTCGCAGCAGCATGGTTGAAAGGTACGTGACGAAGTCTCCGAACACTCGGCGCAGTTCGTCGTCGTTCGACGGCTCGTCACCCAGCTCGCTCGCGAGTGCGGCGATGTCCCGCGCCGCGATACCGATGTTGTACTGCTCGTAGGTATCGGAGAGCTGGGCGAGGTCGCCCAATCGCTTGCCGATGGCCGACCATTGCAGCAACCCTTCCTTCACCAACGCGACGAGATGCTCGACCTCACCGAGCGCGTCTGTGATGAATCGTTTCATGCTGCGGTTCGACCGTACCATGATGACTCGGGGTTCCTTGTCGGTGTTCCCTTCCGACGCCCCAATGTTCCGAATGAATTGATCCGCGATGCCTTTGCTCATGATGGAGTTCACCTGTTGCGAGAATCATGCCGACACAAACGGGAGTCACGTTCGTTACTTAGCGCCCTCGACATTGCAGGGCTGAGATCAACGCGCCAGTCGCGCAACTTGCGCGAGCGCGTACCCCTGCTTGGTCGGGGGTGTTGTCTCGTGGCAGTACGTTCGATTTCAAAG
>QJWJ01000183.1 GCA_003235365.1 Deltaproteobacteria bacterium
TGCTTCGCTCCGCCGGGTCCAGTCGTGAGTTCCCAATCGAACTTGAACAGATTGGCGAAGAAGTCGTGCGACCACTTCGCGGGTGTCATGGTGCAAGCGCCCTCCAAACCACTGGTTACCGTGTCGGCACCTTTGCCGGTGCCACACTGGTTCTTCCAGCCCAAGCCCTGCTGCTCGAGCGGCGCGGCCTCGGGTTCTGGGCCCACACAGTCGGCGGGCTTGTGCGCACCATGGGCCTTGCCCAGTGTGTGGCCGCCGGCGATCAAGGCGACGGTTTCCTCGTCGTTCATACTCATGCGTCCGAACGCGAGGCGGATGTGCTTGGCCGCCGCGAGCGGATCGGGATTGCCGCCTGGTCCCTCCGGGTTTACGTAGATTAGGCCCATCTGGGTTGCGCCAAGCGGCTTGTCGAGTTCGCCGTCTGCGGAGAAGCGTTGGTCAGCTAGCCACTGGGTTTCCGGACCCCAATCGATGTCCGTGGGTTCGAACACGTCTTCGCGCCCGCCGCCAAAGCCGAGCGTTTTGAACCCCATCGACTCGAGCGCCACGTTGCCCGATAGCACCAGGAGATCGGCCCACGAGATGGCGCGGCCGTACTTCTTCTTGACGGGCCACAACAAGCGGCGCGCCTTATCGAGATTTGCGTTGTCGGGCCAGCTGTTGAGGGGGGCAAAACGGATCTCGCCTTCAGCTGAGCCACCGCGCCCGTCGATCGCACGGTAGGTCCCCGCGCTATGCCACGCGAGTCGGATCATCAAGCCGCCGTAGTGACCGAAGTCCGCAGGCCACCAGTCTTGCGAGGTCGTGAGAACGCCTTGGATGTCCTGCTTGACCGCGGCTAGATCGAGCTTTGCAAACTCCTTGCGATAGTCGAAGCTCGCGTCTTGGGGATCGCCCTTGGGTGCCTTGGCCTTGAGCACACGCAGGTCCAAACGGTTTGGCCACCAGTCTTGATTGCCGCGGGGCTTGCCCGTCGCCTCGTCGTGAGGGCCCGTCTCGGCTGCCGGCGGTGCCGGGGACGGCGCTTCGCTGGTGGCGGCAGGCGGTGGCGCCTCTGGTGCCAACACGGGCGTCTGGTTCGTACTACTACAGCCCAGCGCCACCCAGCACAGGGCGAATGCGCTCCTCTTGAACGAACCTGTTTGCTCTCGGTCCGCTCGCGTCCGCTGATCGGTTCTCATGTTTCGTATTGCTCGCATCGTTCTCCTCCTCGGCATTGGGTTGCTGTCGTTCGCCATACGCGTGACGAACGCCGGCTCGCTCGGAACGACGAGTCGCGCGCCCCCCCCGCTGGGCTTCTCGATGGCAGCGGTTTGCCAAGGTTGGCTGCGAGAGTCCAACACATGCTGTCGATGGACGTGATAGGCACCCGCTATCACAAGAAGTGCTACGCGATTCTTGCGTTCTACTTGGACGGCAATCTCTGCCAGCCTGGTGGGCAGGCTGCGTGATTCATCGCCTTTTGCTGGACGAATTCGACCCGTAGAGTCTGCGGTACGCGGCCGGCGAATGACCCGTCCAGCGTTTGAAGGCGCGGCTCAGGGTGGCGCCGTCGCTGAAACCGCAACGCCGCGCCGCGTCTTCGATTGACACAGAGCTGTCGCACAGCGCGGCGATTGCCGTATCTCGACGAACCTGGTCGAGCAGGGCGCTGAAAGTTGCACCTTGCACTTCGAGTCGTCGCTGCAGGGTGCGTTGGCTGACCTTGAAGTGGCGGGCAATGGCGTGCGCCTCCGTGTTGCCGCTGCCGAGACGTTTGCGCAGTTCACCGGCGACGGACTCTTTGAAGTCATCGCCGCCGGGGCTCCGTTCGAGGGCGTCGTCTGCAAGTCGACTGGCTGTGGCGAGCAGTCGAGCATCGTGGCGCAACGACGGTCGGTCGGCGTCGTCGAGAGCGAAGACGAGGCGATTGTCGGCCCGCCGAAACCCGACGTCGGAGGTGCCGAAGTACTGGCAAACGAGTTCGACCTCGGACGGCTCGGCGTGCGTGAAGCGGACGGCGCGAGGCGTGAGGTGGACACCCGTGAAACGCCGCGCGTGGTACAGGGTCGAGGCGATCCCAAACTCGTTGCCGTAGCGTCCGGAACGGGCGCCACCTCGCAGGCGTTGCACGACGACGAACTCGTCGCCGTGCTCCTCGCAGCTGAACGCCAGCGGCGCGTAGAACAGGGAAGCATAGCGCGTGACGCGCTCGAACGCCTGGCGCAACGTCGGGCTCGTGTAGGCGGCAAGTTCGCCCATGTGGTAGTTCCCCCAGTCGAGGCGTTCGGGCAGGTGCAGGGCAAGCAACGGGTCGTTGAGTTCACGGGCGGCGACCCGAACCAAGCGCTCGAAGTCGGCGGGGGTGAGCGTCAATTCCTCGGCGTTCTCGCTGCCGGGTGCAAAGTCCAGCTCGCGTACGAGCTGGACGACGTCACTGCCGTTATCCCGGAGCAAGCGCAAAACCCGAGGCGGAACGCGGGTGCTGGCGGCAAGCGGTATTGGACGGCGTCCCATGCGTGATCGTGAGGCTCGGGGCATCCTACCAAGGATCTCCGGGTACCGAAACGGCGCCGGCTCGGTGGACTCGCGGACGCCGATCAGGGCCCGCGGCGCTCGGTGGGGATTGTGGCACGTTCGGCATGGAAGATTGGCGCCCGCGACTCTGGTCGACACCGAGTGGAGGATGCATTCTCCGCTCAGTAGATCGTCATCGACGATCCGAGAAGGAGACCTCATGCCAAACCCGCTGATCAGAGACTTCAAATCCATCGTTCTGACGTCTCAGACCCCCGACCAAACTGCTGCGTTCTATCGGGACGTGCTGATGCTGCCGCTCGAACGGGATCAGCATCGCGGTGTGGATCGGCACTGGGCCGGTGCGGTTGGAAGCATGCATTTTGCCGTCCATCAACATGCGGGCTTCTGGCTGCAGCCGCCGAGCGCCGATCCCCGAGACTCGACCTTCGTGAGTTTCACGACCACGGATCTTCCTGGCCTGGTCGAACACGTGACGGCAAGCGGAGTCGACATCGTCGCGCGGCGAGAAATCGGACCGATGTCGTTCGTCGCGCTGCGCGATCCCGATCGCCGGATCGTGTGTGTGGGAACCCCGTGGCCCGAACCACGCTCGCGATCGCGCGAGTGACGGGGCGACAACCAGCTGCTTCACCGGTCGTCGCAGCCAGTGGCGAGGCTGCGGCCAAGGGCGTGCGCTCCTCGAGCGCCGTGCTCGAGTCTAGACGTCGAGACAGACGCGCAGTTGCGGGGAATTGACGATGGCACGTCGCAGATGTCGACCGATCACTTCCCCCGGAACGACGTTTTTTACGTTCCCGCTGCAGCTGAGCCAAGTGCCTGTCGCCTGCTGTGGGGATTGAGCAGATGAGATTGCTGTGGAACGGTTTGCCGGGGGCTGGAGGCTCTGTCAGTAAAGAACTGCGCCCGCGCAGGCGGGGCGTTTGGAAACGAAATATGTTCCGTTGCTTGCCCACAGACCCTCGATGGATTTCCTCTCGTTCCCGGCGCGCGTGCGTCCAGCTCCTTCTGGCCACCGGAGTAACTTGCTCAGCCTCGGCGGCAGCGGCCGAGATCCTCATCAGTCCTCAGTATCCGAAGAGCTCAGACCGATTGGTTTCCGGACCTGATGCGATCCAGGTGCGGGTAGATACCACCTACGACCTCGCTTCGGTCGAAGCGACCGTGGGTGATGTGACCGTCGAGCTGACATACAGCAGCACCACGAAAACCTGGGGCGGCCCTTTTCCGTTCGATCAATTGGCGAGCGGAGAGTGGACGTTTGCAATCGCAGCCGTCGACGTCTTCGGCGAGCTTTCCGAAGCCGCAGTGGAAGTCGTGGTAGACCGCCCACCCGAGATTATCGTCCGTGAGCCCAGCTCGCTGGTTGCGTATTCGTCGACGCTGCCGCTGGACATCGGCTGCACCGACGTGGAGGGGGAGTGCGAAATCACCGTCTACTTCGACGATGAGGTCATCTACGAAGGGGGGCCAGAGTTTCAGGAAGAGTTGGTGCTCGACTCCGCGTTTGGTGAACACACGGTGCGGGTCAAGGTGGATGACCAGGTCAGAGAGCTCTATCACTATGGCGGAGCGGCGCATGCTGTTCCGAAACCGACGATACAGTGGCTTGCGGGACGCTCGGCACCGCCGCTGGAGCTCGTGACGCACGTCGCAGGGCGGATCGTCGACCTGGACGACCAGCGCGTGCTCTGGCTTGCCGAGGATCAACTCGTGCTTCGCACCCTGGGCTCGTCAGCCGACGTGCGACTCGGCACGAAGGAGCGGTTGGGTGCGGCCCACCTGACGGCGGACGGAGCTATCTGGGAAGATGCAGAGCGACGGGAAATCCTGCTACTGACGCCCGACAGCTCCGAGCCGATGGTCGTCGCAGGCCCGGCGGGGGAATTGCGCTACGGGGACGGCACGGCGGCGTTCTGCGAGCTGGATCAAAACGGCAGCATCACGGAGTGCCACGTGTGGGATCAGGTAACCAACGCGCGTGTGAGCCTGGAGCAAGGGGTTCCGCTTGCGGTGTCCGACGCGGGCGACGTTCTGTATGTGGACAGGGCGGATCGACACCTGCGAGCTGCCCGCCTAGACGATCAGGGGACGCTGCAGGCGACGCTGGAGTTGGGTGAGAGCTACGGAAGCGTCTGGGGTATCGACGACGGGGTACAGTTCGATGGAACGCGAGTTGGCGTGTCGTATATCGGGGACGTCAGCGCGTCTCAAGACGCCGTGCGTTTCTACGACGGTGCGAGCTGGCAGCAGGTGTTCAGCGGTGAACGGCCTTGGCAGCTTTCTGGGCGTCCTACGACCCTGGTCAACAGCGGGTGGGCGGCGTACTCCTACGCCGTTGGCTCCGACCACTTGGAAGTCCGTCGCCTGAGCCCCACCAGTGACGCAACTGAGATGTGTGTCTGGTCCGAGACGTGCACCATGGCGGCACTTGCACCCAACGGGACCATGCTGCTCAACTTTCAGGGCGGGACCTACCTGGTCGAGCCCGAGGTGGTTCCCGGATGGCTCGCGCCCGATCGAGGTGCCTGGCGGACTCACGGCAGCGACTTCTTCTACCTGCATGACTTCGCGGGCGAGCAAGTGCTGGAGCGGGCTGTCGCGGAGCGTGCCCTGCAAGCGGCGCCAGCGCCAGCCGTGCTCGATCGACCCGAGCCCGGCAGCCGCGACGACGACGCTGGTCCAGCGAGCGACGGAGACGACCCGGGGGTGGACGCCGCGCTGGATGACAGCGTTGGGTCGGGTGACGACTCCGATGATGCATCCGACCCCGAAGACGCCGGCGCGTCGACGGACGAGGGCGCTTCGGATGACGATGTTGCATCGGACGATGACACCTCGGACGAACAGGACGATGACGGCGCGTCAGACGACACGTCCGACGGAGCCGACGACGGCAGGTCGGATGACGAGGCGAGCGGCTCGGCTGACGACGACCCCGCAGCGAGTGCCGATGCGGGGAGCGACGGGCCGTCCGCGGGCAAAGCCAGCTCCAGCTTGGGCGGCGGCTGTGCGCTGCACAACGGCCCCGGGCAGACAGCTGCTCGTGCCGGGGTGCTCAGCCTTCTGCTCCTGCTATTGGCGGGCGCTCGACGAAGTCGGGCGGGCCTCGCCAAGAACGACCAGAGGTTAGGGACGGCCGGGCACCCCAGACGCTAAGGCGGGCAGTTTGGCTGAGTCGTGCAGCAGGACGTCGACGTCCAATCGCACGAGGCGTTGCACAGGTCGTATGCCCACACCGTGCCGTTGCCGCAGCCAGCCACACTTCGAACGTTGGTGACGCTGCCCGGCGAGCAACCTGCGCCCGCGCAGGTCGTCGGCGTGGACCACTGACCCCACTCGCAAGTCGCCGTGCAACTGCGAGTGCGGGTCTTGGTGCCTCCTCCACACGGTCCGCAGGTGAGCGTCTCGCTATCGTCCGGGCCGTCGGGGTCACAGACTCCTTCTCCGGTGCAATCGCTCCACTGTCCCCAGGCACCCCAAGAGCAGTTGCCGTCACAGGTACGCTGTCGCGTTTGAGTACCGCAGTTGCCGCAGGCGCGCTGTTCGACGTCGACATCCGTGCCGGCCGCGCATTGCCCGCCGCCGACGCATTCACCCCAGTCTGACCAGGTGTCCCAAGTGCACGCAGCGGTGCACGATCGGGTGCGACTTTCGGTTCCGAGTCCGCACAGTCCGCAGGCTCGCTCTTCGAGTGCGGGGGTTGCATTGGGGTCACACGCGCCCTGACCCGTGCAAGTGCTCCACGCGCCCCAGGCGTTCCATTGGCAAGCAGAGCTGCAGCTACGGGCACTGACCTGAGTGCCACACCAACCGCAATCTTGCGCACGCGCGTCCGTCGCACCCACGGCGCAGACGCCTTCGTCGATGCACGCGGACCACGCAGACCATTCACCAAACCCACACCCGCCTTCGCAGGTCCTGGAGCGTGTCTCCATTCCACAGAGGCCGCATGGGTTGCTTTCCGTTTCCACGTCGCCGTCGGCGCAGGGCGCATCGACACACTCGGACCACTCGGTCCACTCTCCCCAGGTGCACGCATCCGTGCATTGGCGCTCGTGTGAACGCTTCTGTCCGCAGGACTCGCAAGCGAGGCTCTCCGACTGCACCACGGAGGCCTCACACTCACCTTGCCCGGCACAGCTCCACGGTCCCCAGGTACAGTCTGCGAGGCAAGTGCGGCTGAGGCTGCCACAGGCTCCACACGCATCCCCGGTCTCTATAGCGCCGCTCTCGCAAACGCCCTCGCCAGCGCAGGCGCTGAGGTCCGACCACAGACCGTTCTCGCCGCATTGCTCCGTGGCGCCCCCGCACATGCCACATTCGACGGAGCGCTGCGCCCCGGGGGTGCACTCCGCTGCAGGCGCCTCGACTCCAGCATCGGGCGGCGCATCGTCATCCGGCTCGGGATCGTCGGGCTCGGGGTCATCGGGTTCGGGCGGCTCCGCGTCGTCGTCGGTCGGAGCGAGGTCGTCGCTGGTTTGCTCGTCGGTCGGTGCCGCGTCGTCGTCGGTCGGAGCGAGGTCGTCGCTGGTTTGCTCGTCGCTGGTTTGCTCGTCGGTCGGTGCCGCGTCGTCGTCCGTTGGGGCGAGGTCGTCGTCGTCCGTTGGGGCGAGGTCGTCGCTGGCTTCCTCGTCGGTCGGTGCCGCGTTTCCTTCGGCTGGTGCTGCGTCCCGGGGGGGGAGAGCCTCGTCCTCCTCAACCTGCACGCACAGGTTCGACAGGCATTTCAGCGGTTCGTTGCACGTTCTGTTGCCATAGCAAGGGCACGTCTCGGTACCCGGAGGGCACGCTTCGTTCTCGCGCCGGCCTGGAGACGAGGCGTCCACGCCGACCTTCGTTCCCTTGCCGCGCGTTCCACTGTCGATCGTGAGCGAACCCGCTGGTTCTCGTTCCGTACCCTCAGCAGATTCGTTGTTGAACTTGGGTCGATCCGCCGCGCAAGCGACCACCACCAGGGGTAGCAGCAGAACACGAGCCAGGCTTTGCACAGTCCGAGGCACCGTGAGCGGTCGTTAGCACACCCCCATGCCGAAGTGCCAGGGTGTGGGAAGGGAACAGCCGCGGCCCATGCGGGCCACAGCTGCATGAACCCCAGGATGAAGTGACGCATGACAGTTGACGCATCACGCGCGACCGGATTCAGAAAGAACTCAGCTTCATTCGACCCGAGTCCACCGAACGACCTGCCGTTGCCGTCGTTTCTCCAGTCGCGCAAGAACTTGCACGTCCCAGTCGAACCACGCAGCGACATCCAGGGGTCTCCTCGTCCAGCAACACAATCGCACGGAAACTTTCTGACGGTGCCTGACCTTCTTGCGCGTCACGCGGGACGCTCAGCGCGGCGTTTCGTTTGAGCCGGCTGCTAACCGAGATGGCGCGGCAACCGACACACACTCTCGTCGAAGAACCCCGCGGCGGGCACACCGAGGCCCTGGTTGAAGCGGGCCCAGTAGTTCACCTGCGCGATCGTCGTCGCCAGCACGACGATCTCTTTCGCGCCGAACGCCGCAGTGAGCTCGACCACGAGCTGGGGCGGCACGTCGACCGGTGTTTGCGACAGGACATCGGCGTACCTGGCGACGAGCCCTTCTCGCACTCCGAGCGTGGCCAAGCCGTGGGTCTCGCCCAGCAACAGTCGCAGTTCCCCGGGAGCAAGCCCGGCGCGCTTCCAGACCGCGGCATTCATGTCGAGACAGAAGGGGCATCCCGCGACGCGGCTGGCGACGATGCGTGCGATCGCGAGCAGTCGCGGCTCGAGGTCCGTGCCGCCCGCCGCCGTTGCCTCGAAGATGCCGGCCCCGAACGCCCCCTTGGGGAACCACGTCAGCAACCGCGCCGGCAACGGCTCCTTGCCCGTGATCCTTCGCGCGAGCCACAACGCAGGACGCAAGTACCAGGGCGGACGCGGCAAGGGGATGAAGGCAGTGCTCGATGATGGCTCGATCACGCCATAGAGTGGCTGCACGCACTCGCGATCGCAATGCGCGCACGACGGTTGAATGCGCGTGTTCGAGGCTCGGACCGCGAAATCCCTCGGGGCCGAGCCGGCCCGATGTTCCACGTCGCGGCGCCCGTTCCTACCCGTTCGATTGCCCTTTCCCTGCGTAGCCACCATGGTGGTCCGCTGACTGACGCACCGAGATATGACGGATACAGGACCTCTACACCGGGAGGAGGACGGCAAGTTCCCCGTCGTCACGCTCAGTACCGGTTCCCACCATCGCGTCGTGGTCGTGTTGGGGAAGCCATCGCCCACGTTGACGGTGCCTGGCTCTCGTTTCGGCTATAACCTGGCGTATCCGACGCCGGGGATCGCCGGGGCGGTACGCTTCGCCGTGGAAGCGCTCGACGAAGCGGCGACCATGAAAGCGACGGTCTTCGGCCACACCGACAAGACCGGAAGCGATCAGTACAACAAGGATCTGAGCGATCGGCGCGCCGCGGCGTTCCTGGCGGTGTTGACTGACGATCCACGACTGTTCGGGGAGGTCGCCCAGGCGGAAGACTGGGACTTGAGCATCTATCAGTCGATGCTGCGCGCCGTTGGTGCTAACCCCGGCCCCATCGACGGCAAATCGGGCGACTTGACGACGGCAGCGGTCGAAGGGTTTCAGAACGAGTACCCACGAGGTGTCTACCATCGCGACACGTCTCGAAGTCCCACTGTCAGCCTGACCCCCAGCGGCTCGTTGGACGCGCCGACCAAGGAGGCCATTCGAGACGCCTACCTCGGGGTGTTCAGCGGCCAGCTCGCCGCCAAGCGGTTTGCTGGGCCGAAGCGCGCGGGGTGCAGCGAGTTCATTCCGCTGAGTGACTCGGCCGAAGACAACCGACGAGTCACCCTGGCGGTATTCCGCGGAGCGCTCACACCGCGCGACGACGAGTTTCCGTGCGTGGAGGGAGACGTTTCCGCCTGCCCGCTCGATCGCAGTAGTGGCCGGCGCTGCTCGTTTTATCGGGAGCGCATCAACGAGCCCGAGGATCCCGAGTTCGCGGGCGACGTCATCCCGTTCTTCGACTTTCAGTGGCTGCGCGGAAGCGACACCGTCACTCACCTCAGCGCCCTGACGTCGATCGCCGACGGCGTAGAGTGCACCTTCACCATCCACCAGGCCGACAGCCGCCTGCAAGCTGCCACGGTCCCCGACAGCGACGTCGCCGGCGCTCCCCCCGAGATCGGAACCCTCGTCACGTCGATCCCGGGGACCATCAAGAACGGCGTCGCGTTCGCCAAATGGGAGCACTCCGCCGAGGAGAACCCATTCGACGTCGAGAAGTGGATCGTCGACTTGGACGAGGACGTGTACGGCCTGGACGAAGACGACGACGAACCCACGCGGGCTACTCAATCTCTGTTCGACAGCGAAGGGTTCTTGCCACCGGTGTTCACGATCAAGACACCCGATGGCTGGGGCTTGTCGGCGCCGCCCGGACACGCGCTCAACCGTGTCGCCTTGGTCGGCGGCGGTGGTTCGGGGTTGGCATTGAGCAGCACCGGCTTTCTGATCCCTTTCAGCGCCGATGAGGGCCCCGTGAATGCCGTCGACCAGGTCATCGTCGTGTCACTCGCCACCGCAGAGGCCGTTGCGCTGGGTGCCGACGAGGAGCTGCCGGAAAGCGACGAAGAGGCAGCGAGCTCGTGAAACGCCGGCTGAACCCATCCTGCTCGAGATCCATGCCGAGGAGTTGCGCCCGTGGCTGACCGAGCCACCGCCGTCAAGGGAGCCAAACTGCGACGGACGAAGGGCGTCGATCAGGTCGTCGTGAAGGTCGGCGAAATGTTCGAGGGCGGGCCCCCGACCATCACGCAGCTGGCTGAGGCGCTCAGACTCGAGCCACGCGTCGTCCTCGATGCGATAGTCGGCTACGGGTCGAACGAGGTAGCGCGCCACTCGCTCTTCGACGACAACATGCCCGTGTCCGAACCCGAACCGGCAAACACGCGCGACGAACGGCAGCGGCTACTGAAAGCCGCCGTGAAGCGGTCGGATGCCCCGGGGGGACGCAGCAAGGTCCAAAGCGGCGCGCCGTACAAGGGCTGGAAAGTCGACCCCGCGGGTGATCAGCCCGTCGTCTTGCCCCTGAGCCGCGGCTTTCGCGGCGTGTTGGCTCGAGCGCAGAAAGTGGCTGAAGCGCGCGAGCGCCTGATCAAGTTGCTCAAGCCGTCCTTCGACATCCTGAAGATCGAGATGGGTTTGGTGAAGTTGACCTCCGATCTGCTCGGCAACGACTTGGCACGGCTCGACAGGATCCTGCAGCCGGCAAAGACCGAGTACTTCTTCATCGAAACCATTCAGCGGCTGCTCGCGACGATGGGCGCATCGCCCAAGGGCCTGCTGTTTCCCAGCGACGAAGACCCCGTCGACGTGGCGAAGCTCAGCAAGCGGGTGGACGAACTGGCCAGGGTCGCCTACCGGGAAATGATCCTCGACCCACCAGACGAGAGCACGTTCCCGATCTCGGTCCGCCAAACGCGTAAGAGCGTCGCGGACAACGCCAAGCGGCTCCGTGAGACGCTGAGCTCGGCGGTCAAGAACCTCAAGCTGTACCGAGACCACCATGACCTCGCGCCGGCCGAACTGCACGAGTTGATCGCCGAGGTACTCGAAGCGGCCTACACGAACCTGCTCAACTCGCCCCTTTCAGAAGACGTGATCAGAGAGGAGGTCGTGCCGCTCCTGGATTTGCTCGCGTCGGTTTCGGAAATCGAGGTCCCGACCCTGGACGACAGCAAGCACGACCCGGACTTTCTCAAGGGGTTGCGCGAACGCACGAGCGTGGCAGAAGTCGATAGCGCTCTGGTCATCGTAGGCGGCCTGGCCGCGACGACGCCGCTGGTGATCGGCAACTTCCCCGGCCCGGCGTCGTTGTCGGTCGCGATCATTTCGCTTTCCGAAGCGCAAATGCAGAAAGCGTTGGGACTGCGCGCGAACTTGCTCCGGCAAATGTCCGGCAAGCTGACACGAGCCGCGTTCGTGCTCGGCCGCCTTTCTCCTCAGCGTTTCGAGGAAGTGATCGACGCGATTACGAGCGACGACCTCGCTCGGCTCGCCAAGATGAACTGGTCGCAGAACATCCAGCAAGGCCCGAGAATGGCCGGCTTCATGTCGATTCTGTTCTTCATCACGCTTTGCCAATCGATCACCAGTGACGACAGCGAGTCGCTGCGCAAGATAGCGAACGTCGTCGGCAGTGCCGGCGCGACGTCCCTCGGCGTCTCGCAGGCCCTATCTCACCTCAGCGTCATGTCGAAGTCGAAGATCGTCACGGGTCTGGCTTACGGCAAGGTCGGCAACGCCGTGGGGGGCATCGCCGGTGCCGCTGCAATCGTGTCAGCTGGCGTCACCGTCAAGGCTGAGCTTCAGGACGGCGACATGAACGGGGCGTACATTGCTGGCGCGGGCGGTCTGGCGGGCATTGCCTCGGTCGTCGGCTTCCTGATGACTGCCGGTCTGATCGCCGAGGGGACAATCGCCGGCGCGCCAGCGGGGCTAGTATTGCAAGGACTCGGCGCCCTCGTCGGATTGATGGCGGGATTGGTCGCATTCGTTCGGGATTTCACGACGGCCGGGACCCACAAGATGTTCGAAGAGCTGCTCCTTCACGTCGGGCGCGATGGCGGCTTGCTTCAACGGATCGCAGCAGTGCGCCCCTCACTCGCGACCGCCTTCAACGACGTCAAAGACAACCACGCATCGTTGGACTTCTGGGACATCGACAAAGAAGCGATACAAATGCTGGCCGACTTCGGCTTTAGCAACGAGCAGATCGCAAAGCTCATCGACGAGTCGGAAGACTTCATCAACAACAATCCGCCGAAGCGCAAGCCCATCGCTTGACGGCCATGTCGAACCACGACCGCGATGAGCAGCTGCGCAAGCGAAGGCACTTCAAGAGAAGCGTCGAACGCTCCGCAAACGCATACGCGATCGTCGTGGGCGGCGTCGTGATCTGCCTGCTTCTGTATGCGGGGGCGCGCCGGGTCCTGCGTTGGAAGGCCCAGGTGGGGGCGAACTGCACCACCGACGCCGATTGCTGGTCCGGCGCGTGCCGATTACGGGAGCACGGTCAAACCGCGCTTGACGGGTACTGCACGGACACCTGCGCGGCAGATACGGATTGCCCCCAGCACCTGCGCTGCGCGGGTGTCGAGCCGAGACGTCAGTGCGTCAGCCGCGCTTCGCAGGGGTTTGGCGACACCTGCCGGGAGTCCTTCGAGTGCGAGTCGAGCCGCTGCGAAACGCCACCTGCGCTCGACGGTGCGAGCACCGGGGCCGCCGTCTGCGTCTCCCGCGGCCAACCCGGTCGCCCCTGACTTCGCTCCGTGGGGTGCCGTACCGCGCGCCGCGCAATCCCAAAGCCCGTCCCCGATGAGGGGGAGCGGCTACGCCCCAATCGGGCGTGTCTCAACCCAGGGTCGAGCGGAAGCTCTCGCCCCCGGCGACCCCTAGCTCGGCTTGATCGGACACGGCACTGTCCGGACAGAAAGTGTCCGGTGCTCCTGGTCGGTCTGTGCTCACTGCGGCGTTTGGTGCTTTGGTGCCTCGCTTGGCCCGATCCATTGGCATGTGCGGTTAGTATGAAAGAACTGAAGTTCCTCGAACAAATGAAGCAGAAGGTCCCCTGGAACGAACGGAGGCGCTTCGCGCTTCGCAGAATTGCCACTGCCCTCACCCCATTGGGGCTGCAGCAATTCTTCAAGAAATCAGGGTTCCAGGGAACCAGATCCGACCGCGCGCGGCGCCTGGCGCAACCGGTCGGGAAGTTGTTCTACCGGTGATCGATGGGAAGGGGAGGAGCCGCGGCCGAATGGCATGCCACCGACCTCGCCGGTGGCAATGCTCAGGCGTGTCGATGTGGCAGACTCCTGGCGTTCGGCTGCTGGCTGACGCCTTCGGGCCGGTTTGGGTTCGGCCCTCGGGAGGGGACGGTGCAACGCCCGCAGAACGAGATGGTGCAAGGGCAGTGCAGTCAGTAGAGCCGTGTGTTCACGGCATGGGCTCCAACGCCAGCATGAACACGTCGCTCGGCCCGAGGCCGTCAACGGCTGAGCCGGGTGGCGTGTCTCCCGCGACGAACAACTGATCGTTGGGCCCAAACCCGATTGCCGTCACGTCGGTGGATCCCGCAGGAGCGATCAGCGTCGTCGATTGGAGTTGCCCATCCGCGTCCAGCTGCACGACTGTCGTCTTCGGACCGATGGTGGCGAAGGCCGGCCGTCCACGAGAGTCGAGAGCCAGCGCGGTCAGGTCGTCGTCGAGGGATTCGTCGTGGACGTAGGTCCACAGCAGCTGCCCGTCTGGAGTGAACTTGGAAACGAAGCTGTCCCCAGGTGCGTTCGATGCCGGTTCGTGAACGACCGTACCGCCCACGAACAGGTTTCCGTCGTGGTCGACAGCCAGCTCGGGCGCCGTTTGGTCGTCTTCCCCCGTCCAGGAGTGGGACCACAGGGTGTTTCCGTCGACGTCCTGTCGGACGATACTCGAATCCAAAGCGCCAACGGCATATCCGATGCGTGCGGTGAAGGTCAGCTCTGCGGCTGAGTCGACTGCCAGCGCTTGGATCATTTCTTGGGTGTCCGGCGAGCCCCAGTCGCGCGTCCACAGGACCTCGCCGTCGCGATCCAACTTGGTGACGAAATAGTCGAGGTCGCGTGGGCGGCTGGCGATGCTACCAGCTGCGTAGACGTTGCCGTCGACATCGGTGGTCGTCGCGTAAATGTAGAGGGATTTGTGATCTCCCCATTCGGTGGTCCACTTGTGTTCACCGGCGGCGTCCAGGGCGATGACTCGGCCCCGAATGCGACTGGCATCGGAACCGGCGGATGAAACGAGAAAAACGTCCCCTTCGTCGCTCAGCGTCAGCTGAGGACCGAGGGCAACGGCGTCTCCGTCGGGTTGGGTGGACTCCCAGAGTAGCTCACCGTCGAAAGTGAACTTTCGGACGAAGTGAGAGCGAAATTCTCGCCCTGGGTCGTCCGTACCCGTGCTCGACGTGCCGGCCACGACGACGTCCCCCGACGGGGCGATGGCCACCGCGGTGACCTCATCGAAGATCGGCGTTCCCCATTGGGAACCCCAGTCGGCGGTCGGCAGGTCGAGGGGGCTGGGGGCGTCGTCCAGCGGAACCGTGGCGGTGGACGACGTGACTCCTGCTGGTGTCGGGTCGCTGTCTGGAACTGGCACCACGCTCGTCGCCGACGGCGCGTTGACGGGCGGTACGAACCGGTCCATCCCCGTTCCCGTCCCCGTCCCCGCAGTGTCACTGGGGGGCTGGACTGGATCGGGCGCGGGTGAGATGACCGTGGGCAATGGACGCTGTTGGTCATCGTGGACGACCGCGTCCTCGGTTGGCGGTTCGTCGAACGAGTGCAGCTCGCCAACGTCCAGAGACGAACGGGCGCCGCAGCCCAGCTGTGCGAGGCTTCCCACACCAATCATCCCGAGCAGGAGGGCGCGCCGGCACAGCGCGCGGCGTCCGGGGTGGACCCCCGACCCCATTGCGATGAAAGGCCGTCGAACACTGAGCCGAACCCGTTGCATCCTGCCAGTGTGGTCCTGCGTCGCTGGCGCACAAGTGCGAATGCCCGCACGGGCTCTTTGCGGCGCTCGGTCACTTGGTCCGCGGGCGAAGATCTTCGCTGGCCCCGCCATCGTCAGCGTTTGTCGCGCAACGCCTGCAGTTCGCGCTCGAGGCGCTCCAACTCTCGCTCCGCAGTGTCGGCGCGTGCTCGTTCGGCGTCCGCCGTTTGCCGTGCGGCCTGTCGCTCGGCTTCTGCCGCTTGCGTCCGTTCGCGTTCGGCTTCGACGAGTGTCGGCCATGACGTGCCACCGACCTCGGCGGTCGCGATTCTCAGGCGAGTCGGGGTAGCGGTCAACTCCTGGCGCTCGGCGGGTGCCGAGTGCCGTCGCCGGGTCGGCCTGGGATCGACGTCGGCGAAAAGCCAGGCGTCGAGCGCCGGTGAGTAACCTGGCCCACCGGATGCATGCGTTCGCGTCATCGTTTCGCCGTGTCGCGTCCAGATCTGCAGGGCGAAGGGCCCGCCACTGCTACGTGGTCCGGCGAGCATTGGATCGTAAACCCACAGCTGGTGGCCTGGCTGTCGGGCGCGGACGCGCGCTCCTGGGCGCACTGCTTTGTGGTAGCCACGCCCCACAAGGTTCGCGTAACGCGGCCCCAAAGCAGCTAGGTGGACCAATCATGCCGCTCTCAACTGGCTGCCCCGGGCTCACTGACGGGAAAGAGCCAGGCATCGAGTGCCTGAGAGTAGTCCGGTGCACCAGATGCGCGTTTCGCGTCATCGTGTCGGCCGGACCCGGGGTGCTTCTCGCCGCTCACGACCCGCCTCCGACGACAAACGACGTCCCGGACTCCGGGACAATACCGACGAACAGCCCTGTCCCGCAGCAGTGGTAAGCGCCGCCCCAGTCGGGCGTTCGAGCACTGCGCACGCAAGCACAGTTCCGACTCCAAGCGTCCCCTCATGGAGAGGTACCCACGCGGCGGGCGGGGCGGGAGGTACAGCCCCGGAACCGGCTGGCGGTGCCAGCGGCGTCCCCGCCAACCGGTAACGTTGCGGACTTCGAGGGTTGCTCACTGACGTTTCGAGCGCAAACGCGAGTCAGAGCTGTTCACTGTATCCACTTTCTGTCGACCCAGCGACACGGCTCGTAACGAGGATGCTGCAGTCACCTCTGAACGGCATACCCTACAGAGGCAGCTCACTGCGCGTCATGGGGACGAGCACCGCACCCCCGACACACCGTGCTTCGCCGCGACCCATTCCGATTTGATCGCGCCGTGCCGCAACCCCAACCCAACATCACAACACACCGTCGAGCTCAGTTGAGCTCCCGGGACCCGGGCGCAGTCGGTTCGAACTCAGCTGGGCGGTCGACTCGCCCCTCAGTTGCTGGACCGTCCGTCCCAGAAGGCACAGTGTTCACCTCGCGGATCGTGAGCGACGCGAGACTCGTCCCCGAGCACGACGGCGTTCGCGTCCGTCGTTGGCTCGGAACTCGGCGCTACTTGGCTTGGCCACGTCGCGTGCGCGGAGCTCGGATCGCCGCTGCGGGCAAAGTTGCCGATGAAGCCCATGAGGGTTTTTGAAAACGCGCGATCGGCGGCGGTGGGCTCGTAACCGACTTCAGTGAACGTGCCGAACGCGTACAGCAAGTCCAGGCCGTGATAGCTACCGAGCTCGTGCTGCCCCGCTTCGTCGAGCGGACGCTCGAGCAAACTTCGAAATCGCTTGGCGCCCGGTGCGCCCCGTGTGTGGAGCTCCACGTTGCTTCGCGCCGGGCAGCTGTAACGGGCGTCGGTCAAGGCGTCGCTCAGGGCCTTTCGCGGCGACGGGGCATCGGCGAAGTACAGCTGTCGTACCGCGCTGGCGTCGGTCTCTCCCACCAGGCTGCTCAGCAGGCGCAGGTAGGCCTCTTCGTTGGGCAGCTCGGGCACCGTCGTGTAGACCTCGTCGGCGTTCGAGTTGAACCACACGGGGACCGGCCTCAGCGTGCGCCAAGCGTCGGGCTCGGGGCTCGCCAAGTTGTGCGCGGAGCTGCTGGTCATCGTCGGTGGGCTCGGTTTGGCTTGCAGGAGATCGCCCGTGCTGACGCCATCCAAGCAAGCCTTGTCGGTGCACTGCACCTGCGCGGCGATGTCGGCTGCGAACTGACGCGCCACGCCGAGCGATTCGAACTCGCAGCTGGCGCTGGAGATGATCGCCCGGTGCATCGGCACGTGAACGTCCTCGCCGAGCCGCAGCATCGCGCACACGGCCCGGCCCCCCGCTGACTGTCCGAGCAGCGTGATGTTCGTCGGATCACCACCAAACTGGGCGATGTTCGCCTCGACCCATTCCAGCAGCGCCAACTGGTCGCTCAGCGCGACGTTGTTCGCATCGAAGTGCCCCGGGGTCTGCACGGCTTCGTATTCGAAGTAACCCAGCGGGCCTAGCCGGTAGTTGCCGCTGACCACGACGAGTTGTTCGGTCCGTGCCAGGTGCTGACCTGCGTAGGCCGCCTGTCGGCTACTGCCACTGACGTTGCCTCCGCCGTGAAGAAAGACCAGTACGGGCTTGCCTTGACCGCCCGGAGCCCAAACGTTGAGCGTCAGGCAGTCTTCGTCTCCCAACAGGTCGCCGTCGGCGTCGAGCTGCGCGCAGGCCGCGCCAAACTGGTCGGCTTGGAGCACTTGCTTTCGGTGTGGTGGAGGTACCGGCGCGAGAAAGCGTCGCGCGCCGAGCGGCGGCGCCGCGAAGGGGATCCCCAAAAACGCACAGCTTTGAGCTGCATCCACGCCGCGCACGGGGCCCTCGTTGGTCGGAACGTCGCCGAATGCTTGGCAGACGGACGCGGCGGCGGACGCCCGGGTTTCGGACTCGTCGTCTACCGCTCCTTCACTGCAGCCCATCGCAGCGCAGATGATCGCCGCTCTGCTCATCGTCGCACGCCTGATCGCCAGACGGCCGAGCGCGACTGCCGAGCCGCGCCTGATACATCGAGCAGCTTGCCACCACACGGAATTGCCCCGAAAACCTGCTCTAGCCAGGCGCAGCCGTACTCTCCAGCGCGAAGCGCGTCGTTCAACTCGGCTCGACACGGCGCGCGTTCCTGTTGGAGCGCCCGCGCCTGCGTCGAGCGGCACCGAACCCCAGCAGCAAGCTGCCGAAGGCAAACGCGTCGCCCACCCCGCGCGGAGTCACAGCGCCACTCGAACATCCGCCGCCCGCCGCCCGCCGAACCGGACCTTCGTCGTCCGAATCGGACGTGGTTGACGATGGGCCGGCATCGCCGCGATCATCGCCTTTGGCGGCTGGCTCTGCTTGTTCATCGGAAGCCCCCATCTCCGTCGTCATCGTCTTCGATGGTTCGGCTGCCGCCGGTTCCTCCGCTAGGGACGGATCGTCAGGGGGCAAGACCAGCGGCTCTGCTTGGGGTTCCTCTGCCGGCGCAGGGGGCCAGTCGCGTTCCGCGTTCCAGGCTTCCAATCGGTCGCGCACGGCATCGGTATTGTCTAGCACGGTTTCGGCATCGCCCGACTTGGGGATCTTTTCTGCCAGCAACGCGAACGGCATCGACTCGTCGAAGTTCGGCCAGGTTGCTTCTTGCGTCAGCGCCACCTGCGGCAGGTCCCAGGGCAGGGTGTATGCGGAGTTGGCACCAGCCGAACACGCGAGTTCCCACACACTGCTCTGAGAATTGGACACGTTGGACAGATCGCTGCGCTCGTGAAAGGCTGGGTCTTCGACCATCTCGTTCGCATCCAGCAGCGTCATCAAGCGAGTGGCGATCGGGTTCTCACCCAGCACGCGGTCGGCCTCGCGCGCTGGAACCACAATCCGCTCCAGAAAGTCCCGACCCATGGCTGCGCCGTCGTAGGCCACGGTTTCGAAGTACTCCGGGTAACAGCTGCCGCAGCTGTAGAAGGCTTGTTCGTCGACCCCCGCCGGCGCGGGCAGGTAGGTTCGAAGCAAGGGCAAGATCAGGGGGTGATTGGCTTGGCAGGTAGCGCCGCTGCACGACAGCAGTCCGAAACGTTCGAGCACCCCGACGACCTCTGCGGGCGCTGCCTGCACCAGTTCGTCTGCCGCCCACATCGGGTTGTACAAGGCTGCGCCTTGCGGCGTCGGGCCGGCGTATTCGGTAACGAAGGCCAAGCCACCGGCTTCGTCCAATGCCGCAGAGAGCACGTCGTAGTAGTTGCTGGCGAAGTTGGGCCAGTCGAGGCGCGCTAGATTGAGAGCGACGTGCATGTAGTTCGTGGGCACGTAGCGGCCGGCGCCCAGAAAGAACACGCGGATGGCCATGTCGTCGCTGGCCGCGATGCCGGTCAGGCGCAAGGGGATGGCTGCACTCTCGGCCGCATAGCGAAACACGATCGGGTGGATCTGATCGCTGCTCGCCGTGGCGCTCAACTTGAACGCTGCAAACGACATGCCCTCATCCGCGTACGGGCGCAGAAAGTCCGCCGTCTCCGGCGGCTGTTGGTAGTCGTTGTCCGCCAGCCACGCGACGATCTCTTCGGGGCTGCCCCCCTGCAGGACGACCACGTCGAACGCGCCCACCGTGCCTTGGACGACCACGTTGGGCTCGACGCCTTGGGCCTCGGACTCGTCGATGCCCCCGCCGCCTTCGACGCGCAACACCCGTCCGCATCCGCCTCGCGTGAAGCCGAAGGTGGGCACCGTCGCGGTCAGCAGGCGGTCGAAGAAGGGCTCCGAGCCGACGCTGATCTCCGGCACGCCGGGCAGCGGAACCAGCCACGCCAGGCGTTCGGCACCCGCCGTGTACTGGACCTGAACGTGCGCGCTGATCGTCCCATCGGCTTCGGGCACGAACACGATGTTCTCCCCGGTCTGATCGACGGGCATGGCGCGGGGACCATTGTCGCAAAACGTCCCGCCGCACGCCTCGGCAGAGGACGCCAGCGACCAAATCCCCAAACTTGTCACCAACATGGCGATTCGAGAGACGAACTTCAAACGGGTTCTGCGCGCAGCCATGTGCGGTGTGTGCCCGCTGAGCCGGATCGTGAGCAGACGCGGTCAGAGCACCGATCAGCGTGCCGACTGGCTCAGTCGATGGCCCATGCCCTGGGGCTCGAAAATCGACTCACCCCGTCGACGGCGCATGCCCTGGGGCTCGAAAATCGACTCACCCCGTCGACGGCGCATGCCCTAGGGCTACAAAATCGACTGGCTCAGTCGATGGCCCATGCCCTGGGGCTCGAAAATCGACTCACCCCGTCGTTCAGCAAGTACTTGGGGATGGGCGCTACCATCGCCAAAGTGGAGCTCCACGTCTGGCGGGTGGTGCTCCAAAGCACGCAGCCGACCAGAGGCCGGCCGCGTGCGCCTACGTCATCCCACCATCGTTGGTGGGGGGATGACCTCGAGATCTTCGTCCGGGCACATGCCGCCCGCCACGTTCATCGACTCAGGGGAGCCAGTAGCCCGCACTGACGTGGTACGAACCGCCTTCCCAGGACTCGACTTCGGAGCGGAAACTCCGAGCGCTGCTCAAGTGCGGACCCAGGTACTTGACGGCTTTGTCCGTGTCGCTGTCCAGGACCTGCCAACTGTAGTTGAGCCACCCGGACCCGTAGTTTCGACCGAAGCGCGCCGCAACCTCTTTACCACCATTGCCGTCGTTGGCGCAGACGACGCCTTGCAACGCGCCATTGGTCATGAATCGCTTCAGCGTTGGACAAGAAGCGGGCGGAGACTCTCGTCGTGTCTGGCCCCGCGGGGGTCGGCAAGACGAGGCTTCTACACGAGATGGAACGCGAGTGGAGTGCCCGCGGAGGCTGGGCCGCAACCGCACGCTGTTTGGAGGGGAGCAGCTGGTCGGCTGCGCTGTGCTGGCTTCGTGAGTTGGACAAACAGACCTGCAAGTCTGACGCTCAACGGCGTGGCGAGCACTTGGAGGGCGCGCTGGCTTTCGACCTTCCGGTGTCTACCGCGGACCGACACGCCGAGTTCTCGGCGTTCGTGCATCGCGTCGAGAGCTTGGCGAAGCGCCGCCCCGTGATGTTGGTGTTGGAGGACCTGCAATGGGCTGACGATGCGACGCTGGGGCTGGTGCGTTTCTTCGTGGCCTGTGCCCCCGCAGCTGCCGTGGTGCTGGTAGCAAGCTGTCGTGCGCCACTGGGTGCACCCGACGGGCCTGCGCTCGAGCCGTTTACCCGAAACGCAACAAGGCTCGATTTGGGGCCTGTGGGAACGAAGGCGGCCAGGGGCATTCTCGAATCCATTCTCGAGCGGCACGTCGAGCCCACAATCGTACGAGAGAGCCTCGAACTGGCCGGCGGGGTGCCATTGTTCTTGAGGGAAATAGCGCTAGCCTTGAACCGCTCGGAGGATGGACAACTCAGCGCGCCCTTACGTCGTGCCTCAGCCTCGGTGTCCGAGTGTCTGCGTTGGCATTTGGGTCAAGTAGGTGGCGAGACCACCCGTTTGCTCCAGCTGGCCGCCGTTGCAGGGGAAGCCTTCGATGCCCGCGTGCTCGCCAAAGCCGCCGGACTCGCTACTCACCAAGCGGTCGCCATGTTGGCAGAAGCCGTTTCCCACCAGGTGGTCAGCCCCACCTCTCACTTGGGCTATCGGTTTCAGCACGCGCTGCTGCGCGGGGAGTTGCTCGATTCCCTGTCCGACGCACAGCGTCGCCAGCATCATTGGCAGCTGGGTTGCACGCTCTTGGACGATCAGAGTGCTGACGTCGACTCCACCGTCGAGCGGATCGCTCACCACTTGCGGCAAGGAGCGGTCTCTGCGAGCCAGGCTCGTCAAGCCGTCACGAGCTGTGAGCGCGCGGCGCAATCACTGGTCAGGAGGTTCGCTTTCGACGCAGCGGCGCGCGAGTACGCTCAGCTTTCCCAACTGCTCGAGCTTGCAGAGGCGCCTCAGCGCGATCGCGTGGCGGTGCTGGTCAGGGCCGCAGAATGCACGCGTGTGGCGGGACGATCACTCGAAACACGCGACCTGTGCCAACAAGCACTCGAGCTGGCCCGCCGCACCGATGACGCAGAGGGCTTCGGCGAAGCCGCCTTCGTCTTTGCGCGCAACGAGTTCGAGTTGCTCGGCGAAAACCCGCCGATCGTTCGGGTTCTGGAGGAGGCACTCCAGCAATTGCCACACGACCAGCGCGCGCTCCGAGGTCGTCTGTCGGGGCAGCTGGCTCAGGCACTGGCGTTGACGGATCGGCGCGCGGACATGCAGCGAGCCTGTCAGTTGGCGATGGAACTCGCCGCTGGGGCGGACAGGAAGACCCAGTCGTTCGTACAAGCAGCCCGGCTCCGAGCCTATTGGGGCGACCAATCCGTGCGCTCCGAATGGCGGAGATGGCTCGGACAGCTCGTGTTGGTAGCACGCGAAGCCAACGAACCGCAGATTGAGTCCCTGGGGTTGTGGTTCCAAGTGGTCACGGCCCTGGAACGAGGCGATGCGCTCAGCGTGCAGGCGCTCGCTGCGGCGGCTCGCGCCCACGCCGAGCGGGTGGGAGACCAGATCGGCTTGCACTGTCATCAGGCGCTCCAGGCCTGCCTGGCCATCTTTCGCGGGTCGGACGACGCCGAGCACCTGTTGGCCGTCGCTTTGCAGAGCGGTCAGAGTGTCATGCCCAGCAGTGCTGTGGAAAGCTACCAGGGTCAGCTCTGCGTTCTGGCCTGGGAACGCAACCAGGGAAGGGCCGTTGCCGAGCAGTGGCGAGCCTTCACCGGGGGCGCCCTGAGCCACCCGGTGTTCGTCGCTGCCGAAGCCTTGTCGTGGGCCCTCGCCGGCGAACGAGAGTTGGCGAGCAACGCCTACGATGAACTCGCACGACGAGAGTTTCCGTTGGGCCCCGGCGCTTTCGGCGTGAGCACCTGGGCATTCGGAGCGGAGGTTGCAAGCTGGCTGGGTGACCGTGTTGGAACCGGGTACTTGATCGACCGCCTTGCCCCCTACCGGGAGGAGTTGGTGGTAACGGGAGCGGGTTACACAATCCCAGCCGTCGTCGACTACTCCTTGGGTCGAGCTCTGGCCTCGTTGGAACGCTGGGAGGAGGCCCGTTCTCACTTTGCATCCGCCGAGCAACTTGCCCGGCGCTTCGACGCGTCACGCTGGGTCCGACGTTGTCAACTCGCGTCCCATCGCGTCGACCGACGGCGCAGCTTCGTGGGCTGGCCGATACGAGCTGTCGAGCCCAGGGCTTAGAGGCGAGGCCCTCCCATCTGATGCGTTGGAGCTGACTCCCATGTCCGGGCTGCGCGGAGCTATGGCGTTGGAGCTGACTCCTACGTCAGAGCCACCGGGAGCCCCGTCTTTGCAGATGACTCCTACGTCGGACCGTCGGAGAGCGTCGCTGTAGGAGATGAATCCTCTGGCGAGGCTCCACGTCCCCGCCGCGTTGGTGGTCACTTCCGTGGTGGAGCCATCGGCTTGCCTTCCGCGAAAGTCATCATCGAACAGCGCGCCATCGCACGGCGCCACACACTCAGGGCAGCCCGACAGCAATCCTCACTCCCCGTCACAAAACAGCGAGAACCCGCCATCGCAATAGCGGTCGCCCCCCTTGTCGATGCAGCGCCATTCGCACTGCGCATCGGCGCTGCACGACTCTCCGGTCGTACGCTTCAGCTGGCAGATGCCGGCCGTCGCCCCCGGTGGTAAGTCGCAGAACGCGCCGGCCTCACAGAGCAGGTCTGCAGAGCAGGCTTCGCCGATCGCTGCTGAGACGGCGCAGAGGCCGTCGTGGCAACGTCCAGCCGCGCAATCCTCATCCCAAGCGCAGGCCTCGCCGATCGCCGCAAGGCGGCAAGTGCCGTCGATGCAGTCCAATCCGGGAACGCAACCGACGTCGGACTCGCAGCTTGCTCCGACTTCACGCGGAGCCGCGCAGATCGGTACTGCGGCGGCGCGGTCGCAGTACCCCCCGATGCACTGCGCGTCGCTGCTGCAAGGAGCACCGAGGGTGGTGCCTGCTCGACAGGTAGCCGGCTCACTCGTGAATTCACAAAAAGCCCCGGCCTCGCACAGGCTTCCCAGGGCGCAGGCGCTGCCCACGGCGGCCCCCAGGTGTGCACACCGCTGGTTCTGGCACGACGCGCCGTCTGCGCATTCCGAGGCGGCGTTGCAGAACTCACCGGGAGCGCGGGGACCGGAGCAATGCCCCAGCGACGCGAACCCGTGACGACAGAACGTGCCTTCAGGACATTGTGAAGTGTCGTCACAGGCCGCGCCGAGTTCACAGGTCCGGCCGGTGCAAGTCAGCGAGTGTTCGTCGCAGACGAGGCCGCGGGCGCAGCGGTCTTGCTCCGTGCCCGGGAGCGGCTGGGTAGGGTCTCGAAACGAACACGCCTGTCCCGCTTGCGCTCCGTCGCCGCAGGTTCCTGTGTCGGGGTCACAGATCCATCGCTCGGCGCAATCGTCGTCGGACGAGCATGGTTGTGTTGCTACGGCTAGCGCCTGGCACACGCCCAGCACGCAGTGGGCCCCTTGGGTGCACTGTCCGCTGGAGGACGTCGAGCACGCCTCCCCAGGCCCTCGTCGTGGCGTCGCGAGGTTCTCCGCCGAACAAGGATGCGTCGGGGGTTGTTGGACTGAGCCTGCCTGACAGTGCACGACTGGGGGCGTGGCCACGGCGCACGGCTCCGCCTGCAACGCGCCAGAGCAACGCTTCAGTGCATCCTGATCGGCGCTCAATTCGATACGTCCTTCGAGATGTGCTTGCATCAGCTCGAACAGGGGATCGCCCTGGACGAGCCGAGCAGAATCCCCCACGGGAGTCGTCCAAAGTTGATCCGTCAACGCTTCAACGCAGGAGGCCTGATCGGTCACCCCCAGGCCGAGTTCGAGGAGCAGCTCCCCCGCGGTGCAGCACGACAACAGCCAACGACAACGCGCGTCGGCGAGCGCCGAGGCAATGTCTCGTGCCGAGAGCAGATCTTCGGTGGGTTGAGAGGTGTCACCCGCTGATGCGTCGCCGTCGACGTTGCTCGACGGGGTTGTGGCGGCGTCGGTGCGGTCAGGGACGGTGCGGTTTGCCGCTGCTGCGTCTGCCGCTGCGCCTGGCACTGCAGGCCCGCGCCCTCGATCTGCTACCCGTGGATCGGCCGGATCAGTCGAACGGCGACCGCCGATACTCGCATCGAGACGGCTCTGCGTTTCGAGGGCAGCGTCTGCGATCGAGGTCAGCCCTCCGTCGGCTTGCTGGGGGGCACCAGTCGCCCCGGGGGGATGATCGTCACGGATCTGGTCGAGCGGGGCGTCTGCCCGCGTCGCGCTGCACCCGGCCATGGCGAGAAACAGCAACGCGCCAGCGCATCCGACCCCCCCGTGCCCGCCAGGTCGTCCAGTCGATGTGCGAAGGCTGAACATCGACGATGTGTCAACACCCGAAGGCGTCCGCCACGATGATCCTTCCTTCTATGTTCTGCGCTCCGATCTGGTCGAGCAACACGTCGCCGTCGCAGACGGACACTTGGTAGTCGCCGCCGATTCTCTCGAGCGAGTAGAGCCCGGACAGACTCATGCTACCGATGTTGCTACCGGTGATGGACAGCATTCCCCCGATCGATTGAAGGGAAGAGAGGCCGTCCACGTTGCCCAAGTTGTACATGCCGTACAAGATCAGGTCTCCGTGGATGGTCGTCAAATGTGACAACGGCTCCAGCGACACCAGACTGATGTCGCCAGTGAGCACCACGCTTCCCGTGACTTCCACGACGCCAGAATACTGCGCCAAGTCCTCCTGAGTCGTGGCACGCACGTTGCCATCGATGACTCGCTTGCCGGGCCCTTGCCAGTTCGGCGGCCCCGGCTGTTCATCGAGCAGGGCTCTCGGAAGGTTGGCGCCCTGCATCCACTCGGAGCTCCTGGTTTCCCCCGCAGCAGGGGTTGTGGGCGCCACTGGTGAGCCGCCGGTCACTGGGGCGTTGCCGGTGGCGGGTTGCGAGGTCGCGGGTTGTGGGGTCGCGGGCTG
>QJWJ01000377.1 GCA_003235365.1 Deltaproteobacteria bacterium
AAGGTGTGTACGGTGGACAGGCCCACGTTGCCGTCGCGCATCCCTTTGGCGAAGCCAGCGTTTTCGATCAGCCAGGCTGCGGGTACCTTGACGAATCCCGACGGCGCCGGAAACCTCGGCGGAACGCCGTCTTTGCAGCGTTCGCACAACGCTGCGTACTGGGCGTCACTGAGGATCGGATTGGTAAAAAATGACCCACAGCTGCGGCCGTTGGGGTCGTCCGGATCGAGCAACATCGACTTGGCTCGGCGCAGTTGCATCACGAGCTGTCGAACGTCGTCGAGCGACGGAGCCGGGAGCTGCAACCGGACGAGCGCCTTTTCGAGCTCGGCGTAGCGCACGCTCGGAGCGCCTCCGCCGAGGAGGTCGAAACTGACCTGCGTGACGACGAAGCGCCCCGCGTCGCGGTGCTTGAAACGACTGCTGCGGTAGGCGAACTCACAATCGTCGCCTTTCAGCTCCCGAGATCGAAGGCGGTGCCGGTCGACGCAGCGCACGCTCACGATGGTTTGAGATACTTCTTGGCCGTATGCGCCCACGTTCTGAATGGGTACGGCTCCGACCAGACCAGGGATCCCGCCGAGGCACTCGAGTCCAGCCAGGCCCGCCCGGCAACACGCGGCGACGAAGTCGTCCCACGGCTCGCCGGCGGCGGCGGTTACCCGCACCACACCATCGCTTGCGGGGTGGATGCCATCGACACCCCGCAGCTTCACGCGGACGACCAGCCCTTCGACGGGGGCATCGGTGACGACGAGATTGCTACCTCCACCGAGGACGTGCGTCGGCAGCTGCTCGTGCTGCGCCCACGCAAGGGCGTCGATGAGCTCGGCCTCGGACGTCACGTCGCAGAACCAGCGCGCCTGTCCTCCCGTGCCGAGACTCAGCAGGGGGGCGAGCGGTATGTTCTGTCTCAATCCTCGGGGGGGCTGCATGGTGGGACGACGCCCCGCGTCCTCGTGTGGGCCACGGCGCGTCGTGGCGCGGGGGCTGTGGCGTTGGCACTAGAGCACCGATCAGCTTGCCAGTGCACGGAATTGCCTCGAAAAGCGCTCGTTCCGGTCCAGTTTAGCCTTCGAAGGCCGGGTTCTGCGCCCGGCGACCCGGGCGGCTCGGCGCGATCGCGGGGCGATGGGGAGACGGGAAGAACGCGGTCGACCCGATGGCCAGACATCAGGCATGACGCGTGGATGCCGGTGCGCTGGGCCATTTTTGCTGGACGCGTGTCGCGTTTGGGTTCTGCCGTGCTATGACGCCGCCCACGAGCCGCTGGCTCGCTGACATGAACTACGATGGGATCTTGAATAACCAGACGTGCGACTTTCGCTGGCGGTGGGAGGCCAACGCGAACCGCGGTTCGGCAGGCGTCGAGATCGACGCAGGCAGCGGCGGTTTGCCTCATCCGCGTCCCCGACGCCTCGAGCGCCACAGACGCCCGGCTCTGCCCAGCGATGCGTTCCTGACGAGCATTCGAGTCCCTCTTCTCCGAACGAAACTCAACGGACCCAAAATCGATGACCTTCACAGAAGCTGCGGTGCACGTTCTGCGCCTGGTAGGCAAACCCCTCCATTACAAAGAGATCACTGACGTCGCGATCGAGAAAGACTTGCTCAGTCACGTGGGCAAGAGCCCCGAGGTGACCATGGGCGCGCGCCTGGCGGCGGTAGTCAAGAAGGGCGCCGAGGACAATCCCCTGACGCGCGTGAAGCCTGGCGTGTTCGCTTTGGCCGAGTGGGACCAACAAACCATCGATCAAGGGCTCAACGATCGCACGCCCGCATTGCGCAAGCTCGCGGAGCAAGAAGCCAAGCAGGCGGCCCAACCCCAGGATGAGACAGAGAGCGGCGAGGACAGCAGCGAGCTGCCGCCGGCCGAGCCCTCGGTGGTCAGTTTCGACGCACCGCCGAAGCTCGAGGGTGAGCAGACGGATGGCCTTGCCGAGGACGAGATCCACCGAGCGGAGCTCACCGCGGCTGCGACGGAGCTGTTTGCTCCCGAAGACGACGACGATGAGCCAATTCTCGGGCGCGCCGACGATGACGACGATGACGACGATGACGACGACGCCGAAGAGTCGTCGGGCAAGCGACGGCGTCGCCGACGACGTCGTGGGCGGGGCAACGACAAGGACGACGATGACCTGCCGTCGTACACCGTCTCGGAAGCGTCGGATGACCTGCTAGTGGATGACGGCGAAGCGGCCCCACGCGAGCGCAGCAGAGAGGGCGGGCGCGAGCGCAGTCGGGATCGCGACCGCGATGGCGGCAGGGACCGCGACCGCGATGGCGGCAGGGACCGCGACCGCGATGGCGCCAGGGACCGCGACCGCGATGGCGGCAGGGACCGCGACCGCGACGGTGGTAAGGACCGTGAACGCGAGGGACGTGAGCGAGATCGCGACAGCAAGGCGCGCGGTGACGAAGTGGGGGCAGATCTCGCCGCGTTGGCAGAACAGTCTCTGGAGAACTTCCGTCGCCAAGGTGGCGCATCGATCAAGCAATTGTCTGAAGCCGTCGGCAAGCGGTTCAAGGCGGCCGGCGATACGCTACCGCAATGGTTGGCCGCGGCGTGCCGTGCCGACAACGTGCGCAAGCAGGCGGCGGGCGAACGGCCTCGTTTCCGCTTTGCGGGTGGGGGGCGCATCGCCCTGTGGGAGTGGGTGCTGGACAAGGAGCTGTCGCGCCTGGAGAAGGAGGCGCGCAGCGCCGTCGAGAAGTACCGCGATCTGGCACGCCAGCGCCTGCTCAAGCGCCTGAGCGATCTGCCGCCGAAGGCGTTTGCCGAACTCGCGCTGGTACTGCTCGAGGCCCTGGATATTTCCCAGTTCCGAAGTGTGAAGCGACCCAACGCTCACGGCAGCGAGATGCACTTCGTCGCGACTCAGAAGACCGCGCTGGGCGAGCTGCCCGTCGCGATCGTGGTTCGCAAAGACGGGCGAGACATCGGTCGCGAGCAGGTCGTCGAGTTGCGTGGTTCGCTGCACCACTACGGACACGTCGCCCTCGGCCTGTTGGTCACCACCGGCCAGATCATGAGCGGCGCCAAGGACGAGGCGACGGTGAGCGGCGCGACCGCCGTTCAGTTCATCGATGGCGCCCGGTTCGCGGCGCTGTGTGAACGTACCGGGGTTGCCGTCGTCAAACAAAGCCTCAACCTGGCGCTGCCCGACATCGAGCTGTTCGATGCGTTGCGGTCTTCGAACTGACTCGTGACCAGGGCGTCCCAACTGCGAAGCGGTCCGCTGCCAAAGCGACGGACCGCTTCGAGCCCAACCGGCAGGCCCAGCGTCGTCGAGCCCTTCGGAATTGGGGTGGGCTTGCTCTTGGCGTGCCTGAGCACCGGATGCTGCGGCCTGGGTCGCTGTCCCCCCGCGTCCCAGGTTCCCAACGCGGATTTGGCCATTGGGCAATTGCGCGTCCAGCACGCTTGCAGTCGCGCCATCCGAGGAGAAGCCAAGCTCGACTACTTCGACGAGAACGGTCGTGTGCGGGTCGACACCTTCTTCTTGGCGCAGCACCCGCAAAGCGTCCGCATGGACTTGATTAGCCCCCTGGGCGGCACTCTGGCGACGCTCACCTCCGACGATTCGCGGTTCGCATTGCTCGATCAGAAGGACAAGTCCTTCTACGTCGGCCCTGCCGCCCAATGCAACGTCGAGCGCTTTCTGCGCGTTCCGGTGCCGCCAGCGGTTTTGGTGCAGTTGATGGCGGGGGAGGCGCCGGTGCTGGTGCATCGCCCGGAACAAGCGACGCTGCATTGGAGTGGGGGCCGCTACGTGATCGAGATCGCCTCGAAGAACGAAGCGACCGAAGTGATCGAGCTCGAACCCCACGAAGCCGACTGGGACAAGCCCTGGAAGGAGCAGCGACTGCGAGTCGTGGCGGTCAGCGTGTCACAACGGGGCGTGGAACTGTATCGAGCCGAGCTGAAGGACCACCGTGCAGCTGCGACAGCCAAGCCGCGCATCGATCCGCTCGGAATCGATGATCCAATCCTGCCGAGTGGTCCTCAGTGCCGAGTGGAGATCCCGAGGCGGGTCCGCTTCGTCGTGCCGGTTTCCGAACGCGACGTCGTGTTCGAGCACCAAGAAGTCGAACACAACCCACCACTGGTGCCGGGTAGCTTCGAACAACAGGTTCCGCCAGGGGTGCACGTGCGCCCCGCCGATTGCCGCTGACTCAATCGGAGTGCAGCGCGCGGATGATCCTCGCCGGACAGTCGCTGATCAGCGCACTGACTCCCAGTGCGGCCAGTTGGCGTGCTTCAGCCGGGTCGTTGACGGTCCAGGTGTTGATGGGGAGCCCCGCGAAGCGTTCGACGAGAGACGGTGAGCGCAGCAGAGCCGATGCCTGGGGGTGAACGGCGGAGCACCCGAGTCGTTTGCACCACGCCGGCCATGCCAAGAAGCGGTGGTGTGCGCTGAACAACCAGCCCGTGGGGATTTCGGGGGCGCGCCTGTGAAACCGATGCAGTAGCAGGGGATGAAATGATGAAACCACCACGCTTGCGGGTTCCACCCGCTCCCGCATCAACAACTCGGCGACGGCCCCCGCAACGCGGTCACGTCGCGCCGAGGCGGTTTTGAGTTCGATGTTGAGGAACATGTCGTGATGCCGTGCCCAGCGCAGCACCTCTTCGAGACGGGGGATCCGCCGACCACCGACGAGACGGATTTTGGAGAGTCGTGACGAGTCGCTGCGGTGCACCACGTCCGTCGAGCGTCCCTCGGTGACGCGTTTCAGATCCAAGTCGTGAACGACGAACAGCTCGCCGTCGGCACTGGTTTGCACGTCCAACTCCGTGCCAGCAGCGCCCTCGCGCCGCGCCAGTTCGAAGGCTTCGAGTGTATTCTCCGTCTCGGCGTGGCGCGCGCCGCGATGACCGAGCACCCGTGGCAGCAGCCGTGGAGGGGCGCTGGAGGAGGCGTCGCTGGCGGGGGTGAGGGACATGGTGCGAAACGTCGTGTTGCCGCAAGCCGTGCCCGGGCGCAACGGGCGTGCGAAGTGTGCACGCAACCGGTCGCGCGGGCAACGACTGCTTGCAGACGCGTCGAGGCCGCCGTGGGGAGCTCAGTCGTCGAGCTCTTTGGCGATGTGAGCGGCGATGGTGCAGGCCCGGTCGCGTTCACCGTCGGCGACGGATATGCCCCCGACCACGGGATGGCCGCCGCCGCCGTACCGCGCGCAGATGGAACTGATGTCCGTGTCCAGGGACTTGCCGCACCAGGGGTTGTAACCCACGGAGATCTTGAAACCGCGTTGCAGGCGCGCGACCACGACAGAGTAGGTCGACTCGGGGTACAGCGCGTAGGTGACGAACTTGCCGATGCTGGACAGTGGCTTGTCGGTGAGGTCGACGAACACGACTCTGCCGCGTCGTTGGGCTTTGGCACGCACCTGCGCGATGAACCGTTCGTGGCGTTTGCCGAGCGGTGCGTAACGGCGCTTGATCTCCGAACTGGCCGCGACTTCCTCGATCGGTCGGGTCAGCAGGTGCGCAACGGCCTGCGCGATGAACGCGTCGCCCCCGTGGTGTTCCACGACCGTCACGAATTGCATGATTGGGTTACTGCGGCTGATGGCGGCATCGGGACTGTCGAAGGCCGCGGAATCGACCCGGTCGGCCCACGCGACGAGTTCGTCGAAGTTGCCCTCCAAGCCGAACTCGCGCCGGCCGACGTCGTAGATGAGCTTCGTGCACGAGCTGTACTGCGGCTCGAAATGGTAGCGATTGTCTGTCGCTGCACGCGTCTCGAACGCCGCCCGGTCGCCGTCGCTCGCAAACGCCGTACGGTGGTGATCGAAGTACCAATTCAAGCGCTCCGAAGCCGTGAAGCGGTAGTCCAGGATCGCGTTGACGTCCCCCACGAGGTGCTTCTCGGCGGCGGTCTGTTGCCCGATTCCGTAGCCGCAAGCGCGATACTGGAACTGCAGCTGCCCGCCGAGCACTCGCTGGGCCAATCGAGTGAAGATCACCGCGCTGCACAGCCCGTCGAAGCAGTGCCCGTGAGTGGCGACCAGGACCTTCATGTGGGCGCCTATACCACACAGAATGGCCGAAAAACCCCCAACTTCCGCTCCAAGACGAGATCTTCGGGCTTCGAACCCGGATCTGGCGGAAAAAGTGCGCAACCCTGCTCGTCGCGACGCCGACCAAACCAGCATGCAACGTTGCGTTCTCACAGGTACTTCGCTTCCCGTTGGCCTGGCTGATCTGGCCGATCCTCCCCAATTGCTGTACTGCGTCGGCGAACTTCCGCCGGTCCCTTGGGTTGCCGTCGTCGGTACACGTGGCGCGAGTGACGCTGCGGTCAGTTTCGCTCGCGAGTTGGCCGCTAGTCTGTGCGGCGCGGGCGTGACGGTTGCGTCCGGCGGTGCACGAGGCATCGACGCGGCCGCCCACGAGGGGGCTTTGGACGTTGGCGGGCGAACCGTCGTCGTTGCCCCCAGCGGTTACCTTCGTCCGTCACCGAGCGACCACGCCGAATTGTTCCGGCGGATCGTCGACGGCGGAGGTGCACACTTGTCGCCGTTCGAAGACGACCACGTCGCTCGCCGTCACACGTTCTTCCTTCGCAATGCGGTGTTGGTCGCTTGTAGCGCGCTCGTCGTCGTGGTCGAGTCGCCGCTGCGCAGTGGAGCTCGCAATGCCGCGAGCGTGGCGCGCAAGTGCGGTCGACCGCTGTTCGTGGTGCCCCACCCACCCTGGCATCGCCGCGGGCTGGGCTGCATCGAGGAGTTGCGCCTTGGTGCCCAACCGCTCAGCTCGGTCAAGCAGATCCTCAGAGTGCTCGAGCAACGGGGATTCGCGGGGGTGCTCGGGCGCGAGCTGGGCGGGTCGGGCAACCCACCGCAGCAGATCGCGCTGCCAGGGCTCGTCGAGCGGCGGGCGTTGCGAGCCTCGACGCAGCCTGCGTGCACCGCAGATGTCGAGGGGCGGGTAGCCGCAGCGCTGCAGAAAGGCACGTGGACTCACCTCGAGCAGCTCGTTGCAATTTCAGGGGTTTCCGTGGGAGAAGTGCAGCGCCTTCTGGTGAGCTGGTCGCTGTCGGGGCGCGTCGAGGTGGCCGACGACGGTTCGGTGCGGCCGCTCTGAGCACCGAGGGTCGACGCGCGTGGCGCGGGCGACAGCAGCGTTTGGGCTTTACTCCGCGCGCGGCGTCTGCATCCTGCGCGGCGTGAGCACCCAATCTGCGTCGAACCCGAACTCGCCACCCGTCGTGACCGTCATCGGCGCTGGCCTCGCCGGCAGTGAGGCGGCTCTGCAGTTGGCGTCGCGCGGTCACCGGGTACGGCTGGTTGAGCAAAAGCCCATGGCGCGCACGCCGGCGCAGAGCAGCGATGCGTTGTGCGAGCTGGTGTGCAGCAATTCGTTACGCGGCGCCTCGCTCATGAACGCGGTGGGATTGCTCAAGGAAGAGATGCGCCGGCTCGGTTCCTTCGTGATCCGCGCGGCCGAGCAGACGAAGGTGCCGGCGGGCGGGGCTCTCGCCGTCGACCGGGAGCGCTTCAGCGCGTTGATGACCGAGTGGTTGCGCGCCGAGCCCCGCATCGAAGTCGTTTCCGAGGCCGCGACCGAGATCGGTGACGCCAGGCCCATCATCGTGGCGACCGGGCCGCTCACTGCCGAGCGACTGGCCGCGGACATCGCTCGCCGCGTGGGGGCCGAGCAGCTCGCCTACTACGACGCGATTGCTCCCATCGTCAGCGCAGAATCCATCGATTGGAGCAAGGTGTTCGTCGCGTCCCGCTACGACAAGGGAGAGAGTGAGCGCGATCAGCGCGCGTACGTCAACTGCCCGCTGACGAAAGAACAATACGCTCAGTTCGTCCAGGAACTGCGCTCGGCCACGAAGGTCGCGCCCAAGGCGTTCGAGGACGTTCGCTACTTCGAAGGTTGCTTGCCGATCGAGGTCATGGCCGAACGGGGGGATCGGACCTTGAGCTTCGGCCCGATGAAGCCGGTTGGTTTGACCGATCCGAAGACGGGCAGATGGCCCGGCGCTGTCGTGCAACTGCGGCAGGAAGACGAAGCGGGGACCGCGTACAACCTCGTCGGTTTTCAGACGCGGATGACCTGGGGCGAGCAAGCGCGGATCTTTCGAACCATACCGGGGCTCGAGTCCGCCGAGTTTCTGCGCTACGGCGCGATCCACCGCAACACGTTCATCAATGCGCCGCGCTGCTTGGACGAGACGTTCCAGTTGCGGCAAGCGCCGGGCGTCTACTTCGCCGGGCAGATCACGGGGACGGAGGGCTACGTGGAGAGCGCGGCCGGGGGCTGGCTCGCCGCGCACTTCATCAGTCGAAGGCTGGCCGGTGCCGAGCCGGAGCTGCCGCCGCTGACGACCGCACACCGCGGGCTGATCGTGCAGACGCAGCGCAACCCCGACGACTACCAACCGTCGAACATCACTTTCGCGCACCTCGCACCGTGGGACGGCGCGAGGCTGCAGAAACGAGCCAAGTACGAAGCCATGAGCCACCGGGCGTTGGACGACTTGCAGCAGTGGCAACGCCGGGAGGGGCTCGCAGCGTCTGCGGGTGGACCCGATGGGCCGGCGGATGCTCACGCCAATCGCGCGATGATGCCGTCGGCGAACAGCCATTGAGCGGCAGGGATGGCGAGTGTCTCGCCGTCCCACTCGACCTGGCCACGGGTTTTCAGTTCCAGCAGTCGTCGCTGGCGTCGTTCGCCCAACGTCTCCAGGCCGAGGGACGCGAGCATGCTCGGCACGTGAATCCCCTCGGCGAGCCGCAGACCCAACATCAGCCGTTCGAGCAGGCGCGCCTCGACGTCGAGCCGCTCGAAGTCCTGGTGGGGTTGCCCCGGCCCGGCTGTGACCTCCGACGGTATCGGCCAGTGCTCGAGGGCCATGTAGCGGTCGATCGACACCGTGTTGCGGTAGCGGAATGCACCCTGCTCGTCGCTGAGCGTCCCCCAGGCCCCACACCCGAGGCCGACGTAGTCGCGTCCTCGCCAGTAACCGACGTTGTGTCGAGCGTGGTGGCCGGGTTTGGCGTAGTTGCTGATTTCGTAGTGTTCGAAGCCGCGAGCGCGCAGCGCGCTACGCACCGCGCGGAAACAGTCGGCGGCAGTCTCTTCCGGCAGCAGCGGCAGTCGGCCCCGGCGGTGCAAGGCTCCGAATTGAGTGCCGGGTTCGATGGTCAGCGCATAGGCGCTGAGGTGCTGGACTCCCAGATCGGCGACCGTGGCCACTTCGTCTGCGGCCTCGGCGGCAGTCTGTCCGTGCACGCCGAAGATGAGATCCGCCGAAGTGGCTGGCACGTCGCACGCCACGGCGTCCCGCACCGCCGCCAGCGCACCTCGGGCATCGTGAAGCCGCCCGAGAAAACGCAATCGGTCGTCTTGCAGCCCTTGCACGCCGAGGCTGATCCGGGTCACGCCCGCCTCGGCGAGCGAATCGCCCAACTCTCTGGAGAAACTCGTGGGGTTGCACTCCACCGATATTTCGGTTTCGACCAAGCTGAAACGATCACGGAGCGCTTCCAGGAAAGCGGCAATTCCATTTGCGCCCCACAGGGACGGCGTTCCGCCCCCGACGAACACGCTGGCCACTTCGCGGCCTTCCACGCCGTCCGCGCGTTGGACCAGTTCGTTCACGACCTGGCGGGTGTAGCGCTCGGCCGGAATGTCTTGGCGGTCGGCTGCGATGCTGAGGAAGTCGCAGTAGGGGCACTTCTTCAGGCACCACGGGAAGTGGACGTAGATGCCGATAGGTTGCCGGGATACCGGGGTATTCTCTGGAGCGAGAGCAAGGAGGCTCATGTGTTGCCTGTGTCGTGTTTGCACGACGCTGCCCGACGGCAGTGCTTCGCGGCGGTACGGCTGGAGTGATCGACCGAGCGTCGTCGTTTGACGATCGAGCGACCGGACGTGGTTCGGTTGCGGTCAAACGGGCCGAGCCAGGCCGTGCGACGCACTGTGGACATCTTGGCGGTTGTAACGGGAGGTGTTACCTTTTTCACCAACCTTCAGTACTAAAGATAGAGGGTTCGCTTTGCTTGCTCCCAGTGATCTCGTCCAGCGCGTGATGGCTTATCTCCCCAATTCCGACCTGGGGGTGATCGAGCGCGCGTACTTGTTCGCACAAGAGGCGCACAAGCACCAGGTGCGCAAGAGTGGGGAGCCCTATTTCGTGCATCCCGTCGCGGTGGCTCAAACCTTGGCTGACATGCGGATGGACGTGGCGAGCGTTTGTGCTGGGCTGCTGCACGACGTGGTCGAGGACACGGAAACCGCCCTCGAAGACATCGGAACCCAGTTTGGCAGCGAGGTCGCCGAGCTCGTCGACGGGTTGACGAAGTTGAACAAGATCAACTTCTACTCCAAGGAGGACCGGCAGGCGGAGAGCATCCGCAAGATGGTCGTCGCGATGTCGAAGGACGTGCGCGTTCTGCTCGTCAAGCTGTGCGACCGGCTCGACAACATGCGCACGCTCGAGCACATGAAGTTGGAGAGCCAAGAGCGAATCTCCCGCGAGACCTCGGAGATTTACGCGCCGCTGGCCCATCGTCTCGGCATGAGTCAAGTCAAGTCCGAGCTCGAGGACCTCTCCACTCGCTACCTCGAGCCGGAGGCCTACGCGGCCATCACTCAGAAACTCGACGGCAGCAAGAAGGAACGCGGCAAGTACATGGACGGCGTCGTGCGCACGCTGCGGGGCCTGTTCGCCGAGCGCGGGCTCGAGTGCCAGGTGCTGGCGCGGCCCCGGCACGTCACGAGTGTGCTGCGGCGCATGCGCGACCTCAACTGCGACTTCGACCAATTGCAGGACCTGATGTCCTTCCAGGTCTGCGTGGAGACGTCGTCCGACTGCTACATGGCACTGGGGATCATCCACTCCAAGTGGTTGCCGGTCCCGGGGCGATTCAAAGACTACATCGCCCTGCCCAAGCACAACCGCTATCAGTCGCTGCACACGACGGTGATCGGCCCGGGCCACAAGCGTTTGGAGTTGCAGATCCGAACCCACGAGATGCATCAAGTGGCTGAGAAAGGCGTGCTGGCCCATTGGGAGCACCGGGCGCAGTTCTCGGGCAAGAGCACAGCCGTCGACGATCAGAAGCTCGCGTGGTTGCGCGAGATGGAAACGATTCAGAAGGACCTGAAGGATCCGGCGGAGTTCTTGGAAATGATCAAGAACGACCTGTTTCCCGACGAGGTCTTCGTGTTTACCCCGAAGGGTGATCTGCGAACGTTTCCTCGTGGCGCGACGCCCGTCGACTTGGCTTACAGCATCCACACCGAGCTCGGTGACCACTGCACCGGCGCACGCGTCAACGGTAGCCCCGTCGGCAACGGCTACAAGCTGCACAACGGGGACGTGGTGCAGGTGAACTCCGATCCGGATACGTCGCCGTCGAAGGACTGGTTGGAGCACTGTGTCACGGCCCGGGCTCGCAATCGCGTGCGCAACTTCGTGCGGGCCAGCAATCGCCAGAAGAGCATCAATCTCGGACGCGAGCTACTGGCGTCCGAGCTGCAGCGCTCCGGGATGAGTCTCGTCAAGTTGCTCCGGACGGAGTCTCTGGTGACTCCGTTGCTCGATCAGCTTCGGCTCGACGATGCCGATGCGCTGCTGTTGGCCCTGGGGTTCGGCAAGTTGGACGCCCATGACGTCGTGGAGCTCGTGCGTCAGTTCAAGGCGGAAGGCGACGAGAACATCGCCGAGCTGCGCACCGGAGCTTTCGAGAAGTGGATGCGAAAATTCACGGGGCGCGACGTGGACGGTATCCGCGTCGATGGGGTCGACAGCAAGCTGGTCCGCTATGCCAAGTGCTGCAACCCACTCCCTGGCGATCCGATCATCGGCTTCATTACGCGCGGGCGCGGTGTTGCCGTGCATCGGCGCGACTGTTCGAAGGTCTTCGATACGACCGATCCCGAACGCCGCATCTCGGTGACGTGGAGTAGCCGAACGACCATCAACCGGTCGGTTTCGCTCAAGGTGATGACGCGCAACACGCCGGGCATTCTCGCTCACGTCACGCAGGTGTTCAGCACTCAGAAGATCAACTTGAGCGAGGTCAACTGCCAGGCGAGTGAAGACGGCAGTGCTCGCAACACGTTCACGTTCCTGGCCAAGGACGTCAGTCAGGTCCGCAACGTGATGAAAGCGATCAATCGCGTCGCCGGTGTCGTGAGCGTCGAGCGAGTCTGAATGAGCGTTCGGGAGTCGCGAACTCTCGTTCAGCGTCGGCTCTTGCGCGGCGCTTCGATGCTGCGGCTCACGTCGTTCTACGAAATACCACGGTGTGGTTGTTCGCTGGCATCGCCTGCACGTCTGCCAGCGTGAAGCCCCACTTTTTCGCTTCGCGTTCGACGTCTCGCAGCTCGCGCACGCCCCACGCCGGGTTACGCCGCCGAAGCCATTGGTGAAATTCGACGTTGCTCTGCGCCTGGTAGTCGCCGTCGATGATGTACGGACCGTACAACAGCAGGGGAGCACCAACGGGTAGACATTGGGAGGCGCCGCGCAGCAGGCCCTCGCTAGCGTGCCAGGGCGATATGTGCACCATGTTGATGCACACCACCGCGTCGCAAGCGATGCGGGGCCATTCACCCGTGACATCCAGCTCGATCGGCGCGCGGAGATTGGGCAGGTCCGCCTCTGCGACATAGGCCTTGATGCTGTCGACGTTGTCGAAGTCGACGTCGCTGGGTTGCCAAGTGAGGTGGGGCAGTGATGCCGCGAGGTGCACGGCGTGTTGGCCGGTGCCGCTGGCAATCTCCAACACCGACGTGCAGTTCCGCAGGTAGCGGGAAAAGACGTCGCCGATGGGCTGCTGGTTGCGCTCGGCCGAGGGCGCGAAACGCTTCATGGGGTACGAGTAGGAGGTAGCCTGCGATGCGATCACGACGTCGGAGTGTTTCGCAGACGGCGCGAGCCTGCAAGCTAGACATCCGAGGGGCATTTCTCCGCTGCGCCGCATGGTCCGCTGAGCCCGAAACGAGCGTGCCCGAGGCGCGCGTTCGGGAAGGAAATTTCCAACACTTCGGGACACCGCGTTCCCTCTCGGCACCAACATGCCGCAACGCCCAGACTCGCCGGATTCGCTGCGATCGTCGCACGGAGGCGACGGAGCCACTGCGCGCCTCGTAGGGCCTAGACGCGGTCTACGACAGAGCTCACACTCGCGGTCGACTTCGTGACCCCACCGCTCCTTCAGCTCAGTGCTCGGTTGCAGGGCAGCTCGAGGCCCGTTCGCAGCCGGACGGCACGTCTCGGCGCGAAACAGGCGCGTGGCGCAAGCGCTGGTTGGGTACTGGGCGTCGTGCTCGCGGGCGCCGGCTGCGGCTCCGACGGGGCGGTGATCCCTTCCGGCGGCGAATTCGTGACGAGCCCGGACGATGCCCGTAGCAATCCCAATGCCAACCCTGCAATGGATGTCGAAGGCGGCTCGGAGGGCGATACAGAAAGTGACCCAGTTCGCAAAGAGTCGGCCGACTCGGAGACTGAATTGGCGAACGCCGACTCGGATGAGCTGGCCCGTTCGCTCCCCGATGGCGCCAGTGACACCGCGAGCGCGCCGGTCTCGCCAGCGGCGGAGTTGCCACCGGTCGAAAGCCGCGCCAGGTCCGAGTTCGACATCGAGCTCGTTTTCGACGCCGCTGACGAGCTACCGGAGCTGGTCATCGAGGCATTCGATGCGGCCAAGCAGCGCTGGCAGAGCGTTATCATCGGTGATTTGCCGGACGTGGAAATGGGCTTCGAGAAAGCGGCGTGCGAGGGGCATCGGCTACCGGGGTTCATCGACGACGTCGTGATTTTCGTCTCGACCCCGCAGATCGACGGACCCGAAGGGGTACTGGGTTCGGCGGGGCCGTGCGTGTTGCGCGACGACGACTTGGGATTGCCGTTTGCCGGGCTCATGTACTTCGACGTCGATGATCTGGTGTACTTCGGTGAGCGAGGACGACTCGAGGAGATCGTGCTCCACGAGATGGGCCACGTGCTGGGCATCGGCTCACTGTGGCCTCTGCACGATTTGCTCGACGATCCCGCTACCGGGCGCGGACCCACGCCGGATACGTCCTTTCTCGGCGCTCATGCCATCGAGCAGTTCGACGCGGTCGGTGGACTCGACTACGACGGAAACAAGGTTCCCGTGGAGAACGAGGGTGAAGCTGCCGTGGCCAACGGCCATTGGCGTGAGTCGGTATTCGGCAACGAGTTGATGACGCCTTACTTGTCGGATTCAGCGACGCGGTTGAGCGCGATCACGATCGCGTCGCTGCAGGATCTGGGATACGTGGTGTCGTACGCTGGCGCCGATGCCTACGCGTGGCCTCCGGAGCCCGACTCCGGGGCGGATTGGGCGGGCGACCCGGGACGCTTCTTCTCTGGCGAAATCCCCCTGCACGCGGATGTGTACCAGGGCCCGGTACACGTCGTTCGCGCGGGCGGTGAGCTTTGGCGTTTGCGCTGAGCGCGCGCCTCGAGGACGACCGACGGGTCCGGTGGTCTTACCGAAGGCCAAACGCTGAGCCGACTTTGTGGCTGGCACGTCTGTTGGCTGACCGCTGCCGATGGTACACCCGGCCGTGGCGGGATGCGTCGGTGCACGACCGCGGGTGAGGAGAACACATGAGCTCGGTAAGATTGAAGTTTTGGACTGCAAGCGTTCTGACTCTCGTCGGGTGTGGGGCAGAGATCGCCAACCAACCCGCTCACCGGGTGGGATCCGCCAACAAGCTGTTCGCCGATCATCCGGGCGATCCTGCCCACAACTTGCTCAAGCAAAGCACCTTCGACGAAGGGGTGATGCTGCCGTGGATGGGGAGCTTCGGCAACGGCGCGGTGGGCGCCGTTGCGGTTCAGGACGGTGCGTTGTGCATGCACGTCGAGCAACCCGGCAAGGAGCGTTGGGACGCCCAGGTGCGGCACCGGGACATGACGGTGCTCCAGGGCCGGACATACACACTCAGTTTCAAAGCCTGGGCGAGTCGTCCGACGAAGTTGAGCGGCAAGGTCGGCATGAGCGGTCCGCCCTATCAGGACTACTGGTCGCGTCTGATTAATCTCACGACTGAGCCGCAGCAGTTGAGCTTCGAGTTCACCATGTCCAAGGCGGACGACCCTACCGTCGAGCTCGCTTTTCACGGTGGCGGCGCGATGGTCCAGGGGACGGGGCCCATCGACATCTGTTTCGACGACGTGATCCTCTCCGATCCCCAATTCACGCCGCCGCCACCGCCGCCGCCGGTGGTCGTGCCTTCGGTGCGAGTCAATCAGCTCGGGTACCTGCCAGGCTTCGAGAAGGTCGCGACCGTGGTGACGAGCGCTGCCGAACCCCAGCCGTGGAAGCTGCTGGATGCCAAGGGAGTGTCCGTGGCAGAAGGCAAGACCACTCCACACGGGGCGGACGCATCTTCCGGCGATTCCGTACAGATCGTGGACTTCAGCTCGTTCAAGACGCCGGGTAAGGGCTACGTGCTCGACGTCGCCGGCGAGAAGAGCGATCCATTCGACATCGATAACGGGATCTATACGTCGTTGAAGAACGACGCATTCAAGTACTTCTATCACAACCGAAGTGGCATCGAGATCAAGATGCCATTCGCTGGTGACCCGTCACTGGCCCGCCCCGCAGGTCACCCGAAGGACGTCGTGACCTGCGCGTCGGCGGACGTGTTGAAAGCCGCTGGTTGGTACGATGGGGGAGCGTGCAGCTACCGGCTGGACGTGACCGGCGGTTGGTACGACGCTGGTGACCACGGCAAGTACGTCGTCAACGGCGGCATCAGTGTCTGGACGTTGATGAACTGGTACGAACGCGCCAAGTACTTCAAGGGCGACAAGACAGCGTTTGCCGACGGCAGTGGCCTGATCCCGGAGAGTGGCAATGGCGTGCCCGACATCCTGGACGAGGCGCGCTGGGAGATGGAGATGCTGCTGCGCATGCAGGCTACCGAAGGCGACAAGGCCGGCATGGTGCACCACAAGATGCACGACAAGGAGTGGACGGCGCTGGGCCTGTCGCCTGCGGACGACCCGATCGAACGTGTGCTGCGACCGGTAACCACGGCCGCAACCCTCAATTTGGCGGCTACCGCCGCTCAAGCCGCCCGGATCTGGAAGGACATCGATCCCGAGTTCAGTAAGCGTTGTCGCCAAGCCGCTGAAACTGCGTGGAAAGCTGCTAAGAAGTTCCCGGAACTCTACGCGCCGGACGACGGCGCTGCGGGCGGGGGCCCGTACAACGACTCGGACGTCACCGACGAGTTCTACTGGGCTGCTGCCGAGCTGCTGATCACGACCGCCAAGGGTGAATACAAGCGCGCACTGACGGGCTCGCCTCACCATGGTCAAGTGCTGGCGACGCTAGATGGCAAGAAGGGTCACTCGTACACACCCATGACGTGGGACAAAGTCGACATGCTCGGCAAGATCTCGCTCGCAGTCGTTCCCAGCTCGATGGAGCAGACCCGCAAGCGGTACCAGGAGGTGATGATCCCCGTCGCCGACAAGTACCTCGAGATCGCCTCCAAACAGGGCTACCGGCAACCGTTGCAGCCTGACGGCGAGGGCAAGTATCCGTGGGGGTCGAACTCGGTCGTGCTGAACAACGCGGTGATGCTCGGATTGGCCTACGACTTCACCAAGAAGCCCAAGTACCGTGATGGGGTGGCCAGTGCGATGGACTACTTGTTGGGTCGCAACGCGATGGGACAGTCTTACGTAACTGGTTACGGGGAACGTCCACTTCAGAACCCACACCACCGTTTCTGGGCGAAACAGGCCAACCCCAACTTTCCGAGCGCGCCGCCAGGAGCTGTGTCCGGGGGACCCAACTCGAGCATTCAAGATCCGTATGCCAAGGCTGCGGGGCTGGCCGGTTGCGCGCCCCAGAAGTGTTTCGTAGACAACATCGAAGCTTGGTCGACCAACGAGGTCACAATCAACTGGAACGCGCCGCTCACGTGGGTCGCGGCATGGCTGGACGAGCACGCTCAGTGACGCACGGCACGCGAGTGGTTCGTTGAAGTGAACGGCGCGCGAATGGCGCGCTCGTTCACTCGCCGGAGAGGCACTGCTCGAAGTCTTCTTGGGCGTTTTCGCACAGGGTGTCGGCCAGGCGCGTTCGGTCCATGTCGCAGATCAGATCGGCGCGGCTCTGAGACAGGTAGCACTGATGGTAGATACTTGCCGGGCCGGGGCAGCGGTCGTGCCAACGCAGACAGTTCGATTCGCACGACGGGAGCGTCGGGTCGCGCGTACACTTGTTGCGGGCACAGACGTCGTGGCACAGCTCTTCAGGAGAGGCACTCCCTCGGTCATCGTCGGAGCAACCGCCGAGGCAGAGCGATCCGGTCAGCAGAAGCGTCGACCACAGACCGCGAAAGGCGAACGAGCGTAGCAGGGGAGCACCGGAGAAATCGAACTTGGGCATGAGGGGGACTTGCGGGAGTGCGCCCGAAGCGACCATTGATCGTCGCGAGGTAGCGCAATGAACGCAGATGTTAGCGCGCATCGGTGCCCATTTCACGCCGTTGTCGTCGCCGTCCGCGCGTGCGCGAGGCGCTCGTGAAACCTGTCGTTTCCGCTCGTCTGCCCGGAAAGCTCGAATCGACTCCGCCGGTCGAGCGAAAACCGGCGGGCCCACGCCCGTACGCGAGCATTGGAAGCGCAGCAATACCGAGGAGATGGGGGCGAGATCTGCCAGCGTCGAAGCGAGTCGTGGCTCGCCATCAGCCCGTCCAGAGCGTCGAGGGACTTCCGCGTCGCCGTCGGCGCTTGGCGAAGAAAGAAACGTCCACACTGTCACGCACTCGTCGTCGTCGAACGAACCCGGGCCGATCCTCACTGGCTGGCGTGCCGCGGCGGGACGGCGTTTGAAGCTGCCTGCCCAAGTTGGGTTGGTTTGGCGTAGAGCTCGAGGGCATTTTCAATGCGGCGGGCCGGAGCACAAGTATCCGAACGTATCGTCACACTGAGCATCGGCCCAATACCAAGCGTCGTCCGGCATCGAGTACGCGAGCCGAGCACAGTCTTGAGTGCCACCGGTGGGATCACCATCCAACCAGCGCGTGTATGCGGACGCAACGGCGCTTCCCGATGCGGCGCCGTTCCAGAACTGCTCGTCATCGGTAACCCAGAGCCAGCTCCCTTCCGTTGTGACGTCCGTGGCGCCGAGCCAGGTCTCGTCCGAGACGAGTGACTCGGCAAAGCTCTGTTGCACGGCGTTTCGGATCGTCACCAGATCCCAAGCTGAGCCCCGCGCTTGGCACGCGTTGCGCGCCTCGGACCAAGTGGTGGGATTCGGGTCGTAGAAGAAGCACACGCCGTCCGAGGATTCGGTCTCGTCGGTGGCGCAGGTCGGCGCACTGCCGGCGGTCACGAACGACCACGCGTCATCTGTGATTCCCGCAAACGCAGCGCCTTGGAGGCTCTCGAAACTGCCGGGGCTGACCTTCACCGAGTACTGCGTGCCGGCCTGAAGTGGAGCTTGCGGTTTGAACGTGACGTCAGCGCCAGCCACCGTGAAGCGCGCGTCCGGGACGGGGGCGCTCTCGACGATCTCGCCCGATTGGGTTTCGAGCAGAGTCAGATTGCCGCTGCCGAAACGCACGGGTTCGCCGAACCGTAACATCAGGCTCGTGGATGTGGGCACGTTCTGTGTTCCGTCGTCCGGCGTCGTGGCTGCGAGCAGCAGTGGCGCGACGGGCTCCCCAGCTGTGGTGAAGCTGAACGTGAACCTGTCGGATATGCCGGCAAACTCTGCGCCGGCAACGCTCGTCACTGCGCCCGCCGCGACAGTCACGTAGTACTTGCTCGAAAATGCCAGGCTCGCCGTGGGGGTCATGCTGAGCGTCGTGCCGTCGACGGTCACCTGGGGGCTCGACACGGCGAAGGACTCCACCGCCGTGCCATCGTCGTTGCGCAACACGACACTCCCCGTGCCCGGCACGAGCTGTTCGCTGAAGTGCAGGACGAGCATCGTATCGGGTGCCACGTCGACGGCGTTGTCCTGAGGAGAGGTGTCGGTCAGCGTCAATGGGGGCGGGGCACTCGTCGTGAAGGGCAGGTCGGCTGGCTCAGCGAAACCAGGGTAGGTGACGTCGTCGGTACAGACGGCGCCCTCGTCCAGCGTGACGTAGTACTCCGTCGAGTACTGAAGTGACGCCGCCCAATCCACGGTCATCTGGTCCGAATGAAAGCTCACCCGAGGACTCGTGGTCGGCAGTTCTTCCACCAGGTTACCGGTCGATGCCTCCCACAAGGACACGTAGCCGTCGCAAGCGTGCACCGGGAGATCGAAGCGAAGTACGAGGTCAGCGTCGAGGCTGACACTGCCTTCGCCGGCTTCGGGAGACGTCGTCTCGAGCACGGGCACTGGCGCAGGGTCGGGTCCTGGCGCAGGCTCGGGTCCTGGCGCCGCGCCGTCCGTTGATGCGGGGGCGCCGGAAGGCGTGCTGGGGACTGCCCCGTCCGACATCGAGGAAGGAGGCGTGGGTGAGTCGGCAGTGCCCGCGTCGTTCGCGACGGGACCAGTGCCGTCACCAGTGTTGCCACCGTCGCTCTGGGGACCGCCGTCGTTTTCGCCGATGGGTAGCGAAGTGCCGGGCGGTCCTCCACTGTCTGAGCCGCGGTCTGTCGGGTCGGGTCGGGGGGCTTCACTGGGGGGCGATGACGGTGACGAGTCGTCCGCCGCCCTGCCTCTCCCCGCCGCGATCGCATCGTCCAGGTCCGTCGCGCACGACGACAGCAGACAAAGCAGCGGCGCCGCTTGCACCCAGATCCGAAAGCCGAGCGCCGTCGCGCGCGGTTCAGGCATAGTTACCTCCCGAATTGCCCCGCCTCACTTCGCCCGAGCTTGGACGAGGAAAGAATGCCTTCACTGTAGCTCCATCGCCACCATGAGCCACTGGTGTGGCGTTGGTTAATGATGCGTGACTTCGCAACGCGCGTCGCCCGGCGCAGGCGTGCCGCTTCGAATCAGTCATGCGCCCAGGCGGAGTTGCACGCCTGAAGGATTGACGCGCCGTGCCGTCGCGGGGTGGACCGAGGAATGGCATGCTCGACTCTGAGCGAACTCACCGCGACTGGCCCGTGTGCTGTCCGGTGGGCGGCGCGATTGGCGCATCGACGAGTGGTGTGTGCGCTGGTGGCAGCAAGACGCGATCAGTGTTGATGGCATCGGTGAAACAGCGCCGCCGCTGTATCGTAACTGGCTCCGAGCCACCACGCCGTGCTTCGAGAAGCACTTGGCCGGTCCACACGGCGCGTTCGGTATCGCTACGACCGGGCAGCAGGGCCGCCAAGTGTGCGCGTGGCTCCTGCAGATTGAGCACGAACGAGCTTGCCTCGACCCGCATGTGTCCCGCGGCGCAGCGCAAAGAGGCGTCCGATAGCTCGATGCTCTGCGAGGGGGGGAGGTCGGGCTCCAGCCGTGACGCGTGCAGCCGTTGCCCGCAGCGGGCGAGCATCCAAGGGCGGCCGTCGATGTGAATGAACCCTCGGGGCTCGCAGCCAGGCATCGCGTTGAATGCCTCTGCGTACTGCGGCGAGGGCGTGATGTTGAATACCGTCGTCACGGTTTGTCCGTCCACCTCCGTGCACACACCGTAGTGCCATTGGCTGCCCAAGGAAATCAGATTCACCGAGTGATGGCGGCAGGGTACCGGGACGTTCAACACCAAACCGGTCGGTTCGAAGGTTCCCAACCGAGTGATCCGCCGGAAGGAGAAGTCGAGGCAGGGTCCCGTCGATTGGACGCTGCCCGAGCAGGGGGTGGCGGGTCCCTGCATCAGCAACATGACGGTGTCGCCCCGAACTGCTAGGGCGAGATTGCCTAGCTGCGACGGGTCAGCAGCCGAGGAGTCGCCAAGCAGAACCGGGGCTCCGCCACCCGGTGACTGGTCCCGCCAGCCCCAGGTTCTGGTGTGGCCGGATTCACGCTGCATCCAAACCGCAACGAGACCGGACTCCGAGTCGATGGCATTGAGATCGAAACAGTCTTGTCCGGCCGAGCAGACCCGGGCTCGCTGCTGCGATTGCCCCGATGGCTGTCCCTTGCGATCGAAGTCGTGAGTGTACAACCACGATCCTTCCTCGGTTACCTCGAACCAGATTAGCGTCGCGCCGTGCGCCGAGTGAACGAGGTCGAAGTCGCTGCGAGAATCTCGGTCCCTTCCCGTGGAGGAGTTGGTGACGGATGTGGACTGGGAGCCGAGGGGCGCGATCCCGGCGGTCGTTGGCGCTGGCGGCGCGGCAATCGTTCGTGTGCCAGCCGACGTCGCGGCTGGGTCGCCCTCGTCGGCGTCGCAGGCAGTGCATTGCCAGCAGTTGGTCGCCGCGCAACACGCCAGCCAGAATCGGGCCACGACGCAGCTCGCTCCGATTCGGTTCCAACTCACATTCCCTGCATGCCAGAAGTTTCGGAGGAAGGGGAGAGAACCGACGGGTCGGTACCGCAGGACCGCGGTCGTGGATTTTGGTCCGCCGCGAATGGAAGTGGTCAGCTATTGTTGATGGGTGCCGCTGCACCACCGCCTCGTCGTGCTCCTCTTCGGTCTGGAGTTGGCGTGTTCGAGTCCGAAGAAGGGCGGGGAGCGGAGCTGCGAGTCCGTTTGTGACGAAGCAGCGGAGCCGTTCGAGGTCGGCCGTCAGACGCGCGGACGGATCGAAGAGCTGACCGGTGACCAACAGATGGTGTACGGACCACAAGGGGGTCAGCACTTCTACGTCGACGCGCGGCTCAACAGCCCGGTCGAGGGGCGCGTCCGGCTGAGGTTCGAGTTCATCGACGATTCGGGTCGGGTGATGGGGGTCGGACGAGCACAGGCTGATTCGACGGGATGCGGGACGCTGCTCGAAGAGATCCCGATCGTCATGGAAGAAGATGCGCGTCGGTCGGGAGACTTGCGTGTGACGGCCGAGCTGCTCGAGTGTTCGTGGCTCGTCGACGTGCCAGGAGTGAACGTCGTTCCGCCCTTGGACGAGCTGAGGGACGGGGGCGCGGTGTTCGACGCGTCGTCACCGTAGCGATTGTGGGGGTACCGCGCCGCTCGGTCAGTTGCCGTCGAGGAACTCCGACGGATTGTTCTCGAAGCGATCCAGGCACGTTTTCGAGCAGAAGTAGTAGTCTTTGCCTTCGTGTTTGGCTGAAGGAGTAGCGTCAGTGACGCGGACCTGCATCGAGCAAACGGGGTCGACCTCAAGCTCCGCGGCGGACTCGAGCGTCGGTTCGGGACGTACTTCGTTCGCGGTACCGGTGGCATCCGGAGGACTTGCTGCGGTGTGCAGCAGGTGATCGACGAGGCGGTCGAGCTCCGCATCGCTCATTTGCCCGGCGTAGCTGGGCATCAGCTTCAGGTATCCTCGAGCCACGACCGATCCTGGCGACAATATCGACTGACGCACGTATTCGGCGTCGACCTTCACGGCCGTTCCTCCCTCGATGTCGCGTGTCGCGCTGGCCAGCATCGTGAACGGCGGTGCGACTTGCGGGTTGGCGTGGCAGGCCTGGCAGCTCAGTTCCTGCAACAGTTGGGCGGGATCGCGTTCCGCACGCTCGGGGCTGTTCGTTTCGGTGCCCAACAATTCACCGGCGTCTCGCCGCAAGCGCCTCAAGGCGCCATCGTCGCTGCTGTCGTAGACGCCGCGCACGTCGCCTCGCTCATCGACGAGGAAGAACATGCTGGTGTGTGTGATCGGGTTGTCTGGATCGTCGACGGACTCGACGGCGACGTGCATCGCGTCGGCGAAGGCGTGCAGCTGCGCGGGCTCTGGGCGAAGGAGCAGCCAACGAGACTCCGTTGCGTTCCAGTTCGTCGCGTACTGTTTCAGAGTTTGTACGGTGTCGTTGGCTGGATCCACGGAGTATGAAACGAAGCGCAGCCGCGGGTCGCTCAATTGTCGTTGAAGCAGCACCAAGGTGGCTGTAATCGTCGGACAGACACTCGTGCACGTCGTGAAGATGAAATCAGCAACCCAAACGTGACCGAGCAACGATTCGCGAGTCTTCGCGTCACCGTCGTGATCGACGAAAGCGAACTCGGGAACGGGCCACAAGATCGGCAACTCGCCGCCCTGTTGGTGGGTGTAAGCTGCGCGCTCTGCGCTGGGTGGCGCATCGAGGCGCTGCCACACCACCAGTACGGCGGCAGCGGTTGCGGCGGCGCTGACCACTATCAACAGCAAAACGGTGGCGAGTTTGCGACGATTCATCGGACGAGCGGTCACGGCCTGAGGGTGCCGCGTGAGGCTTCGTTGGCGCACCTACCGCCGACCACCTGTGGGGGCAAATGGCAAGATGTCGCAGGGTCCGTGCAGGTTTCTGTCGTCGCATGTACCTGCGGGTGCGATCATCGATGGCGCAGTTCGTTCGCGTTCGTCGGGCCCGTCACTGGATCGGCGCGGTGCCTCGATGGAAACCTTGGAGGTGGACGAAATGGGCGAACGAGTCAGAATCAGACCTGTACTTCAGATTGAAACCAACTCGAAATCGCGGAGCTGGCGCGCTAGCCGATTTCGTTCTTCCCTTACGACCCAAGAGCTCGATGCCGCGACTCATCACTTCGACTTTCAACGGAATCACCACGGCGACCCCTGCCGCCGGCGCGGATCGTGCTGCCAGCGAGTCGGTACGCGTTACCCCAGAGGCATCGCCTCGACATCGCACTCGCTGGTGCCGTGTAGTCTTGATGGCCGTGGGGTTGGCGTTGGCCGGGGGCTGCAAGTCGGGCCTCGACTACGGCAGTGGGGGGCGTGTGGTGCCTGGTGGTGATTCCGGGGTCGACGACACGCCGAGTGGAACCGACGACACCGGGACCGACGACGGCACTGCGACCGATGACGGCACCGCGACCGATGACGGGCCAGCGACGGATGACACCTCTGGACCGACGGACACCGACCCGTCGATCGACGATGGACCGCAGCCGGATGACGTGGCATCCGACGTCGACTCCGGCGTAACGGATGATCCGTCGGGCTCGACCGACGATTCAGCGGGTGACGGTGGCGGACCGGACGGCAACGACGATGGACCGGCACCGACGGGTGATGGAGGCGACGGCAGCGGGTCCTGTGTTGCAGAGCTGGAACCTTGCAACGTTCAGGCTTGCGCGAGCGACGACGAGTGCGCGACGAACGTGTGTACTGACGGCTTCTGTGACGCTCGCGTCAATTCCTGTGGCGACGGCCGCCTCGACGGGGACGAAGCGGACGTCGACTGTGGTGGCCAAGATTGCAGGGGTTGCGTACTCAAGGATACGTGCAGGGTGAACGGCGACTGCAGAAGCCGAACCTGCGAGCAGCAGGAGTGCAAGGCCGGACCCAACAACACGCCCTGTGATACGGCGTTCGATTGTCAGTCGGGTAACTGCGCCGCCGGCAACTGCACGCCCGCCAGCGCTGTGCCCGATGAGTGCACGGCCGACAACGGTGCCACTCAGTGTGCCAGCGGTTTGTGTGATCCGACTGGCTTCTGCGTGATCGCTTGCGTCGATGGCTTGGGTTGCTCCAGTGGCTTCTGCGTCGATGCTGGCTGCGTGCCCGGCGAACCCGGTGCCGACTGCACGCAAGCAGCCGATTGCCAAACCCACTTGTGTGTCGGAGACGTCTGCCAGCAGTCACCCGCTGGCGGCGACTGCAAGTCGAGCAGTCACTGCACGACGGGCATTTGCGGCGGCGGCGATGCCGATGGGGCCGGCAGTCTGTGTGGTGCCGGAGGTTTGGACGCGCCGTGCGGAACCTCGGACGATTGTCTCAGTGCCCGCTGCACGCTGAACGTGTGCGAGGCGTCGCGCTACGGTGAGAGTTGCCGCGAGCCCGGTGACTGCGTCAGCGGCATTTGCTCATTCGGTGTGTGCGACGCGGCCCCGCTCGGCGGTCCCTGCGTCGCCGACATGGGCTGCGCCCAAGAATTCTGCTTGGACGGCTTCTGCCAGCCGGGAGGCACCGGCGCTCCTTGTGACGCTTCCGTCCAGTGCCAGAGCGACTCCTGCAATGCAAACGCGTGCGAGCCCGCTGGTGCAGACGTGGTGTGCCGCAGTCACGCCGACTGCCTCAGCGGCGATTGCAGCGCGACGTGCCAGCGCGGCGGGGCGGGTGTCCAATGCAGCGTCGATGGCGACTGCTTGAGCGATGATTGCGGCGCAGGCGGCTGTGGTCAGTCCTCCGTTGGGGGTGAGTGTCGCGTGGTCGCGGACTGCACCACGGCCGATTGCGTCGAAGATCTGTGCGCGATCGCAGGCGTGGGGGACCCGTGTGGTGGCGATGGCGATTGCGGCACCGGCTCGTGTACCGCGGGCATCTGTGATCCCGCGAATCCAGGCGAACCGTGCGCGACGAACAGCGACTGCGTGACGAACAAGTGCCTGGCCGACATGACGTGCGGCTACAGCGGTTTCGAGGGGCCGTGTGGCACCGACATCGATTGTCTGAGCGAGAGTTGCAACAATCAACTCTGCGCCAAGAGCGCGCTCGGTGGCGCGTGCGAAGTCTCCGCCGATTGCGCGAGCGGCACTTGCGACGTCGACCAGTGCGCGCAAGGGGGAACGGGCAAGGCTTGCGCCGTCGACGGCGATTGCGAGAGCCTCAACTGTGTCGATCTGGCGTGCGCGCCGGGCTATCAGGGCGCGCCTTGCACCGCGAACACCGACTGCTACGCGGAGTGTGAGGGCACTGTCTGCGGCGCGGGTGGCTTTGGCACCGCATGTGAGAAGTCGGCGGACTGCATCAGTGGCGTGTGTAGCGGAGCCGGGTCCTGTCAGAAGGGCAATGCCGGCGACGCCTGCCAAGTCGACTTGGATTGCTTCAGCGGCGACTGCGATGGCGTCTCCTGTCAGTCTGGGTTTGCGGGAGATCCGTGCACGGTCGACAGCGATTGTGTCAGCGACAGTTGCAACGGGACGGCATGTGATCCCGGCGGCGTGGGTCTGGCCTGCCAAGACGATGGGGACTGTCTGAGCGACAACTGCGACGCGGGAACTTGCGGCAAGGGCTATGCAGGAGCGAGCTGCGGAGGTGGCGCGGACTGCTTCAGCGCGGTCTGCTCCGGCGCGATTTGCTCTGCGGGCGGCGCAGGCAAGCCGTGCCAGTCCGCTGACGACTGCAACAGCAGCCTGTGTACGTCTCTGGTTTGCGAACCGGGCTACAGTGGCGACGTGTGCGCGGTCAATGGCGACTGCTACAGCAACAAGTGTACGTCGCTCGTGTGCGATCAGGGTGGTGCGGGCGCGATGTGTAGCTCTGCTGACGACTGCATCGGCAATGCCTGCCCCACGACGGGGGGCAGCGCGTTCAGCTGTTCGAAGAGCAACGGCGGAGAAGAGTGCTACGTCAACGCCGACTGCGTGGGCGGCACCTGTACGGCCAGTGCGTGCGTGCGACTCGGCGCGGGTGGGACGTGCGTCGAGGATACCGACTGTCTCGCCTCGCAGCCCGCGCCGGCCGTCGGTGGCTCCGCCGCGTGCAACACGTCGACGAACAAGTGCTCCAAGGGAGACGTGTCGGAGAGCTGTGGCGTGAACGCCGACTGTGTTACCGGACGCTGCAATTCCGACAAGTGTGGGCTCGGCTACCCGGGCGACAGTTGCGGGAGTGCCAACGGCTGCGTGAACGGGAGCAGCTGCAGCAGTGGCACTTGCTCGACCAGCAGCAGTGGGGGCAGTTGTCTCCAAGATTCCCACTGCAGTGGCGGTCTGAGCTGTGTCAACGGGACGGGAGCCGCGTGCGCGGGCGGCACCGGGTGCACTTGCGGTTCCTCGTGTACGGCGGCGACCGCGACCGAGCTGCCCAGCAGCGCGGGCTCGGCGGTGGCTGTGCCGCAGAATGGCTGCATCAAGAAATCCAACTTCGCCGGCCAGTTCCAAATCAACACCAACACGGCCTACGCCAACGATCAGCCGTCACCGCCCGGGACCTATCCAATCCCGTTCACTTACACGAACGACTGCGGCGGCTCGAGTGGCAACCGGACCATGACCGCGGACTGGCAGACCTTTCAGCTCGGTACGATGCGTTCCGCTTGCCCGATCGTGATTGACTTGCAGGGCGCGTCGTCGAGCACGATTCGGTTGCGTTGGTACCAGTACTGAAGGCCGTGTCGGCCGCAGCGCCTTTCAATCGCAGCGCCTTTCAATCGCAGCGCGACTGACGTATGAGGGCTCATGTTCGACGCGGACGAGCTGGCGCGAGCAGCGGCGACCACGGCAGCGTACTTTGCCGTCACGGTGCCGGGCCTCGAGCCGTTGCTCGCTGCGGAGCTCTCCGCGCTCGGGGTTCCCGGGCGCCAGGTTCACGGGGGCGTCGAGGGCCGGGTGTCTCTGCCGCTGTTGTGGTCGATTCACCGCTACAGTAACCTCGCCGAGTCGGTTCGAGTGAGGCTCAAAGGGTTCACCGCTCGCGACTTTGCAACCCTGGAGGAGCGGTTGTCGCGCTTGCCGTGGCATGCGTACGTCGCCCGGGGGGCAGCGGTCGACATTCGTGTCGCGTGCCATCGTTCGAAGCTCTTTCATTCGGATGCCGTCGCGCAGCGGGTGCGGGCCGTCTTGCGCCAGCGGTTGGACGTGTCGCCGCCCGATCCGGCGCGAGGTGATGCCGCACAGCGCATCTTCTTGCGCCTCAGTCGCGATGAAGTGACGACCAGCGTCGATGCCTCCGGTCCGTTGCTTTATCGACGCGGCTACCGAACGGAGGTGGGAGCCGCGCCACTGCGCGAAACTCTGGCTTGTGCGATGATCGAGGTTCTGCGACAGGCGAGCGCCGAGCCCATCGCTGCGGTATGGGACCCGTTCTGTGGTTCTGGCGTGCTGCCCTTGGAATGGCTGCGCATGGCGCGAGGGATAGCGCCCGGTGCTTCACGTCGTTTCGCCTTCGAGCACTGGCCGTCGCACCCCCGCGCGGCGTACGAACACTGGAGTCGTCTGCAGGAGGTCACAGCTGCGGGGGGGGCACTGCAGGCGTGGGGCAGTGACATCGCCGACCGGGCGATTCGCGGGGCTCGCGCCAACGAGCGTTCGCTGGGAGAGCTGTACGGTGGCGCGTTGACCTGTCGATGGGAGGTCGGTGATTTTCGAAAGGTCGAAGCGCTGGTCCCGATTGGGACCGCGGTCCTGGCGAACCCACCGTACGCCCGTCGTATCGGTGACGGCAGAGGCGTTGCCAAGTTGCATGCCGACTTCGAGGCACTGCTGCGTCGGCGTGACGATCTTCGCCCCGTGGTCTTGGCTTGTGGCTATCGACGCTTCTTGGTCGAGTCCCAGCTGCCGTGGAAACGGCTCTACGACACACGCACCGGTGGCCTCAACTTGAGCCTGTTGTTGCTCAGCTGAGCGCGCCGCAGCCCGCCTCGGCCCTCGGGTTCGGCCATTCGTGGCGAGTCCAACCCCAAATGGGCGAGCACGATTGTCGGTCAGTTTTGCAGACCCACGTTCATTCAGCTCGCGCCCGGAGTGGAGTCAACGCGGGGTGAAATTGCGAATGTCCACGAAGGCGCCGCTGGGTTCGGTTCGCACGGCTTCGAAGCAGTCGAGCAGCCGCTCGGCGACGCCATCGGGGGAGGGCATGTCCGGGGTACCGCGTCGCGAAGCGATGCGCTGCAGTGACGGAAAACGCTCCATCGTCGCCGCATCCCGACTGCACAACACGTCCTGCATGGCCGTGTCGACGAGCCCCGGCGCGACCGAGCAGAAGTGGGTCTGCGGACGTTCGGCGGCGTACAGCTTGAGCAGCATGACGAATGCTGCTTTGCTCAGCGCGTAGGCGTTCCAGCCCCGGTTGCCCGACACCGCCGCGCCTGACGAAATACCAACGACTTGGTCAATGGTGCAGCCCGCGCCGAACAGCGCGTCGAGCAGCGTCTTGTTGGCCCACGTGTTGATCTCCATCACACGTCGGATGTCGTCGAGGGAGGTCTCGTTCAGATCCGCGATGGTACCCAGCACGCCCGCGTTGAGAACCACCAGATCCACGCGCCGACGGTCGCCCAACAGGCGCTGCACTGCCGCGGCGGTGCCAGTCTCGTCGGTCAGGTCGTGCAGTCGTTCGCTGAAACGACTCTCTCCAAGCAAAGGCGACGAACGGCGCTGGAGGGCGAGGACCTGTGTTCCTCGCGTGAGTGCTGCCCTCGCCAGCCCCAGACCAATGCCGGAGCTAGCGCCGGTGATGAGCATCGACGGCATCGGCCGGCGATAGCACGGATCACGCGATGGCGGGAGCGCCGTGACTACCAACGCGTTTCATCTGTCGACCTGTCGCTCACGCCAAGCTCGGCAGACGAGGCCCGCCCGTCAAGACTTACCCTTTGCCGGCGTTCGATGGGCTGCGTCGGCGCTTTGTGCTCACGACTCAACCCGGTGAAGCGGCGAGGGTCGACGCGGAGCCGACCCTCACTCGCGGTGTACTCACCGGCAGTCACTTCACGTCGATGGAGAACTCTTGCATCTCGAGGTTGCTGCCGCCGCCCCAGATTTCGAATCCGCCGAACACGTCGGTCAGGAACATCTCCGAGCCGATGCCGTAGCTGCTGGCGTGGGTCATGAAGTTCTTCAAGTCGAACGACAGGCTGTTGAGCTTCGACGTCGAGACGTACGAGACGACGGTCGCGTCGTTGTAGCCTTCGGGGCCGTCGCCGCGCGGACCGACCCAAACATCCCAGCTGCCGCTGACGCCAGGAACACTGACGCCGCTGGCCTGAACGCTACCGATCGGTTGGCGACTGCCCGGCTTGTAGAGCCAAACCATGATGAAGCCGTCGATGCCGTCCTTGTACTCGGTCGTTGGCTCCTGATTGGCGAACCACACGTCGTACGTGGCGTTGAAGTCGCCGTCGGCACCGTTCCACTTGAACGTGGTTTGAGCGCTCTGGATCGCGGAGATCTTGATTGGGAGTGGGTCCGTGTTGGTCGACACGACGCCGCCGGCCTTGTTGCCGTTGTCGCCGATGAAGATTGACGGGAACGAGGCGGGAATGCCGTTTCCGGGGCTACTGCCGTTGGCCTGCGTGATCTTGAAGCTGTTGCCTTCGAAGTCGAGGATCAAGTCACTGCCGCTGGGGTTGCCCCAGTTGTTGTTCTGGATGATGTACTCGAGGCCGCCGGCAGTGACCTTCTTGCGATCGAAGTCGCCGTCCGGTGATGTGTCGGCGTAGCCCACCGTGCCGCGTTCGGTTGCGGCGACCGCGCTGCCATCGGGCGCGTCGTCTGCCGTGCTGCCCTCGGCGAAGCCGTTGACACAGAACTCGTACGGAACGGCTGTGGGGTTACCGGGTACGGTGAACACCACTGCCGAGATCGGGGACATGTCGTATTTCTGGCCAGCGTAGTCGGCGTTGTTGGGCTCGCCGTTCTCGTCGACGAACCAACACTCCGTGTCGAACTTGTCGTAGGGGACGAACACCTTGCCTTGTGTAGCGGAGATGGTTGCGCACCAACGCTGGTTGGCATCGGTGGAACCGTCGGGGCCTTCGATTTGAACGCGCCAGGTGAAACCTGTGTCGGTGCCTTGCTTGACGAAGTTGACCGCGATGCCATCGGCGGTGGGTTCGATGGCTGGGCGCGTCCCGACGGTATCACCGAGGGGCTTGGCGGTGCAGTCGGCGCCGGCCATGTCGGCGGTGTTGAAGCCCAGCAGGGCGACTGATTCGTAGTCAGGGTCTGCGGCGACCTCGCCTTTGACACAGTAGGGGCCCCCGTCAGCGGTGGTGAGGAAGTCCCGCGGCGCGATGCTGCTTTGGGCGCCTTCTTCGACGCCGGTCCAAACACACCCGCTCCAGCCTTTGGTCGTGTACCAACCTGCGTCGGAGGTCGGCCCAGCGGGTCCCGGGTCGACGGGGTCGGTCGGCGTCGGGCCGACGGGATCGGTACCGACTGGGGCGACCGTGGTTGGGGGAGCGACGGTGCTGCCGGGCGGGAGGCTCCCTTGCGGCGCTACGGTTCCGGGGGGCTGAACGACACTGCCGCCGGGGGCAACTACGCCCGGGGGAACGGCAGTCCCCGTCACGGGATCGATGGGGGCGGCCGGGGGCTGACCGGGACCGCTGCCGACTGGTTGAACTTGGCCGGGCGCGGTTGCCACGGGCTGAATGGGAAGGCCGGTCTGGGGATCGAACGCCCCGGATGGCTGCACGCCGGGCTGCACGGGGCCGGTCGCCGTCGAGGCGGGTTGTCCGTTGGAGTTCGTGTTGTCGGCACCACAGCCGACCGCCGTCGAGGCGAGGCCAGTGGCGAGGATGAGGGACAGATTCGTCGCGATGCGCATGGGGTCTCCTGTAACCGACGTCAGTTCGCGAAAGGCGCCTTTTGAGGCCGTTTTCGCGACGATTTCACCGCCGTCGTGGGTCGGAAACTAAAGGTTGAACGAGGCCTGAGCAACCGGAGACGGATCCCCTTCCGTGTGAGTGCACGAACGTCGTGTGGGTGGAATCCAAGTGCTGAGCCTACGCCACGAGGTACCTGTCCGGATCGCTGGGAAGTCGGAAGTGAACGCCTCCGATCGCGGTGCGACGGTTCGCGTCCCGAACTCCGCGCGTGCATCACCGGGACCACGTCGCTACCAGAAAGCTTTTCGCGTCACGGATTGCGCCTCGACGCCTATCAGACAGCCGTGTAGCAAGGGCTTGGTATTGCAAATGAACCAGTCAGGTGTGTCGAAACCGTGCACGACGAGTCGCGCGGACCGTGGCGATCCCGTGCCGTGGTCGGGCGCGGTGCAGCGGATCGCGTGGCCGTGGATCGCGGTGCCGATCGTGCAGATGGCTCTCGTCGGGAGCTGTGCCACCGCAAGTGAGAACGCCGCCCGGAAGGGGTTGGACACCGCAGCGGCCGTGGGGCCTCGCCACGACGAGGCGCCTCGGGCTGAGGTCCGCTTCGACGGCGCGTTTGCTCCGTACGCGCAGTACGCGATGCAGCACAACGCCGACCTGGAAGCTTCCTACGAGCGGTGGCGGGCGAAGGTGCTGATGATCTCCAAGTCCCGCCGCCTGCCCGAGCCCACGCTCAGCTTCGGGGTGTTCGTGCGATCGATCGAGACGCGCGTCGGACCGCAACTGGCGCGGATCAGCGTTCAGCAATCGTTTCCATGGCCGACCAAGTTGGAGGCTGCAGCCGATGCCGCTGCGGCGGAAGCTCGGGCCGAGCAGCGCCGATTCGAGGCGATGGCGCTCAATCTTCGACGTCGCGTTGCTGAGAGCTACTGGCAGCTGTGGCAGCTGCGGCGTGTGCGGCGCATCCACGAGGAGCATGCACTGGTGCTGCGCGGGCTGTCGGAAACCGTCGGGGCGCGTTTGGAGACCGGCAGCGCGACGTTGGCGGAACAACAACAGATCGACTTGTCGGTGGTGCGCGTCCACGACGCGGTCGAGGCGATGACGGCCCAAGAACAGCGACTCCAAGCCCGCTTGGCCGCAGAGCTCGGAATGCGCAGTCCGGGTGAGCTGCCGACGTCCGCTGCCGCGCCCGCCGCAGGCGCTCCAGCGCAGAGCGACGCCGAGCTCCGTCAGCGCGCTCTGAAGCACCCGTTGATCGAATCATTCACCTGGGTCGCCAATGCCCAACAGGCCGCCGCGCGACGTGAACAGGCCGACGCCTACCCGCGCTTCACGCTTGGCGCCGACTGGATCATCACCGGCGAAGCCAGCACGCCCAACATGCCCGAAAGTGGCAAGGATGCCGTGATCGTCGGCGGTGGAATGACTCTACCGTTGTGGCAAGGAAGCTACGACGATTCGTCGGCCGCTGCAGAGGCCGAAGCGCGCGCGGCTCGGGCCAAGGGCCGCTCCCTGCAAGACTTGGCCGTGGCCCAACTCGAAGCGGCACTGACCAGCGTGCGCGAAGCGGCGCGCAGAGCCAGTCTCTTCGAGACGACCCTGGTGCCGCAAGCCGAGGCGGCATACGCGTCCGTGTTGGGAGCCTACGTTGGTGGCCGTGCGTCGGTCGCGGCGACGCTGCTGGCGCAGAAGGATCTGCTCGAGCTGCGCATCGAGCAGGAGCGGCTCCGCGCCGAATTTGCCATTGGCTGGGCCGAACTCGAAGACGTCGTCGGAGGCACGGTGCCGGTCGCTCGGCAGCGACCGACTCCCGCGAAGGCGCAAGACGAGCTGGCACCGACAGCGGCTGGCAACGAGCCAGCCCCGGCGGAAACGATTCACGAACCGAGCACTGGAGAAAAAGGCGATGCGCGTTGAGCACGTGGGTGAGCCTGCAAGAGCCGAGTCCCGGCATGGGGATGGCGACGGAGTCCGAGGGAGGTCGACGTGAATGAGGCAGACACGACTGCGCGGCGCAACCTGTTGCGCCGCCATGGACTGGCGATCGCAGCGTTGCTGCTCGGTGTGGCGATCGGAGCGCTGGGATTTGGATCCCGGGGCGGGGCCCCGGGGACGCCGGGGCCAGCGGCAGCAGGTTCAGATCAGCACGCTCACTCGACGGCGGGAGAGCAGGGGCCCCAAGAGTGGACGTGCTCGATGCATCCACAGATCCGCCAACCCGAGCCCGGGCAGTGTCCGATATGCGGGATGGATCTGATCGAGGTTCAGTCCGGCAACGCCAGTAGCCCCGAGTCTGGCAAGGATCGCGTCGTGTTGTCCGAGCGCGCCAAGGCGCTGATGAAGTTGCGGACGACGACTGTCGTTCGCGAGCGGGGTGCGGCGGGCGAACTGCGCCTGTTGGGGCTCATCGAGCCGAACGAAACGACGCTCAAGACCGTTACTGCTTGGACCGGTGGTCGCATCGACAAGCTCCACGTCAACACGACCGGCCAACACGTGGCGGCGGGGCAGGTGATCGCGACTCTGTACAGCCCCGAGGTCTTCTCGGCGCATCAGGATCTGATCGTTGCCAAGAGGCAGGTCGAGCGCTTGAGCGGCGCCGTGGAATCGGCTCAGACGGCAGCGCGTCACGCACTCGAGGCGGCGCGTTCCCGCTTGCGACTGTTGGGCGTGCCAGACAACGAATTGGCTCAGCTCGAAGAGCAGCCGCGACCCACGACGGCGGTCAAGATCCGCTCGCCGTTTGGCGGAACCGTCATGGAGCGCATCGCGACCGAAGGCTCGTACATCGCCACGGGGGCGCCGTTGTTTCGCATTGCCAACTTGTCCTCGTTGTGGCTTCAACTCGACGCCTACGAGACGGACTTGCCTAGCCTGAAGGTCGACCAGCTCGTGCGCGTGAGCGTCGAGGGGCTGGACGAGCGATTCGAGGGGAAAGTCACCTTCATCGACCCGACGCTCGACCCGCGCAAGCGAACCGCCAAGGTGCGGGTCGTGGTCAGCAGCAAGAAGGGCAAGCTGCGCCCGGGCATGTTTGCCGAAGCGATCGTCGAGGCCCCGGAGGACTCCGACAAGCCGGCGCAGCTGGTGATCCCGGCCAGCGCGCCACTGTTCACCGGTCGGCGCGCCCTCGTCTACGTCGAGGTTCCCAACGCGGAGGCGCCGACCTACGAGCCGCGCACGGTCAGGCTCGGACCGCGCATGGGGGATTCGTACCCCGTCGTCGCGGGACTCGAGGAGGGCGAGCGGGTGGTCACCCGAGGCGCGTTTGCGCTGGATGCCGACCTGCAAATCCGTGGAGGGGCGAGCATGATGAGTCACGCCGACGATCAGGCGGGCAGCACCGAGTCCGTGACGCTTCCCGCCACGGAGCGCAAGAAGTTGGCGCCAGTGATGGAGGCGTACCTCGCGATTCAAAAAGCGCTCGCCGCTGACGACCTCGCAGTTGCCAAGCGCAGCGCGGAGAAGCTGGAAAGTTCGGCGAAACGGGTCCAGCTGAGCAGTCCCGCCGAAGCGATTGCCATTTGGCGCAAAGTCGCACCTCAGCTGCGAGCCGGCGCATCACGCGTGGGTGAAGCCCAAAGCATCGAAGGGGCCCGGAGCGGGTTCGAGTCGTTGAGCGGAGCTGCAGTGAGACTTCTCGAAGGGCTGGGCAATCCGCTCGACCAGTCGTTGTCGTTGGCGTTCTGCTCGATGGCGTTCGGCAGTCGAGGGGCGTCCTGGTTGCAGGAAGGTTCCACCATCGACAACGCCTACTTCGGTGAGGCCATGCGCAGCTGCGGTGAGATCAAGCAATCCGTAGCGCCGGGGGCGGCCTTGGGTGAACCGGCTGGACCCGCAGTCGAGGCGCGCGAGCACGGAGCACACTGAAGTGGCACGAGACGTCACGGACAACTCCGAAGCGCCGAAAGGCTTCTGGCAACTCTGCATCGGTTGGTTCATCGACAACCAGCTGATCGTGCTGTTGCTCAGCGCGATGCTGGTCGTCGGCGGGCTGAGCGTCTCGCCCTTCGGATCGGACGAGTCGTTGGTCCCGAGCCATGCCGTGCCGGTCGATGCGATTCCCGACATCGGAGAGAACCAGCAGATCGTGTTCACCGAGTGGCCGGGGCGCTCGCCGCGAGATGTCGAAGATCAGATCACCTACCCGCTGACGACCGCGCTGCTCGGCATCCCCGGTGTCCGGACGGTGCGCAGCTCTTCGGCCTTCGGCTTCTCCAGCATCTACGTGATCTTCGACGACGACGTCGAGTTCTACTGGTCGCGGTCACGGGTACTCGAGAAGCTGTCGTCGTTGCCGGCGGGGACGGTGCCCGAGGGTGTGAGCCCCACACTCGGCCCGGACGCGACGGCCCTCGGCCAAATCTTCTGGTACACCCTCGAAGGGCGCGACCCCCAGGGGCGCACCGTCGGGGGGTGGGATCCCGACGAACTGCGGAGCATCCAGGATTGGAACGTTCGCTACGCCCTTCAAGCGGCGGAAGGCGTCAGTGAGGTCGCCTCCGTCGGTGGGTTCGTCCGTGAGTACCAAGTCGATGTCGACCCCGAAACGATGCGCGCGCACGGCGTCAGCCTCGGACAGGTTGCTCGCGCCGTGGGTGGCAGCAATCTCGACGTCGGCGCTCGCACCCTGGAAGTCAACGGTGTCGAGTACGTCGTCCGCGGGCTCGGCTTCGTGCGCAACTTGGCCGATCTGGAGTCGGCGGTCGTGGCCGCACGTGAACACACGCCGATTCGAGTTCGAGACGTGGCGCGGGTCAGCCTCGGGCCGTCCTTGCGGCGTGGGGCGCTCGACGATGGAGGTGCGCCAGCAGTGGGTGGAGTGGTGGTGGCCCGCTACATGGAGAATCCCCGCGAAGTGATCGACGGCGTCAAAGCCAAGATCGCCAAGATCCAGGCGGGCCTTCCCAAACGCACGTTGGAGGACGGCACAGTCAGCCAGGTGACGATCGTGCCATTCTACGATCGGACCGAACTGATCAACGAAACGCTCGGCACTCTGTCCACGTCGCTCTGGCAGGAGATCCTGATCACGATCGTCGTCGTGCTGATCATGCTGCGCGACTTGCGCAGCTCGCTCCTGATTTCCGCGATGCTTCCGCTCGGAGTCCTGCTGGCCTTCGTGTTGATGAAGGTCACCGGCGTCGACGCGAACATCATGGCGCTCGGCGGCATTGCCATTGCGATTGGCACGATGGTCGACATGAGCATCGTGTTTGTCGAGAACATACACCAACGACTCGACAGCGATCCGTCCACCAGCCGCCGGGTCGCGGTGCGAAACGCCGCGGCCGAAGTGGCGCCAGCGGTGCTGACGTCGGTGCTGACGACCGTCGTGAGTTTCTTGCCGGTGCTCGGGTTGTCCTCGACGGAGCTGCGACTGTTTGCTCCGCTGGCGCTGACCAAGACCTTCGCGATGCTCGGTGCGCTGATCTTGGCGATGGTCGTGCTACCTGGGTTGGCACTGGTCGTCCTGCGCCGCAGACCGGGCGTGGATCCACGGTTCGCCGGGGCGCCGCGGTGGAGGCGGGTCATCGGAACTGCCCTGCGAGTCGCGCACCTACGCGACTGGATCGTGCTGGGGTGCGGCGCCGCACTGCTGGGCATGGCGCCCCTGCTCGGCGCGTTCGTGATGGCGTTGGGGGTGTTTCGCCTGGCCCGGCCGCACCTTTCCGCATCGGTGAATCGGCGTGGCAGATGGCTGGAGAACGCCGTCGCCGTCGTGCTCGTGACGTGGACGCTGGCAGCCGACTGGTCGCCGCTGGGCGACGAGCGCGGATCGCTGACCAACGCCTTGTTCGTCGCCGCGCTGGTGGCGTTGGTCATGGGCAGTTTCCGCGCTTTCGAGGCAGGCTACCCCTCGATCCTCAAATGGGTCCTGCGTCGCAAGGCCTGGTTCCTCGTGGCGCCGCTCGTGGTCTCGGTGTTCGGCATGACGGCATGGCTCGGCTTCGACAAGACTTTCGGTTGGCTGCCGCAATCCGTTCGCACCTCCGCACCCGTATCGAAGCTGGCGCACGCCCTGCCGGGCTTTGGGCGTGAGTACATGCCGCCCTTCGACGAAGGGTCGTTCTTGTTCATGCCCACCACCATGCCTCACGCGTCGATTGGCGAGGTGCTCGACATGTTGTCGAAGATGGATGCCGCCATCGCGACGGTTCCGGAGGTCGATCGTGTCGTTGGTAAGCTGGGCAGAGCCGACAGTGCTTTGGATCCTGCGCCTCTGGGCATGGTGGAAACGGTCGTCACTTACGTTCCGGAGTACGGTGTGGACGCAGAGGGCAACCGGCGTCGCAATTGGCGCGAGCACGTTCGAACGCCGCGGGACATCTGGGACGAGATCGTCGCCGCAGCAGAACTGCCTGGCATGACGAGCGCTCCGGTGCTGATGCCGATCGGCGCACGCTTGGTGATGTTGCAGAGCGGGATGCGAGCGCCGATGGGGATCAAGATCCACGGTCCGTCGCTGGAGGCCATCGAGGGCTTTGGGTTGAAGGTGGAGCAGCAACTGCGCCGGGTTCCCGCCGTACGTGCGGAAACCGTGTTTGCCGACCGGGTCGTTGGCAAGCCGTACTTGGAAATTGCCATCGACCGCGAGGCGATCGCTCGTTACGGACTTTCGATCGTCGAGGTTCAGCAAGTGCTGCAGGTGGCGCTGGGGGGCATGACGCTGACGCGCACCGTCGAGGGGCGCGAGCGCTATCCGGTGCGTGTGCGCTACATGCGCGAGGAGCGCGATAGCGTCGAGGCCTTGCAGCAAGTGTTCGTGCCGACGCCGAACGGCGAGCAGATCCCACTGACGCAGCTGGCAGCCATCCAGTACGTACGCGGCCCGCAAATGATCAAGAGCGAGGACACGTTCTTGACGAGCTACGTGTTGTTCGATCGACAGCCGGACGTCGCAGAGGTCGACACCGTCGAGCAGGCGCGGACGTTCCTGCAGTCGCAGATCGACGCCGGAACACTGGAGGTGCCCCAGGGCGTCAGCTTCGAGTTCGCCGGTTCCTACGAGAACCAGGTGCGCAGCGAGAAACGCCTGGCAGTGTTGATCCCGGTCGCGCTGGCGATGGTCTTCATCTTGCTGTATCTGCAGTTTCACCGCGCCGTCGTGAGCGCCGTCATCTACTCCGGGGTGCTGGTCGCCATCGCAGGCGGCTTTGGGCTGATGTGGCTCTACGGGCAGCCCTGGTTCCTGAACTTCGACGTGGCTGGCGTGTCGATGCGCGACTTGTTTCAGGTTCACCCGGTGAACCTATCGGTGGCGGTGTGGATCGGGTTCATCGCCCTGATCGGCATCGCCACCGACGATGGTGTCGTGATTTCCACGTACCTCAAGCAGCGCTTCGACGTCATGAAGCCCCAGGACGTCGAAGGAGTACGCGCGTGTACGTTGGAAGCCGGCTCGCGTCGCGTGCGGCCTTGCCTCATGACGACGGCGACCACGATCTTGGCACTGCTGCCGGTGATCACCTCTCAGGGTCGTGGCGCGGACATCATGGCGCCGATGGCGCTGCCCGCAGTCGGAGGAATGGCCATCGAATTGATGACTCTATTCGTGGTTCCGGTCTTGTATTGCGCGGTCGAAGAATGGCGAGTCAAGCGTGTCGCGCGTCGAGCATCCGCCGAACCAGCGATTGCTGTCGCGGCGGAGAATCAATCTTGAGCTCGGCACCCCAGGCGCGCTGTGGGTAGCAATGGCGCGCTGGGGTCAAGTCTGGCCCGGGAGGTCACGTCCCAGCCAGTCGCGGTGAACGTCGGGGATGTCGGCGAGCAATTGCTGGGTGATCGGGCTCTTCGGCGACAGCGTGACGTCGTCGGGCGGACCATGCTCGGCGAAGCGCCCCTGGTGCATGATGTACATCGTGTCGGAGACGTAATACGCCAAACCGATGTCGTGGGTGACGAACACGATGGTCATCTTCAGTTCGTCTTTGAGCTTCATCAGGTAGTCGAGAATGCTGGCGCGGCTACAGGCATCCACCATGCTCGTCGGTTCGTCGGCGATGAGCACTTGGGGTCGGAGAATGAAGATGCGCGCCAACAGCATGCGCTGCATCTGACCGCCGCTCAGTTCGAAGGGGTACTTGCCCTCGATCTCCTTGGGCTTGATGTTGACGGCGAGCAGCGCATGGTCGACTCGATCGACGATCTCGCTTGGCGCGGGTCTGGTTTCGAACAGGCGAAAGGCGCTCTCGAGTTGGGAGCGAATCGTGAAGAACTGATTGAACGCGGAGAACGGGTCTTGAAACACCGCTTGCACTCGCCGCCAATGCGCGCGCGGGTCACGTTGGGCGTCGATGGGCATGCCGTCGAACGACAGCGTGCCGCTGCTCGGGCGTTCCAGGCGCAGCAGCATCTTGGCCAGCACCGTCTTGCCACAACCCGACTGCCCCACGATTGAGATGATTTCGCGATCGCGGACTTTCAGATCGACGCCATCGACGGCCACCACACGCCGCTTGCCGTGGCCAAACACCCGCGTCAGCTGGTGCGCTTCGAACTTGTAGGGAACGCCGCCTCCGTTCGAGGAACCATCCTGCCCCCGCTGCGGGCCCGTGTCATTGGGCATGATTGCACCTCACGTGCCGGTCGGCGACGAGCCGAAGCGGTTGCTCGCTCGCCTTGCAGTCCTCGCGCGCGACCGGACACCGCTCCGCGAAGCGGCAGCCGGCGATGGGGTTGGCCAGGTTGGGCGGCGCACCCTCGATTGACACGGGCTTCCTGTCGCGCTGGCCTCTCTCGGCGGACAACATCGAACCCATCAACGCGCGTGTGTACGGCTGGCGGCCGTCGAAGATCACCTGCTCCGTGGTGCCGAATTCGACGAATTGTCCCGCGTACATCACTGCGATCTTGCTGGAGACGTGCCGAAGCAACGGTAGCTCGTGCGTGATGAACAGCATGCTCGCGATGATGCCTTGGTCCATCAGGTCGAACAGAAGTCGTATCACCGCTTTCTGCGTCGAGACGTCGAGCGCCGACGTCGGTTCGTCGGCGATCACCACCTTGGGATTGAGCAGCGTCGAGATCCCAATCACGACCCGTTGCTTGGTACCCGCGGGCAGCTGCACCGGATACGAATCGAGCACGGCTCGGGCATCGAGGCCGATGCGAGAGAACCGCTCGCTCAGGCGCTCGGCGATTTGCTGCCTGTCTGTCGACTCGTCGTGGCTGAGGATCATGTCCGCCGCCAGATCCCCGACTTTCCGCGTTGGGTTGAGGCTGTTGAGCGCCCCCTGCGGGATCATCGACACCTTGCGGCCCAGGACGTCTTTGCGCGTCTGTTCGAGGGTCTTGCCGAGTAAGCTCTCTCCCGCCACGCGCACGTCTCCCGAGCTTCGAAACAAGGGTGGGATGAGCAGCCCCATGCAGCCGCTGACGAGCGTCGTCTTGCCGCAGCCCGACTCACCCGCGATACCGAGGATCTCCCCTTCACGAAGGGAAAAACTGACGCCGTCGACCGCCTGTACTCGCTTGCCGAAGCGCGTGACGTAGTGTAGCCGCAGGTCATCGACCTCGAGTACGGGGCCGTCGGAGGTCCCGGCGAGCTGCCGCGTGTCAAACGGGCTGGTCTCGACGTCTTCTTCGCCGGCCGTCATTTGCGCAGGCGTGGGTTGAACACGCCCTCCATCGAGGTGTTGATGACGAACAACGAGAACGCGATCACCGTGATCAGGATCATCGCGGGCGCGAAGGCCCACCACGCGCCGTCGGCCAGTGCTTCGTTGCGAATCGAATCGTTGAGGATCGTCCCGAGAGAAACCGAGTCGTAGGGCCCGAGCCCCAGCATGCTGATACTCGCTTCCGAGAGGATCCCGGCGGCGGTCTGCAGGATGAACACCATGAAGATGTACGAGAGCAAGTAGGGCAAGATGTGTAGGGCCACGATTTCGAACGTCCCCAATCCGTTGATGCGCGCGAGTGCGACGTGGTCGCGGCTGCGTAGACTGGCCGACTGAGCACGCACCGCCCGCGCGCTCCAAGTCCACGTCGTACAGCCGATGATCAGCGCGATCAGACTGAGACTGCGTCCTTCGTCGAGACTCGACGACAGAAGGATCAGGATGATCAGGTTGGGGATCACCAAGAACAAGTTGGTGCTCAACGTGAGCACGTCGTCGATCAACCCTCCCTTGTAGCCACCGTAGACGCCGATCGAGGTGCCGACCACCGTCGCGACGCTGCCCGCGAGCAACCCGACGTGCAGTGACGAGCGCAGCCCTTCGACCAGCAGAGACACCATGTCGAGACCCATGTGGTCGGTGCCGAGCCAGTGACTCGGCGTCGGCGGCGTGTAGGGCAGGCCGACGCGAGTCTGGGTGTCGAGATCGAGGAGCAGCGGACCGAGCAGGGCGAGCAACAGTGTCGCCAGCAGCAGACTGCCGCCGAACGCGAAAGCAGGTGACTTCAACAGGCCCCGCAACACGTCACTCGTTCTCCCCGTGGCCTGCAGCGATCCGCGGATCCAACCAGCCCAACAACAGATCGACGCTGAAGTTCGCGAGCAACACGGAAACGGTGATGAGCAGTGTGCAGCCGGTGATGAGTGGGTAGTCGTTGCCCTGAATCGCCGTCAGGATGGCCATTCCCAAACCGGGGTAGCTGAAGATCACTTCCGTGATCAGTGCGCCGCCGACCATGGCACCGAGCGCCAAGGCCAATCCCGTCAGCTGCGGTAGCATCGCGTTGCGAAATGTGTACAGCAGTATCTTGCTCTCCTTGATCCCGAGCAGCTTGCTGTATTTGACGTAGTCGGTTCCCAGCTCGTAGATGCACATCGAGCGCATGCCGATCGCCTGACCACCCACGACGATGACGAAGATCGAAAGGAACGGCAGCACGTAGTAGTAGCTCGCGCTGGCGAAGAACTCGAACGACAGCGATGGGATCAGACCGTCGTCGTAGCCGCCGACGGTGGGGAACCACTCGAGGCTGATGCCGAAGACGTACACCAGTCCGATGCCCACGCAAAACGCGGGCACGGCGCTGGCGAGCAGCGCCAAGGGATAGAAGATCTGGTCGAATACGCCGCGTCGATAAGCGGCGAGCGCCCCCAGGAGATTGCCGAAGATCCACCCGAGCACGATCGTCGGCAACTGTAGAGCGAGCGTCCAGGGCAGCGCGCCAGCGATGATCTCCGCGACGGACTTGGGGTGCTGGAGTATCGACGTTCCCAAGTCCCCGCGCAGACACATGCCCAGGTACTTGGCGAACTGCGACAGCAGTGACGCCTGCACCGGCTTGCCGGCGTCGTCGCGAACGAGCTCACCGTGCTCGTCAACCTCGACGAAGCCGAACTCCTTCAGATATGCCTCTTCCTTTTGCTGTGCTACGGCACCGTCGAGGGCGGAGCCCGCTCGCGCCATGACCACGTCCACCGGGTTGGCGTCGCCGAGCCGCGGTAGAAAGAAGTTGATCGTCACCGCCACGACAAACGTGACCAGGTACCAGCCAGCACGGCCGAGGATGTGATGAAGCGTGGGTTGATTGGCAAACATGGGTCAGCTCGTCCGGGGCTCGGATCAGTCGCTCGCGACCGGGCTCAGGTGCCACAGAATGCTGGTGCCGAGGCGTTCCCCGGGCATTTCGGGGGGCAAATATGGATCGTCACCGCTGGGAAATCCTCGCCACGTGCGCTCGCTCACCTGGAAGAAGACTGCCGGACGGTAGACCATGGGCAAAGCGGGTTGATGCTGCATGAACAGACGATTCAGCTCCCGATACGCGGCGAGCTTCTGCTCCTCGTCGGTGAGCGTCGGGATCAGGGTGAGCAGCTCGTCGAAACGAGCGACGTAGTCCACGGAATTCGGGTCGTTGAAGCGCCCCTGGTTCTTGTACATCTTCTCGCCCAGTGGCTTCCAATCCTTGGTCGTGAGTAGGGCGTCGAAGCGCGACCACGGCTGTGACGGCAGGGGCGCGGGCTTGGGGGTGTTCATGATCAGGTCGAAGTCGCCGGTCGCGGTTGCCTGCCAAAACACGCTACCGTCGACGAATCGCTCGCGCGCGTCGATCCCCACGGCGCGCATTCCCTTGACGGCGATGCGGACGATCGATTCCCAATCGGTCCAACCCGTCGGGCTCTTGATGTAGACGGTATCGACCTTCTTGCCGTTCTTACGCGTTTCGAGCAGCTTGCCGTCTTCGTCGAAAACAGCTTCGTAGCCGGCGCCGCTCAGCAGGGCACGCGCCGCGTCGGGGTCGTGACGGGTCGCGCCGTACTCGGCAGCGTCGCTTTCGGAGTGAAACTTCGCTTCCGGACCGAACGGCACGATCAGACCGGGTTGAAGGGGCTCGCTGTAGCCGGAGACGGCGAGCTCGCGAATGTCCTCGTAGTCGACGGCCAACGCCATTGCGCGCCGATATCGGCGATCTGCCAGCGCGCCGCGATTGACGTTGATTAACATCATCGGCATCGAGTTGGCGACGAAGAACGGCGCTTCGTCGAACCAGGCGCGCACGCCCTTGCGCTTCTTGAGCCAGATGCGCGGGACGAAGTTGGAGGAAAAGTCCATGCGAGCCTGCTGAAGGGCGATGCTGTAGTGGTCGTTGCTCTTGTAGATGGGGTGCACGACGTACCGTGGCGCCGGCCGCGCCCCGTCGTGTAGCGCGTCGTTGCCCCAGTAGTCGTCCCGGCGCTGGAGCACGATCTTCTCGCTGTTGTAGGAGTGCAGCGTGTACGGCCCGGAGGTTATCGGATCCTCGTCGAACTTGACCTGGAGGAATGCCGTCAGCTCTCCGCTCGCGGCGTCGAGAACGGGTTCCACGGCATGTTTGGCGACGATGCGAGTCTCCTGCAGCGCATCGAGCACGAACAGCGGATTGCGCTCTTCGGGGTTGTAGACGAAGCTCACCGTGCCCTCAGGAACAGGCCGAACTGGAGGGATGGGGAGCGCAGCAGTGCTGGTCGCGGTGCTCGGGGGCGCGGCTCCATGTGGTGCCGCGCTGAGTCGTGTGGAGGGTGCGGTGCTCGAAGCTGTCTGGGGGCTTGCTGGCAAGGCTGCGGCGACGGCCGCCTCCAGCGGTTGAGTCGAAACGGAGGCCAAGTAGGCCCACACCGACGCTTGCGGAACGCTCGGGTACTTGCGCCCCAGTTCGAAGGTGTACACGACGTCTTCGGCGGTGACGCGTCGACCGTCACTCCAGCGCGCTCGAGGATCGAGCTGCACCTCGACGCCGTCGCGGGTTCGTCGAAACGCCCGCGCCAACGACGGTTGCATTTGCCCGGTCGTGGAATTGTAAAGCAGGAGGCTTTCGTACAGCAGGTTGCAGGGCGTCTTGACGGGCCAATCCGGGTTGCTCGCCAGAGGATTGAACGTGCTGGGCTCACCCCATTGAGGGCCGCTGACGTACAGTGTCTGCCGTCGCGGAAATCCGCCGCCCTGATCTGACTTGGGTCGGCATCGCACACCGGCGAGTGCCAGCATCAGCGACGCGACGCACAGTGCTCGTCTCGAGCGAGCAGCCGGCGCCCTCGCGTCGGTTCCGTGTACTCCCATGACCCGTGCTTGTCGGGGTATTGCACGCGTTCGACGATGTCAACTCGGCGTTGCGACGTCTGCTGCGTTGCCTCGGTTGCGCGCGCACGGATGGCGCAGCTTCAGAAAGGCAGCCAGAACAGGGGGCGACCTGCCGGGTAGAAGGGCCACGGGATGCTCAGCAGGATCATGAGCAGCCCCGCGCCGAAGTAGGTCACCGCGCGGCTCAGCTTCTTCGCATCGTCGACCGTGCGTTTGACCGTTGCGGAACCGACGGTGACCAGCGCCGTGCCGACGAGCATTCCGAACGGGTGCTCCACGAGAAAGAAACGCAGGGTGCTTGCCTTCATCGCGGCTCCGACGTCGGCGAAGGCAAGCTGCGTCGTGGGTGACAGCGCGACGTACAGAATCAGCCCGAGCACCACGTTGAGGTGCACACCACTGACGAACACGGTGCCGAGGGTGCGATGAATGGGTTGATAGCTCGAACCCTTCGCTTTCGCCCGAATACAAGATGCGACGACCGCGACGCCCGCCACGACGACGACCCAACGGACGATGGAATGCAAAACCAGGAAGATGCCGTAAGCCATGAGAATCGATGCCCCGAGACTTCTACACTGCTTTGTGCTCCGGGCAAAGTCTTGCAGTGGCCGGAACGGCGCGTGCCCCGGTGCGTTCGACGGGACGAGGCGATGTGGAGCGCTTGTGGCGCTGCGGGAAGGGTCTGCGCGGGCATCCGTCGTTCTCCTCGCTCGGGCCCTACGGGACTCGCGTCGCTGTCCACGACGCTGTACAGTCCACGAGATGCGGCGTCTGCTCCTGTTGGTGACGGTGTTGGGTTGTGCTGACGAAGCGCCTTTGGATGTGGGGGGAGCAGGCCAAGACGCCGAGCGGGATTCGGGGGGGGCGGACGTGTCGTGCGCGCCGCTCGATGGCACGACTGCACAGTCACGATGTGGCGAGTTCGGGTCCGAGCGGCCTTCTCGACTGAGCGAGCACAGCGCCGTCTACGACGAGACGAATCGGCAGATGGTCGTGTTTGGAGGCACGGGTGACATTCCCGTCAACTGCCAATCGAACGGCACGAAGTCGTTCAGCCGAAAGACGTGGCTCTACGACGACCAGTGCGGCAAATGGGTCGAGGGACCCGACGGGCCGTCGGCGCGAGGGCGACACAGTGCCGCGGCGGGTGACGGCGCCATGTGGGTGTTCGGTGGGCGCTACCGGGAAGGGGATTCCGGCGACTACACGCTGTTCGACGACTTGCTGCGTTTCGACTTTGCAGGGCGCACGTGGCGAAGTATCGACGTGGACGGCGCGGTTCCGTCGGCGCGCGCCACCAGCGCAATGACTTACGACGGCAAACGCAAACGACTTTGGGTGTTCGGAGGTAACAGTGCGACGAGCGGCCTCGTGTACACGCCCATGAACGACCTGTGGGCCTACGACATCGAAGGCCAACGGTGGCTCGCCATCGATGCATCGAATGCGCCACCACCGCGTCTGTTTCATTCGTTGGTGTACGACGCGCAGCGCGATTGGCTCGTGGTGTTCGGCGGGGCCAACGAGACGGCGTTCGACAATCGCCCCGTGTACTTCAAAGACGTCTGGGCCTACGACATCGGCGCGGACCGTTGGCTTGAACTGCAGAGCCAGACTTCGTCTGGGGGGCCACGCGGGCGGTTCTGGTCGAGCCTGGTTCACGACACCGACGCTGATGCGTACGTCGTCTTCGGTGGTCACGATCCCGGAGCGCTCACCGACGCCGAGCAGAGCCTCGGCAATCTGAACGACACGTGGCGGTTCGACCCCGATTCGCGTCGTTGGAGCGAAGTGGCAGCCGGCGATCAGTTCAACAAACCCAACACGGGATTCTGCAACTTCCCACCCGACTTCGCGACGATTGATTCGTCCCTACCGGAGCGACGGAGCGCACACACTCTGGTTTGGAACGCCGGGTGCGGCTATGCGCTGTTGTTTGGAGGCAAGACCGACTGCGGTTCCACCGACGACGTGTGGAGCTACGCTGACCAGCTGTGGCAACCGCTTCTGCCGGCGTTGGAAGGGGAGGTGTGTCATCGCTGGCGTGACGACCTTTCCGAGTGCACGGACATTTGCTTCTGAGCCGAGGGGCGCGCTGCCGGACGCGAGTGTGGGCAACGGAGGTTCCTTCGGCCAGCCTCACTGACACACGTTTCGGAGCCCCGACGTCGCGTCCGGGTCGAGCCGATCCGATGCGATGGCCTGAGCCTCCCGTGTCCGGGAGGTGGGCGAATTGTTTCGGTGGAGTGTGCGGGGGATGGTCGGACGGCATGTCGTCCCACCCGTCAGGGGTCACCGCGGCACGCTACCGGTTTCGACGTGTGCTCGCTTGCCCGCTGGTGGCCCATAGTCTAACTGACGCCTAATGGAAAGCATGCGCCTGCGGACCACCTTGGATGCCTACTATCGTCAGGTCGAGTCGACGATTCTGGTGCGTCAGCATCCGGTCACCGGTCTTCTGCCGGCGAGTACCGCCGTAAACACTCACGGCGACTACCGCGACGCATGGGTTCGCGACAACGTCTACAGCATCTTGGCAGCGTGGGGGTTGGGGCTTGCTTACCGCCAGTTGGATGACGACGATGGCCGGCGCTACGAACTCGAACACCAGACCATCAAGCTGATGCGCGGTTTGTTGCGGTCGATGATGGCGCAGTCGGCGAAGGTCGAAGCTTTCAAGAGGACGCGTCACCCGGCGGATTCGTTGCACGCCAAGTACGATACCGAAACGGGTGGCATTGCGGTCGGTGACATGGAGTGGGGGCACCTGCAGATCGACGCGACGTCGGTGTTCCTGCTGGTGCTCGTGCAGATGATCGCGTCCGGTCTGGACATCATCTGTGACGCGAACGAGGTGAACTTCATCCAGAACCTCGTGTACTACATCGAGCGCGCCTATCGAACGCCGGACTACGGCATCTGGGAACGTGGGGCAAAGTCCAACCGCGGCAGCGTGGAGCTCAACGCCAGCTCCATCGGAATGGCCAAAGCGGCCTTGGAAGCGCTGTCGGGTTTCGACCTGTATGGTGCGCGCGGTTCCCAAAAATCGGTCGTTCACGTCTCCCCGGACAACATCGCTCAAGCGAACATCACGCTCAAGTCGATGCTGCCGCGCGAATCTCACAGCAAGGAAACCGACGCGGCGATTCTGAGCGTGATCGGCTACCCTGCGTATGCGATTTCCGACCGCAAGTTCGCGGACAAGGTTCGCCAGAAAATCATCGACAAGCTCGAAGGGCGTTATGGGCTCAAGCGCTTCTTGCGCGATGGGCACCAAACCGTGGTGGAGGACGAAGGGCGCCTGCACTACGAGGACGCGGAACTCGAGCGCTTCGAGCACATCGAGAGCGAATGGCCACTGTTTTTCTGTTACCTCTACCTCGATGCCGTAATCCGGCGCGACGTAGCGGGCATCGAACACTACGGTGGTCGGCTGCAGTCCGTGCTGGTCGAGCGCAACGGGCAGCAATTGCTTCCCGAGCTGTACTACGTGCCCAAGGAGTTCATCACGGCAGAGAAGCAGAAGCCCGGCTCGACGCAGCGCCGTGCAAACGACAACGTACCGCTGGTTTGGGCGCAGAGTCTGTACCTGCTAGCCAACATGTTGCGCGACGGGGTGCTCAAGAGTGCCGACATCGACCCGCTCGGGCGTCGCCGGCAGAAGGTACCGCGCCGTCCCGTGGTGCAGTTGGTGTTTCTGGCTCAGGACGAAGCGCTGCAGGCGGAACTCGCTGCACACGGCGTGCTCACCGAAACGCTCGACGACATCGCGCCGGTGGTCGTTTATCACCCGCAGGACATTTCGGCGGCATACAGCCAAGTGGGGCGCAACGACCGGTTGGGTCTGACGGGGCGTTCGGCGCGAGTGCTCAAGAGCCTCACCACGAGCCGCATCTACCAGTTGCGCGGCGATACCGTGCTCTGTTTGGCGTCGTTCTTCATCCAGCAAGAGTTCTTCTTGGCCTGGGACATCGATTTTCTGTTGCGGAGGTTCGATAGCGAGCTGGCATACCTGCATCGCAACTGGACCGAGCCGGGTAGACCCACCGTCACGGTATTGCTGACACACGACCTGTTGGATGCCAATCGCGAGGCGTTCTACGCGTTCATGCATCAAGTGGCGTCCGGCAAAGTGGGAACGGTCCCGGTGCGCAGAGGTCGGCTTGCGGAGCTCATGGCAACCGCATCTTTCGAGCGCATTTCCGAGTTGCACGACCTGCAGTTGCCCGTCACCCCGGTCCGAGAACTGAGCGAACGTTCGTCCGTGCTGGCGTGTTCCGGCAAACAAGAGATGCTCGATTCGAGCGCGGAACAGTCGATCGAACTCGCTTCGGATGCGGAGCCGCTCGTTGCTCGGTTGGCGGTCAGCGACAACCTCTACGAGCAGATCGAGTTGTTGGCGGCACTGGTGCGCCTTTCGTCGCTAGCGACGACGATAAGCGTGGGGGTGATGGAGCGCCGCGTTGGAGAGTTGATTGAAGACGTCTACGAACAGGCTGGTCACTTACGATTGTGGGCTGTGGTTCGCCGTGCCGCGGGGCTGCTCGGCAAGGTCGACGGTGACTTGACGTTGGCGTGCAGTGCCATTCTCGTTCGTCAGAAGAACATCCAGGTCGGGCGTGCATACAGCGACGACTCGTTGATCACCCACCCCCTGTTGGAGCGCGAGCTTCTCGCGAAGATCAACGAATACTGCCGCGAAGACGTTCGCGACCGCGTGCTGACTCAAGAGCTGCTGTTGTACGTCAGCATCTTGATCAAGGCGCATCCGGAACTGTTTCGCGAGATGCTGACGATTCGAGTGGGGCAGCTGATCGTGCTGCTCACCAGCGAGCTCGCGCGAGAACGGAATCTGTCTGCTGATGACGCCTACGAGTCGCTCATGCACTTGCCGCCGTCGGAGATACAGCAGCGGCTGGAGCGAGTGCTCGCGGCGTGGGGCAGCATCGAAGACCAGCCGCAGCAACAAGAGCACTTGGACGCTCAAGCCGAGTACGGTGATCTCAGTTGGAAGCCCGATCTCGGTCTGGAGAAACTGAAACAGCCCGCGGGCGGCTGGCTCGCGTGGCGGCAGCATCAGGGAGTCATCGGTCGGCGACCGCCGGATTTCCACGCCAAGGTCTGGACGGTCCTCAAGCACACGCCGTGCTTGATCATCGGGGACCGACTCGAGCGGCGCAATCGCATGGAAAGCCGCATCGTGCTCAGCGACATGACCCCCGGCGAACAGTCCTTCGCGTTGCTCCTCGAGCACTTGCTGAACAAGGCTCCGTCGCCCGAATACCGACAGATCACCGTGGAAGCGTTGAGCGCGCTGGAGAGCTTCTTCACCCAGAACCCGAGCCTGCAGGTGAACGATGCTCTGGCGCTCGATGCGCTGCTCGGGCACGCCGTTCGTTCGCTGTATCTCGACGAGCACGCCGAACACGAGGCGACCTACAACGACCACAAGCCACAGGCTTGGGAGGCGTTCTACTGTGCGTCTCCAGCGAAGACTTCAGCCGCAATCATCACGGCCCTGCGTCTGCTGCTGAGTGTGCGCGCCACCGAGTCTGCGCTCGGCGCATGATTGCAGCCCGCTCGGCTTGGCTTGCGCTGAGTCAGCTGCGGCTCGGGGCAGGGCCGCTGTCGCGGCTGCGCTTGGGAAGCCACATCTCGCGCAGGGGAACCAGCGTCATCACGAGGAACGTGAGGGCTAGCGCTAGGCCCGTGACGGCGTAGAATGGCGTCGAGAGTGCCGAGCCCGTGCGTGCGACCCAGGGCGCGGCGATGTGACCTGCGACCGCGGCGGCACTGATCCCGACTACCCACAATTTCCCGCGTTGCGACCAACCGCCGAGAGCAAACAAGTGTGCGAGCACCAGCCACTGCAGTGGCATGATGAACAGATGGAAGTGCGTCACTTCCAAGGTCGAGCGGAGTGATTTGGGCTCGGGGCTGAAGGCGGCGCGTGCGTCGTCGCCGTCCAGTCGAATCTCAGGGCCGTCACCGGGCAACTGAATCTCAGGGCCGTCACCGGGCAACTGAATGTCGGGGCCGTCACCGGGCAACTGAATCTCAGGACCGTCGGCGTTGGACGGCTCGTCGACGGCGCCGGTTTCGGACTCCGGGCGAGGGGAGATCCCCGCGTAGTATTCATCCAGCCCTTCGAGGTTCAGACCGACCATTTCTTCGGCGAGCCACGCCGAAACGCCTACCGCCGTCAGCGTGAACACGAGGAACACGGAATAGACGACTCGCGTCGACAGGGACAGCGCGCCCAGGCGCGTGCGCCGTTCGAAGTCTCGCATCGAGGGGTCGAGTGGTTAGTGGCCCAGCAGAGTCTTGTCGAGCACGAGCGCTGCGCGGTGCACGGCGCGGCTCATGGCTTCGGACGAGATCGTGGCACCACTGACGGCGTCGATGTCCTGGCCGAGTTGGAAGCTCGAGCGCGCTCCCTTGCCGACGAATTGCTGGCGGAAACTGTCGCGTCGAATCTCACTGCCGTAACCCTCGCGGTAGGCGACGACCTCGGCGCGTGTGACGACGCCGCCCGCGTCGAAGAACGTCGCGAAGTCGATCAACTCGTGCTGGCCGCGCTCTTCGTCGAAGACCGCGTATCCGTCGATCTTGTCAGCGCGCTTGGCGACGTAGATGAGGTACTTGCTCTTGGCTAGAGGGCGCCCCAGTTGCTTCTCGATGGCGGCCTTCACTTCGGGCTTGAGCTGAACGCGTTCGTAAGCGACCGAAGACGAGTTGCGAAACTGTTCGGCCAAGAGCGAACGCACCGAGTGGTAGACTTTGCCTAGGGCCGGTGAGGCGGCCGCGAGGCAGCAGAGCAGGGCTGCGGCGGCCCATCGTCGAGGGCTGAACACCCCGCAAGCCTGCAAGTGAAAGTCAGGAACGTCAAGCGGCAAAGCCTGCGCGTTTTGGTGTGCGACAAATTTGCGCCAGGAAAACAGCTTACTCGAGCTTGACAAGTCAGCGGCGCCCTGGCCAGACTCCACGCGTTAGTGATATTGAAAGTCGATTTCACCATGTCTGTATCGGAACACAAGTGGTCAAGTTGGAGTTTCTACGTGTCGGTGGCCTGTGTCGCGCTCGCGGCGGGGTGTGCCGGGGCAGATGCGGAGCCGTCACCGGACGGCGAAGCCTCCGACATTCACGACGAGGACATGCGTTCCAACGGGCTCGACGGTTTGGTCATCGTGTCAGACGACCCGTCGGACAACCCGTTGCCCCAGCTCGACGACGACTGGCAGAGTCGGTTCGACCGCGGTGATGTGGCTTTCGAAGCCGTGTTTCGACCGGGACAGGGGCTCGGGCCCGTCTACATTCGACACTCCTGCGGGTCTTGCCACGCAGACGACGCGCGCGGCCCGGGCGCGGCGCGCAAGATGGTGCACATCGAGGACGACGGGATGACACCCGCGAGCGATCAATCGATGTTCCCGTTCGGGCATACCGTTCGCCCCCAGTCGATCGACCCGGAGCAGATTGCCGGCATCGACGTGCCCGAACCCTTCGACGGCTTGCTCGTCACTTCTCGGCTGGGGCCGCCGGTCTTTGGTCGGGGCGCGATGGAAGCGATCCTGGACTCGGAGATTGAACGTCTCGAGCGCGAGCAGGCCGACCGAGATGATGGGATCTCGGGACGAATCAATCGGGTGAGTTTCGCGTCCGAAGCCAACACGGAAACGGAGTTTCACTCACATCAACCCGGGGACGAGGGCCTGATTGGTCGCTTCGGGCTCAAGGCACGAATCGCCACCGTCGACGAGTTTGCGGCAGACGCATACCAGGGCGACATGGGGATCACTTCGCCGATGCGACCCGACGAGCTGCCCAATCCCGGCGGTCTGGAGGACGACGAGTTGCCGGGTCTCGACATCGACTTGGAAACGGTGAACCTCGCAGCCGACTACGTACGGCTGTTGCGCATTCCCACGCGCGGTGAGGTCGACGAAGCTGGTGAAGCGTTGTTCGAGTCCGTGCAGTGCGGGGTGTGTCACGCCTCCCAGTTGAAGACGGATCCCGACTATCCAATCGACGCATGGGCGGGCAAGCGCGTCGACGTGTACACCGACATGCTGCTGCACTCGATGGGTCGCGATCTGGCTGACGCGATGGTCGACGGCGACGCCCACGGCGACGAGTGGAGAACCGCGCCGCTGATGGGCATGCGGCATCTGCGCAGTTACATGCACGATGGCAGAGCCGCGACGGTGCGCGAAGCCATCTTGGCCCACGCTTCCGAGGGTTCCGAGGCAAACGCCTCGGTCGACGCCTTCTTGGATCTCGATGACGACGAGCAAGAGCAGCTCGTCGGTTTCGTCGAATCCCTGTGAATCGAAAACTACCAGCCAACGCTACAAAAGACGCAGTCGCGTGGACCATGCGTACCGCGACTGCGAAAGGAATGACGATGAAGTGGACCAAGTTGGCCCCGCTGGGGCTTTGTGCAGCCTTGTCCGTGACAGGATGTGGCGACAACAGCGATCTCGACGAGTCGAAGACGCCCGAGGACCAGAAGGACGGCCCTTCCATCGACGAGCCCGGCCCCGGTCCCGACACGGAGACCGAGGCGATTCTCGACGTGAAGGACTACGTTGCCGACCAGCTGCAGAATTTGCACGATGCGGCCCTCGCCATTCAGGAAGCGGCCCCCGAGCCAGACGCTGACGGCTGGGATCCGGAGCAAGACGAAGAGGCGGTGGAAGACATGCGCAAGGCCTGGAGCAAGGCGCGCGCTGCCTACGAGCGCGTGGAAGGTGCCATCGCCGTGTTGTTTCCGAACTACGACGCTGCCACCGACGAGCGCTACGACGGGTTCATCGAAGAGGAGGCCGACGACAATCTCTTCGACGGGGAAGGCGTCACCGGCGTCCACGCGATCGAACGCATCCTCTGGGCAGACGAGCATCCGAGTGGCGTGATTGCTTTCGAAAGCGCCCTGCCCGGCTACGTGGAAGCGACGTATCCGCAGTCCAAGAGCGAAGCGGACGACTTCAAGTCCTCGCTTGCCCAGCGCTTGGTCGACGATACCGCCGCCATGCTCGAGCAGTTCGAGCCTTTGGCGCTGGACGCACCATCGGCCTTTCGGGGGGTGATCGGCTCCATGGAAGAGCAGTTGGAGAAGGTTGATCTGGCGGCAACCGGTGAAGACGAGTCTCGCTACGCCCAGCACACACTCGGCGACATGCGGGCGAACCTGGAAGGTGGGCGAGCGATCTTCGAAGCGTTCGTGCCCTGGTTGCTCGAACAAGACGACGGCCAACAGCTCGTCTCCGACATCTCTGCGGCCTTCGACGACGTGGCCGAGTACTACGACGGGCTCGACGGCAACGCCGTTCCCGAAGTGCCCGAAGACTGGAACCCCGACAGCCCCAGCGATGCCGCGGCCAAGACGGAATACGGCAGGCTGCTGGCCATGCTTCAGGACCAAACCGATCCCGAAGCAGATGACTCGTTGGTCGGCTTGATGCTGGAGGCCGCTGATGCGCTCGGCATCGCGCAACTGCCCGATTGAGCGATTGACTCGACGGTGCTGAGAAAAGCACACTGAGAACAGCATGATGAAACGGTTGTCGGCCACCGGCCGTAGTGAACTCGGGCCCCGCACGCCAGTGGGGCCCGAGCCGGTTCGTCGTTCCGACCCTCGTCGTGGTACACGCGTCGTGTCCGTTCTGGTCGCGGCTGCTGTTGCCACGGGATGTCTCGACGACGAGTTGGATCCCGTCGGTCACTTCCAAACTTCAGGGCCGCAGGAGGATCGGCGACCGACACCTGCCGGCGATTCGAACGACGAACAGACCGACGGAACCTGGCGTCCGAGTTTGGACGGCCGGACTTCGTTGCCCGATCTCGACGTGTTCATCGCGCTACAGCGCGACTTCGTCTCGTTCACCGAGTGGAACCGCCTCGACATTGCCGCCGGACCTCACGTGCTGCCGGACGAAACGGGGCCGCGTCGTGTCTATGTCAACGTGTTGCCCCAAGGCGGCGAACGCGAGTTCGCCGTGGGCACGATAATCGTCAAGACCGTCTCATTGGGAAGCAGTCCGACCTCCTGGCAGGCTCACGGCATGGTCAAGCGCGGAGGCGAGTTCAACTCGCGTGGCGCCTACGGTTGGGAGTTCTTCGATCTGTCGTTGGATGACGACAGCCGGCCCACACTGCAGTGGCGCGGTGAAGAGCCCCCCGAAGGCGAACGCTACCGATTGGCAATCATCGGGTCGGATGGTGAGGAAACGGTGGTGGATCAGGCGTGCAACGACTGCCACGTCAGTTCGGCCAACGACGCCGTATTGACGCCTCAGTTGGATCTGGAGCGTTTTCAGTGAGTCGACGAGTCCTCGTTCTGACCCTCGGGGGATTGACCTTCTTACGAACCGCCTCGGCCCAACCGGAGCCGAACACGGACGAGGCGGGACAGGTGCAGCCCGCGCCGTCAGAGGAAGCGCCCCCGAGCACATCGCCCCCTGCCGCGCCCGCGCAGTCGGACGCAGGGCAGTCGGACGCAGGGCAGTCGGACGCAGGGCAGTCGGACGCAGGGCCCACCGCTTCGCAACCGAGGGGAGCCCCGCAGCCGGGCGCGTCCGGAGCCCCGCCAGATCCTGGCGCGGGTTCATCAGGGGTCACCGATGGTCCGCAGGCAGACGAGGCCCCTGCAGACGCCAGCGTCTCGGACGACGGACCCGTACTCGAACTGGCCGAAGAACACGAACACGGCGCCGCCCCAGGCAGTGCCGACCAAGCTTCGGCCGCGCCGGATGCGTCGTCGGCCGTCGATGACGTCATCGCCGAAGCACCCGCCACGACGGTCGGCGGGTACGCCCAGATCAATGTCACGTCAGTGCGCCGCGGGTCGGACGCGGACTTCGAAACCTCGGCCACGGTCGATCGGCTCGTGTTGTTGTTGTCGCATCGGCTCTCCCAGTCGATTCGCGCTCACGTCGAGATCGAGTGGGAGGACGCCATCGCGTGCAGTACGTGTGCGGGCGCGACCGAAGTCGAACAAGCGTTCGTCGATTGGCAGTGGTTCGATGAAGCGATGGTGCTGCGTTCAGGCTTGGTGTTGGTGCCAATGGGGCTCATCAATCAGTGGCACGAACCGCCGGTGTTTCATGGTGTGGAGCGGCCGGGGCTCGACCAGACGGTGATCCCGACGACTTGGCGTGAGCTGGCCGTGGGGTTCACCGGAGATCTCGAAGGCGGTTGGTCCTACGAGGCGTACGTGGGTTCGAGTCTGCAGCCTCAGGAACTCGGACCACAAGGACTCGTCGGAGCCCGTTCTCTCGGAGCGGATGCGCGGTTGCAGGCCGTCGCCGGTTTTGGAAGCTTGCAGTATGAGCCATTGCTGGGGCTGTCGCTGGGATTGACGGCGTACGCGACCGATGCCGGCGCCAACGGCGAGTACTTCACGAGCGAGGGGGATCCCGTCGATTTTACCTTTCCAGTTTACGGGGGTTCGTTGTTTGCCCGTCTGCACCGGCGGGGCGTCGAGGCCAAGCTCGTCGGAGCGGCTTTCTTGCTGCCGGAAGCGGGTGCTCTGATGAACGCACATCGCGCCGACGGTGGACTGTTGTTCCCCAACGCGGACCGAACCGGTGCCGTCCCGACACGGATTCAAGGCGGCTACGCGGAACTCGCCTACGACCTGCTTCACGGCACACCGAGCGGACACCAGCTGCTGCCTTTCGTGCGCGCGGAAACGTACGACACCCAAGCGGCGGTCCCAGACGGTTTTCGTTCCAACCGCGCGTTGACCGTCAGAGAGCTGACCCTCGGCGTCTCGTACAGGCCGATCCCTCAGCTCGTGTTCAAGTCGGACGTGCAGTGGCGTGACCGCCGATACGGGCTGGACGAACTGCAGCTCAACGCCGGTATGGGCTACATGCTCTGACGTCGTTCGTGCGTCGATCCGCTGCTCTGGGTGGCATTGCCGGGTGTTGGACGCGCGGCACGAGGTGTCCAGAACGGCGAGCTGCGCGCAAACGGGTCTGAAACGCTCCCATACCCAGCACGCTCTGATTGGGCGCGCCCTACGCGAAGTACGAGCGCGAGGCGAGCAAGACGTCGACGACGCTGAGCACGCCGCTGAGACTGCCATCGTCAGGGTCGACGACGGGTAGAGCCGTCAGGCGGTTGTCCACCAAGCGGTCGATCGCGACGGGCAGTGGCGTGTCGGGGTGGGCCAAGGTCAGCTCGTTTGCCATCACGCGTTCGACGGGCCAATCCAGCCGGTCGTGAACGTGTGCCTCGTCGTTTTGATAGCCCAGGGTTTCACGGACGTCGCTCTTCGACAGAAAGCCGATCACCCGCTCCGCGTCGACGACCGGCAGGTGGCGCACCTCGTAGCGTTCCATCAGTAGCAGTGCGTCGCGCACCCGTGTGCCCGGCCCGATAGTGACGTTGTTGGTCGTCATCAAGTCGCGTACCCGACGGGGGGCCCGCACGGTCTTCGCATCGGGGGACGTCACGGGCTCACCTGCTGCGTTGCCATCCACGGTAGTGTAGTGAATCCACCGGTGATGAGCCGCCCGATTTTTCTGCCCGACACCGACCTGCTCGGCGCCCCGTACGAATCGGGCTGGGGGTCGCGGGTTGTTGCTCTCGACGGAGGTCCCAGAAGCCGGACGGTCACCAGCGCGTATGCAAGGAGCGGGCGACGAGGCTCGGCGAGACCCCTTGCGTGCGCTTGAAGTCGCGAGCCATGTGCGGCGCGTCTGCGTAGCCCGCCATCAAGGCGATGTCGCGCATGCTGGTGACGTCCTCGCTCGGACCCATGGTCATCAACCGCTGCGCGTGGGCGCGGCGCAGCGACTGAACGAAACGGTAAGGGGGCAGCCCGAACTCGCTGCGGAAGCTGTGAACGAACCAGTGGTAGCTCATGTCGAGTTCACCGGCGACCTGTTTGACGTCGACCGTCTTCCAGGGTGTCGCTCGATAGCGGTCCAACAGCAGACCGGCCCCGCGGCGAACCTTGGTGCGCGCTCGCCCGGGGCGGCGTTGTGGGGTCTCGTCGCTCTGAGCGACGATCGACGAAACGGCCAAGCACAATTGCTCTTCCTGTGCCTCGGGCTCGTCTTCGTGCGCGGCTCGGACCAAGGACATCAAGTGTGCGCGACACGGCGTCGACTCGAGCAGCTCCGTCTTGAAGTGCGCTGGCGTCACCATGGTATCTCGACACAGCTCGAGGAGGTGCTCGTGGTCGATGCAGAACGCGAAGAAGGTACCCTTCTCCACGATCTTCGTGTTGACGTGCACTTCGCCCGGTTCCATCAGCATGATGCCGTCCGGGGACGCGTCGGAATCTCGATGCCGATAGCGCCAGCGGGCCAGCCCCGTGCTGACCAGGGTAATGCAGTAGCGTTCGTGGAACACCTGCCACAGCCGATCGGAGTCCACGACGTGCATCGCGTGACAGTTGCGCGTGCCGACGTTCATGAAGTTGATGATCTCGGTCACGTCAGGTCCTCTCGCTGTGCCGCGGCGCCGACTGCGGGGGCCAACTCGGGCCAGGTGCTTCGACGAGCGTTGGCCTGCGCGTGGTATCGGATGAACGCTTGACGAGGCGAATACGTAAGCGGAGTTGTGTTCATGGCGAGCTGGTCGCATTATCCACTACACCTCCTGACTCGGCGGGACAAAACGGGTCTCGCTCGGTGAAACGCCCCATCATCGTCAGCCATTCGCAGTCGGACCGTTCCGAAGTGGTCACGGTTGTGGTGCTAGGAGAACACTTTTTGGGAGTATTTGCTGGCCTGCGTGGGGTATTGTGCAGGGCGTCACAAAACCGCAAAATCGTTCATGACTCGCGCCGCACCAGGCTCCCTCCAGCGAAGGAATCGTGCTACCAGAGGGGGGCGGGGGTGGGCCGTCTCGAGACGCGCTTCCACGGGCTTTCGGACAGCGCGTCCCGCCTCGTCGGCTGGCGCTCAGCTCATCGTTTCGCGGATGAGCCGCAGCGCGGGACCCGCGCCGATCCCCATTGCGAGCGCCAACTCGAGCAGTACGTCTTCCTCTTCGCGGGTGATCACGTCATCGGCGATCGCGACTCGCGTCGCAAGACGCAGTGCCCGTTCGGCCAGGGGCGTCGGGATGCGTTCAGCAATCGACGCCAACTGTGAACGACGAGGTAACTGCGAAGTAACTCGGCGGGCGCGGTCGAGCAGCTTGATGGCCTGGCTCTCGCTGATGCGCCCCGAGCAGGCACTGGCGATGTTTCGTGACAGCGTTTGCACCTCGGCGTTGCTGACGACACCATCGGCGTTCGCCGTCAAGAACATGCCCTCGACCAACGCCTCGATGGCCGACGCTTCGAGCTCGTCGATGACCCCCTCGTCGTCACGCACGGCGCAGCAACGACAGCGACGTGGGGTTTCTTAAGTCCACGCCGATGGCGCCCCGCCGTCGGCAGGGGACGCATCCGCGCGACGTGAGTGATTTCGCCAAATTGCTGACCGCCGGCCCGATCGAGGGCCGGGCGATCGCGACGGTAATCGCGAATTCAGGGAGCTACGGCAAAGCAGTAGATGGCTCCGTAGCCACCGTTGGCGCCAACCGTCGGGGTGCCGTTGCCGCGCTCGACCACGGTGCTGATCCCGGCGCCACAGCCGCCGGCTTCGTGCTCGTTGATCCAGTGCCGGCCGTTGTTCGCACTTCGCGGCCAAGCGTGGCCTACTCGCGGCGGGGGAAGCGACTCGTCGGTGCTCGTCCAGTCGTTGCAAGTGTTTGCGGCGGTTGCTCCCGCGGGCAAGCGACCGTCATCGCCGGAGCCGGTGATCGTGTCGTGATTGTCGACCATGCCCGTGTCGGGGCTGACGGGATCGCCGTATTCGTCGGTGAACATCTCGGCGAGCTGCGGATCGGCGTCGATGGGGCGGCCGTCGTCGTCAGGCATCAAGCCGGCGATGTCGTTGGCGAGCAGACGGTTGTGAAAGTCGTACCAGGGGCCGTCGCCGATGCGTTCGATGGCATGCACCGGGCCGCCTTCTGGCCCCGCCTCGGCGGCGCTGAGGAAGGCGTGCCAAACCTTGGTGTCGCCCGGATTGCCCTGCTGCGCCAGGGTGGTGCAGATCTCATCGGCTCCTTCGAGTCCCCCGAAGTCGCCGCCGAAGCCGTTGACCGGATCCGGCGCCAACGACAACAGCCCCGCCATGCTTGGCTGAAAGAAGCTGAACCAGGGCATGGGATCGTCACTGGGGGTGACCGGGTCCGGTCCCTCACCGGACATGCCGCCGGTGCTGTCCATTCCACCTGCGTCGCCCGAGGAAGCGGGACCACCGCCAGCACCCGGAGGCGTGACCATGGCGGTGCCACCGGCGCCTCCCGTCGGCCCGTTGACGGTTCCGGTCGGCCCCGGCTGGCTCGCAGACTCCGACGGCGTCGGACCGACGCCAGAGGTTGGAGAGCTGCTCGGGGATGCGACCACCGGTCCTCCCGTCGGTCCAGTTTGGGCTGGCTGTGGCGGTGGCGCCGACCCCGTTGCCAGGGGATTCGAGTCGCCCGGCGATGCGGCGGGGCCGGGCGCGACCGTGGTCGTGTCCGGCGCCGTCGGGTTGGTGTCGATGGACTCGGAGCTGGAGTCGTCGTCACCGCCGCAGCTGGTGAACATCAGCGACGCCAGCAAGCTGATTGCTGCTCCCGAAGCGCGCCGCGCGCGGGGACGAAGCGACGAGGGGCGACGGGAATGAGCAGCGGCCGGAGCTTGGAAGGTAGGCATTGTTCTCTGGGGTGTCACAGCAGGTGCTGTCACACAACTGGCACCGTCGCGTGGGAGCGGCAAATCAGTCCGACTTTGCATCCATTGTTGCGCGCGATGTGATCTTGGGGGAATTCTTCGCCGGGGGTGTTCGCAAAGCTGCGGCGGCACTGAGGGGCGTCCCGCGTCGCGACGCGCCGAGAGGCGACGCCGCTGGTGCAGAACTGAATCGACCCCAAACCAAGTGCCTCCCGCGCGCAACGCTCAGGCGACGTCGCTGTCGTTGCTCGCGCGTTGCGTTTGGCTCCGCGAGCTCTCGAGCATCCTTTCGAGACGTGGCGCGAGGGCCATGGCACCCAGAATCAGCGCGAGCGGCGCGACGGGCACGACGTAGCGCGCGACTGCGCTGACCAACGACATCACTCCGAGGTAGGCGACGAGGAGTAACAGGCACAGCTGCCCCAATGGGCGTTGTGGCGTCGGTCCGGTCCACAGACGCCGAATGCCGAGCGCGGCGCCGAGCAGGAGCAACGCGTTGCATGCGGCCTGCACAGCTCGCAGCGCGTCGAACCGTTGCAGGGTGTATGGGTAATCGAACAACAGTCGGCACACGTTGAACACCCAATTGCGCAGATATGCCGATGGGTGTTGCCGCAAGTTGTCCAGCGCGGCCGTCATGAATCCATCGCCCGCCTCCGGGCTGGAGATGTCGGAGAGATAATGCGCAATGGCGTGCACGTCTTGGGGATCGGGGGGCGTCTTTTCGTCGAACTTGCCCAGGCGGTTCATCAATGCCCAGTGCTGTTCGCGTACGAAGTCGACGTGTTGCACTTCGCCTTGGTGCAGCCAGTCGCCGTGGCCTTCGGGGTAGGGGTGCGTCATCCAATACACGACCGAACCCGTCGCACTCCCCCAGTACCAAGGTCGCCCGGTGAGCTGCTGAGTGTATACGAGGTACGGCAGGCAGCAGCCGAGCGCGATTAGCAGACTGCAGGTCCATTGCAGAAACACGCGCCGACGCTGTTGCCACCACAGCGCGCCACAGCCGATGCAACCGACGATCAACAGTGGCCAGAAGCCGACTTTGGTCATGACCAGCGCGCCGAAGGTGACCCCCGCGGCGATCACCCAAATCGGTCGGGGATCGGCGAGTTGCAGCTGGCAGGCGCGCACGAACAGCGTTACCAGCAAGAAACAAAGCACCTCGGTGTACGCGAAGGGCACGTAGGCCGCAACGGGCAGGTACGCGGCGGCGCCCACGGCAAGGAGTGTCGCGACGGCGGCAGAGGCGATACCGCGCACGATCTTGTAAAAGACCGCCAGGGCCACCGTGAGCAGCAGCGCGTTGAATAGGCGGATCCCGAGCATGCCGAGGCCGAGGCTGGACAGTGCGGCTTGCAGGAGTGGGTATCCGGGCCCGTTCCACAAAAACACGAAATCGGGAGGCGAGAAGTAGCCGTGACGCAGGTTGTCGGCGAGCCAGGCGTAGCGCCACTCGTCGCCGACGAACTTCCCGGGTTGAAACCAAAGGACGAGCGTCGAGTAGAACGTCAGCGCCGCGAGCATCAACAGCCCACGTGTTCTGGGCTGCGCCGCGACGTTGGCCAACCGGGCTCGCATGGGTGGCCTGTAGTGCGGCAGGCCAAACGTGGCTACCGTGGCAGCGAGACCGGCTAGCCGCTCCCCGGTTGTTTGGCGTCGGTGCCAGCTGCTACAACGGTGCTGAGGTTGTCATGTCCCCGTGCTTGCTCGTTCAGCCCAGTGCCGGAGGAATGATCTCCGGGGGCTATCTCTACAACGCACGCATGGCCGATCACGGCGCCTGGCGTGTCGTCGACGTCGAGCCGTCGCAATTGAGCGTCGAGTCGACCCGTCTACCGAGCTCGGGCCTCGTCTTGGTCGATAGCCTGTTCTTGGCACCCCAGTACGCCGAAGGGTTGGCTTCCTTGCGGCAGCGAGGACTGAAGCTGGGTCTGCTGCTGCATTCGTTTCCGTCGTTGATCGAAGCCGTGGATCGGCATGGCGTGGTGCGCACCGAACCGACTGAGTACGAGCTGAGCGTCGTGCGAGGGATGTGCTGCGTGGTCGTGCCCGGGCCGCACTACGGCGCCGTGCTGCAGCGAGTGGGTGCCGCGGTGGTGATGGCCGAACCCGGACTCGAGGAGGCGTGGCGCATGCCCCCGCGTCGCCGAGCCGGTCCGTGCAAGCTGATCAGTGTCGGTTCCGTGACGCCGAGGAAGGGGTTCGTCGATGTGGCCGAGGTGTTGGCGCAGCGGTCCACCGAGGACTACGCTTGGACCGTCGTCGGCAGGCTCGATGCCGACCCTGCGTACACCCGGAAGCTGCAGTCGGCGTGTGCCGGCGTCGGCGCCGTGCAACTGTTGGGGCAGTGCGAGCCGGCCAGAGTTCGGCAATTGGTCGGGACCAGCGACGTGCTGGTGATGCCCAGCTACGACGAGAACCAGCCGTTGGTGTTGCTCGAGGCAATGGCGGCGAGCGTGCCGGTGATCGCCTACCGCGCCGGCGCTGCAAGCGAGATGGTGGCCGATGGTGACGAGGGCTTGCTCGTGCCGGTGGGGGATCGCGTCGCCTTGGCGGCGGCATTGAATCGCGTGATCCGCGATGCGGCGCTTCACTCCAGGCTGAGTGCCGCGTGTTGGACGCGCCAGGCGACTATCCCCAACTGGTCCGACACCGCGGAGCGCACGCGTGAACGGCTCGACGCGTTCGCGCGCGCGTGTACCCCGTGACCGGTTTGCAGCGCGCCATCGACGGCATCGGATGTGGTGTTGCCGGCGACGTCGCGTTTCGATACGACGACGTGCAAGGGACCGGCGGCAATCTTGTGGCGACAGTGCAACCCGGTTTGTCGAACGCACTGTGTGCCGTCGTCCGTTCCGAGTCGTCACGGGGTTGCTCGAGGCGAGCCGCGAACTGTTCGGTGGCCGTTTCGATGCTGGCAATGGTCGGGCAGATTGGGTAACCAGGCGCCAATGCCGAAGTTTCGCCCGTTGCGCTGGTTGCGTTCGACCCGCGTGTGGCAGCAAGCCGACGCCTGGTCCACGGCGAATCCGAAAGCAGCCGTCGTCGTTCGTCTGGCGGTGGGCTGGCTCGTGCTCAACGCCATGGTCAACCTGCGCGCTCCATTACCGGAAGCGCCGCTCTCGTACCTGGTGCCGTCGGTCGACATCACCGTGGTACTGACGGCGTTCGCTCTGGTCGGCGCGGTCGCGACCTACGGTGCTGTCAGAGTCGCTTGGCTCGGCAAGCTTGCCGTGCCCGCAGTCGTGCTGTGGCTGCTAGCGCTCGTGGTGGCCATCGCGCGCATCTTTCGGTTCGGCGACGGCATCGCCGAGACGTTTCAGAGTCGCCCGGCGAACCTGTTCTTGGATGTGCCGATGCTCGGCGAGCTGACGCGATTGCTGTACAACACCATGCCGCTCTACCAGTTCGTGCTGGTGCTTGCGGGTGTTGCCGTGATCGTGCCGCTGTTGATTGCCGTCGCATATCTCGCGTGGCGCGCGTGTGCGACGGCGTTGCGTCAACGAGTGGGCTTGCTCGCGTTCGTCGGCGCGATGGGTTTTTTGCTCCTGGCGTCGCGTTTTTTCACCGTCGCCGGCAAAGAGGAGCGCTTCGTGGGCGTTTTCGCGACGAGCTTGCTACCGCGGACGAAGACGGACCTGCTGCTCTTCATCGAGACCCGAGAGCTCCAGCAGCGGCGTCGAGACGCCCGCGAGCACGCTCGAACACGGTTTGGCCAAACCTCGGCGGACTTGAAGCTGCTCGGCGGAGCCAACGTCTTGTTGTTTCTCGTCGAGTCGTACGGGGCGACCACGTTGACCGAACCGTTCTACGAGCGGGAGATCAACGAGCTGTACGCGAGTTTGGAGGAGTCGTTTTCGACGAACGGCTTCTCGATCGCGTCGCACTTGCTCGATTCGTCGACGAATGGTGGCAATTCCTGGCTTGCTCAGTCGACGCTGATGACGGGTATCCGCATCAGCAATCAGAGCGACTTCATCTACTTCACGCAGACCGAACCCGTCGCATTGCCGAGCTTCTTCAAGGGGGCGGGTTATTACACCGTGGCGGCCGAGCCCGGGGCGACCCGACCGATCACTGGGCATGACCTGTTCAAGTTCGACAGGAAGATCATTGCTCCGTCGTTCGGCTACGCCGGGCCGAAGTTTTCGTGGTCACGAATGCCAGACCAGTTCGTCATCCACGTCGTGCACCGTCGGGTGATCGCTCTGCAGCGCCGCCCGGTTTTCGCGATGTATGCGCTGACCTCGAGTCATGGGCCATGGAACTTGCAACCACAGGTGATCGAAGATTGGCGAGAGATCAAGAACGGCGCCATCTACGGGCAACTGCCCAAGATCGAGTTTCCGACCAGTTGGACCGACCTGAGCGAGGCCCGCGGTCCGTACATGCACTCCGTGGCGTACAGCATGGACGTGATCCGGCGCTACGCGCTCGAATTCATCGCCGACGATACGTTGGTGATCATGTTGGGTGACCATCAACCGACGGGACAGATCACCGATCACACCAAGGACAATCGTGTGCCCATTCACGTCGTGAGTCGCAATCCAGGCTTGGTCGACAAGTTCCTGAAGCGGGGCTACACGCCTCACATACGCCCCAACCTCGACGTGCCCGCTCAGCCCATGGAAGACTTCCCGGGCGACCTGGTCACGGACTTTTCGACTCCCTGAATTGCTTTTGCCCGCAGGCTGGGGGCTGCCGTGGTGGGCTTTGGGGAACACCACGACACGCGGTGCGGCGTCGGAGCAGGCGTTCGAAATCGCGTGTTGGAAGGACGAGCTCTCGGGGCCCGCCGGACATGGGTGGCGAGGTCGTGCGATGTCGGAGTGGAGAACGAGCTCGAGGGGGTGAACCACCGGCACGAGGTGGCGCGCCGTCGGCTCCCGGAGGTCGGTGCCTGGGTTCGGATGGCCCACGTTCTTCGAAGTGTGCTAGTTGCGACGGATGCTGATGAAGTCTGCGCGTCTCGTTGGTTTCGGGATGAGCATCGTCTGTGTCACCGCGGGGTGTGACGACGAAGAGGCCGGACCGGGGGGCAGCGAGCGGAGTTCACCCGACGCATCCGTGTCCGACGATGGTCGTCGAAGTTCCGACCGTGATGCGGCGGTTCGCCCCGGGGATCCTCGATCGCCGGGTTCATCCACGGGTTCGACGCCGTCCACCGAGCCCGTCGGCGAGCCGTCGGCGCTGCCGTCTGCGGTGAACGAGCCGTCGAGCAACGATCAGAAACACCGGGACGGGGGGGTTCCATCGCCGGGCAGCGAGGCCGTGCCCGACGGGGCCGCCGTCCCCGCGCCAGAACCCACCGCATCGAACGCAACTGGGATTGATGCGGGCGCTCCAACCAAGGATGCCGCCTCCGCTGCGGAGCCGGAACCCGAACCCGAACCCGAACCACAGCCGGCAGTGATCGCGATCCTGGGTTCGTCGAGTGTCGCGGGCAAGAACTTGGACCAACCGCAGTACGGCGGGGAGGAGAATCTCGACAACACCTGGGCGAATCGCTACACGCGCTTCCTGACCACGTCTCGTCCGGGGTCGTCCGTCATCCTGCTGGCAAAGGCTGGGTACGACACCTGGCAGGGTTTGCCGACCGGCACGTCGGTGCCCAGTGGGATGCCGTCACCAGATCCGAATCTGAACGTGAGCAAGGCGATCAGCTTCGCGCCCCACGCGCTGATTGTTCACTATCCGTCCACCCGGGACTTGAACCAGGACGTCCAGATTTCGACCATCGTTGCCAATCTAGTGACCATTGCCGACGAAGCGGCAACCATCGGCGCGGAGACCTGGGTGATGGGCCCCAATCCGAACACCGACCAGACCCAGCAGAGCCTCGACGCCAAGTTGGCGTTCCGCGCCGCGCTGAGTGCTGAGTTTGGAGCTCACTTCATCGACAATTGGGCCGTCGTGACACTCTCGGACGGCAGTGCGGATCCCGATCTGATCCTGTTGGATGGGGCGCATCCCAATGCCGAGGGACACCGAGTGATTTTCGAACTGGTTCGCGACACGGGCATCCCCGACGCGCTGTTGGGCAACTGAACGCGCGACGGGGATCGCGCCCGCACGCCCCGGAACGAAAGCGAGCGTTGACGGTCGCAACTACTATGATATGTAGTAGTTCTTCGAGGTCACGATGAATGGGTTTCCCTTCCCACCGGAAAGACACCGACTGCGGGCTGCGTCGTTCGACTTCGAGGCGGAGATCATGCAGCTCCTCTGGGACCGCACGTGGAAGCCGTTCAGCGTCGCGGACGTGCACCGAAACTCCTGAGTCTTTGGCCGCTGGCTTGTCGGTGCTCGGGCGCCCGCTTTCTGGAAGAACATGCCGAACCCTTCATTTGGTCCTCGTCGCCTCATCAGCCACCGCCGCGTTCGCTCGTGGAGTCACTGTTCCTGGATACGAGTGAACGTTGGGGTCCCCTTGGCGGTCGTCGGTTCATTGGCGTGTGGCACTGCGCATGCGCAGTCACCTCGGGTTGCCCCCGTATCGCGTCCGTTGGTCGATCGCGCGTTGCACGTCCCGAGCGTTCCACGGCCGGATCCTGCCCGTGGAGGGCCTGTGTCCCTCGATGGGATCTTGGCCTATGCCGATCGTCACGCGCCGCGCCTGGCCGTGGTTCGGGAGCGGGTCGGGCTGGGCGACGCGGCACTTACCGGCGCCGAGCCGCTGCTCCCCGACAATCCGACGGTGAGCGTGGGAGTCGGTCACGGGTGGACACCGGCTGGCGGTCACCTGGAAGTCGAAGGCGCAGTTTTCCAGCGGTTCGAGATTGGTGGAGAGCGCGGCCGGCGCTTGGCCGCAGCGGGGAGTTACCGCAAACGTTTGACGGCTCAGCTCGAAGAGGCTCGCTGGGAGGTGCACCGCGATGCGCACGCGGCTTTTCATCGGGGGTTGGTCGCCCGTGAGCGCCTTCGGGTTGCCGACCGGCTCGTCGAGTTCCAACGCAAGTTGCTCGACATCACTCGACGACGCTTGAGGGCGGGGGACGTCTCCCCGTTGGCGGTGCGTCTCGCAGAAGGGGAGTTGAGCCAAAGTCGTGTAGCTCGCGTCGCTGCTGAACAGGGCTACCTGCAAGCCAAGCTGGAACTCGGCGCGGTTGCCGGTTGGCCTCCATCCCACCCCCCCGAGCCGGCCGGGGAACTCGACGTGCCACGCGATCCACCGAGTCGCGCGTCGTTGGCGGCGGCGGCTCGTACCCATCAGCCGCGCCTGCGTACCTTACACGCCCTACAGCTCGAAGCTGAAGCGCGTGCGACCGCCGCCGAGGCCGAGGCCTGGCCGGAGCCGACGGTAGGCGTCCAGTTTACACGTGAAGGGTTGGCGACGGGCCCCAAGGAGACGCACGTGCTGGGGGTGTTGTCGCTGCCCGTTCCGCTGGCGCAGACGAACCAGGGGGAGCGCGCGACCGCGCGCGTGCAAGCGCGGATCGTCGAGGCACAGCGCGCTGCGTTCGACTCGCAGCTCTCCAACCAGATCGAGCAACACCGCACGGCCGTCGCTGCCGCAGCGGTGAGGGTTCGAACCTACGGTCACGAGATCGTCCCCAATTTCGAGGAAAACCTGCGCCTGATCCAACGTGCGTTCGAACTGGGTGAGATCGACATCCTACAAGTGTCCGTCGCCAGAGAACGATTCTTGCGGATCCAGACCGACGCGCTCGACGCCTACGTCGACTACTTCGAGGCCGTTGCCGATCTCGAAGCAACGGTCGGGACGGATCTGTGGCCCCATGAGCGGCACGAACATGCGGTCGGCGGGGAAGGCACGTGACGGCGAGGCGACAAACCGGCTGGTGTCACCCGTGGGGGGGGCTGCTGTGGACGACATGCGTGCTCGTGGGAGCGTGCCGCGGCGGGGCTGACGGTGACAATCACGGCGCGGAGCACGGACATGGCGTCGAAGAGCGTGAGCACGGAGCTGAGGCCCGCGAGCACGGAGGCGACCACCACGACGATGGGCTCAGCGCCACGGCCACGAACGTGGTGATTGAAGAGGCGGCCGTTGCGCGTTCCGGCATCGTGATCGATCGCGTAGCGGCGTTGCCGGCAGGTGGTGGGTTCGAGGTCCCGGCAGAAGTCCAAGCCGAACCAGATCGGGTAGCGCACGTCTCGCCGATCGTCTCGGGACAGATCGCGCGGGTCGCAGCGTCGGTTGGCGATCGAGTCGACAGGGGTCAGCCGCTTGCGGTCATCCGTAGCGTAGCCCTCGGGGAAGCACGGGCCCAGGCAGCTCGCGCTCGAGCCAACGTCGAGGTCGCCGAAGCCAACTTCCGCAGGCAGCAGGAGCTGCAGCGGGAAGGGATCGGAGCCGAACGCCAGTTTCTCGAAGCGCAGGCCGACCTCAAGCGGGCTAAAGCGGAGCAATCGGCTGCCGACCGAGCGTTGGAGGTGTATGGTCGAGGGGGTAGTGGGAGTGAGGTCACGATCAAGAGCCCGATTCGGGGGCGTGTGGTCGCGCGGCATGCGACCGTTGGCGAAGTCGTCAGTCCCAGCGACACGCTGTTCGAGATCACGGACATCACGCGGGTTTGGGTCGTCGGTAGGGTTTACCAACAGCACGCAGGCAGGGTAAGTGAGGGAGCAGGCGCCGTGCTCACGCTCCAAGCGCATCCCGGTCGCACCTTCACTGGTACACTGGACTACGTCGCGCCCAGCCTGGACGAGCGTACCCGCACGCTGCCCGTGCGCGTCGTTTTGGACAACCCCGAAGGCGTGCTCCGACCCGGTTCGTTCGGCACCCTGTCGATCAGCTCTGCGGAAAGCGAAGGCCAGACGGCGCCGGCGGTCTCTCCTGGAGCCCTCCAACGCCTCGGCGCCCAAACGGTCGTATTCGTTCCGGGTGATACGCCAGGTGCTTTCCGGGCCGTGCCGGTGGCCGTCGGAGCGCGCGCCGGTGATCTCGTACGTCTGGCAAGCGGGCTCGAGATTGGCGCCCGCTACGTCGCCGAAGGAGCGTTCGTTCTCAAGTCTGAAATGAGCCGCGGTCAGCTCGGTGAAGGACACGCGCACTAGATGAGCGGGCCCGAATCTCGATCAGCGTTGCCACGCCCCGGGTGGGCGAAGGCATGGCGGCGTCGAGGGCGCCGATGATCGACCGTCTCGTCGAGTTCTCGATCAAGAATCGCTTCTTGGTGATCTTCGTCGTGTTGCTCATCGGCGCCCTCGGCGTTCGCGCTCTGCAGCGGCTACCGATCGACGCCGTGCCCGACGTGACGAACGTCCAAGTGCAGGTGCTCACCAATGCGCCTTCGCTCGGGCCCGTCGAGGTCGAACAGTTCATCACGTTCCCGGTCGAAACCGTGATGAGCGGTCTGCCGCGGTTGGCGGAGGTGCGCAGCGTTTCACGCTTCGGCGTTTCGGCGGTAACCGTCGTGTTCGAGGAGGGAACGGACGTCTACTTTGCTCGTCAGCTGGTCAGCGAGCGCTTGTCGGAGGCGCGCGAGGCGATTCCACAAGCGTACGGCAGCCCCGAGCTCGGGCCGATTTCCACCGGTTTGGGTGAGATCTATCAGTTCGAAGTACGTGGCGAGCCAGCCTGTGCGGCGGATGAGCCGGACACGCCGACTTGCTACTCCCCCAAAGAGCTGCGTGAAATCCTCGATTGGTACGTTGCCTATCAGGTTCGCTCGGTTCCCGGTGTGGTCGAGGTGAACAGTTTTGGCGGCAAGCTCAAGACCTACGAGGTCTCCGTGCACCCGGATCGTCTGCTCGCGTTCGACCTGGGCCTGTCCGACGTATTCGAGGCGCTGCAACGCAACAACCAGGGGGCCGGCGGGGGTTACATCATCCACGATGGCGAACAGCGCCTGATCCGCGGAGAAGGTCTGGTTCAGAGCCTCGATGACATCCGCGACGTCGTGGTGTCGATGGGGGGCGGAGGCGTGCCGATTCGGATTGGCGACCTCGCCGAGGTCGGCCTTTCTTCGATGATCCGCCAGGGAGCGGTCACTCGTGACGGGCGCGGTGAGGTGACCACCGGCATCGTGATGATGTTGATGGGTGCCAATTCACGAGAGGTATCCCGCGCCGTTCACGCTCGCATCGAAGACATTGCACCCACGCTACCTGACGGCGTGACCATCGAAACGGTTTACGACCGAACCGAACTCGTCGACCGCACCATCTTCACCGTTTCCAAGAATCTCATCGAGGGCGGCGTTCTCGTCGTGGTCGTGTTGTTGCTCCTGCTGGGTAACTTGCGCGGTGGGTTGCTCGTTGCCAGCGCGATCCCGCTATCGATGCTCGCGGCGTTCATTGCGATGAATGCTTTCGACGTGTCGGGCAACCTGATGAGCCTCGGAGCGCTCGACTTCGGGTTGATTGTCGATGGCTCCGTCGTGATGGTCGAACACATCGTGCACACGCTTTCGCGCAAGAAGGCGCGAGGCGCCGACGTGCAATGGAACGTCTTGGTGGCCGCCAAAGAGGTGGCACGTCCCGTGGCGTTTGCCGTGGCCATCATCGTGCTGGTGTACGTCCCCATCCTCACGCTTCGTGGAATCGAGGGGAAGATGTTCCGCCCCATGGCGCTCACGGTGATCTTCGCGCTGGTGGCGTCGCTCGTGCTGGCGCTGACGTTCATGCCGGCGATGGCGACGGCAGTCTTTCGCGGTGGCGTGTCGGAAACCGACACTTGGTTGTTTCGCGCGGCCAAACGTCTCTATGAACCGTTGCTCGGTGCCTGTGCAGCGCGTCCAGGGCTGTCGAGCGCCGTGGCCGTTGTGTTGTTGCTCGGAGCTGGGGCCGTGACACCGCTGCTGGGGGCTGAGTTCATCCCTCGGCTAGACGAGGGCGCGATTGCCATGCAGGCCGTGCGGTTGCCGTCGGTTCCGTTGGAAGAATCGATTCGCTACACGACACGCATCGAGAAGAGCTTGCTCGAAAACTTCCCCGATGAAGTACAGACCGTCGTTTCTCGGACCGGTCGCGCCGAGATTGCGACCGATCCCATGGGGGTCGAGTTGTCGGACATCTTCATCATGCTTCGACCCCAGGGGGACTGGACGCGGACAGCGGACAAGGAGCAGCTCGTCCGCGACATTGCCGAGACGCTCCGTCGCGAAGTGCCGGGGCAGAACTACCTGTTCTCGCAGCCGATTGAGCTACGGACGAACGAGCTCATCAGTGGGATCCGGGCAGGCGTTGCCGTGAAGATTTACGGTCCTGATTTGGAGGAGCTCAACCGTCTAGCCGAGCAGGTCGAGGGCATCGTTCGAGACGTGCCCGGCGCTGGTGACGTCGAGTCGGAGCAAATCTCAGGCTTGCCCTTCCTACGCGTCCGTGTCGACCGTCGCGCAATTTCTCGCTACGGCGTGAGCGTGCGAGACGTGATGGACGCCGTGGCGTCGATCGCGGGTCACACGGTCGGTGAAGTGTTCGAAGGCCAACGGCGCTTCGCTCTTCAGGTGCGTTTGGCAGAACGCACGCGCACAGACATCGACGCCATCCGGAACGTCCCGATACGAACACCGCGTGGAACGACGGTTCCGCTTGGCGAACTGGCCAGCTTGACGTTCGAGGAAGGCCCCGCGCAGGTTGGACGCGAAAACGTTCAACGACGGACGGCGGTCATGGCGAACGTGCGCGGACGTGACTTGGCCAGTTTCGTCGCGGACGCCAAGCAGCGCATCGCGACGCGGCTCGACGTGCCTCGCGGGTACTTCCTCGAGTGGGGGGGCCAGTTCGAGAACCTGCAAGAAGCATCCGCGCGGCTCGCCGTTGCCGTGCCTACCGCGCTGGTGCTCATTTTCTCGTTGCTGTTCATGATCTACGGGTCTGCACGACCAGCGGTGTTGATCTTTCTCAACGTCCCGTTCGCGGCGATCGGTGGGGTCTTTGCGCTCGCGTTGCGAGGGATGCCGTTGAGCATCAGCGCTGGGGTTGGATTCATCGCCCTGTTTGGCATTGCCGTTCTCAATGGGGTGGTCATGGTTTCACACATCCGACAGCTGCAGAACGAGGGCCTGGCGCTCGCGGCCGCAACGTTGCGTGGAGCGAGTGACCGTCTGAGGGCGGTGCTGATGACCGCGTTGGTGGCTTCGCTGGGTTTCGTGCCGATGGCCATTGCAAGCAGTGCGGGCGCAGAGGTTCAACGGCCACTGGCGACGGTCGTGATCGGTGGGCTGGTTACGGGGACGTTGCTCACGCTGCTGGTCCTCCCAGCTGTGTACTGCCGGTTTGGCGGAGGTGTGGACACGGATGACAGTGTGGTACGTCGGTGAAGGAGGAACACTGATGTCGTCGCTCGCTGTCCGAGGGTTGGTGTCATCACGTACTCGTGAAAATGCATCCGCCAGCGGGGGGCGGAGTTAGCGTTGTTAACGAACTCCAACTTCCGGGTCGTCAAATCACGAACGGAACGTTAACGAGGTGTGGGAACGCGTCGTGCGTTCGAGCCCAGGCCAGGTGAGCCAACGCCTCGTTTCCCCGACGCATTGGTCTGTTTTTGCGGCAAACCGTTTTCACGGGTCCTGACAAGTGGTGCGCGGAGGACCCGGGTCCGTTGGTTAATGTGCCTGACGGCAGCGCGGCTTGGTTGTTTCACAACGCCCAGGACCGTAAAACAGTCGCCGTGTTCGGCGGCACGTATGTTCGTTTGCAACAGTTCAGTCATCTCGGG
>QJWJ01000322.1 GCA_003235365.1 Deltaproteobacteria bacterium
CGTGCGCGTGACTTTGATGTAAGCCTCCATAGCCTGCACGAGATGCCCCTGTTTCTCTTGCGCTCGCGCGATGTACAGGAGGTGCGGTGGCGCGTCGATGACGCTCTGGGCGCGGGTGAACAGGTCCACCGCGTCCTTCCACCGCCCTTCCTCGAAAGCGGCAGCGCCTTGCTCGGCGAGAGCTCTCGCCCCCGCCCGTTCTTCGTCGGATTGTGCCGATACAAGTGAACAGGACAAGCCAATTGCACTCACCAGCAGCAGCGTATGACCAAGTGATCTCAACCCCATAGGACTCCAGACGCTAGCACGCATCGACGTGTTGCAAGGCGGCACAGCGCGAGATGCGGGCTGCGCCAACTATGGTCCAATGTGGGTATCCGAGCTCACTGTAACTTGCTCCGGGTTTACACCTTACTGTCGCAGAACATCACACCTGAGCGCCACGAACGAAAAGTCGCTGGTTCGTGCTAGGCGACAACGCCCCGTATGAGAAAATCCTGGCGCAATGCGGCGACTGAACCGGACCGCTACGAGCCGATCGAGCTGGTTAGCTGGACCCAGAAAGATCCTGCGGTAACTTGACGTATGGACACGGGAGACGCTCTCGCGTCCAGGAGCCATTTTCACGGGAGTAGTGCCTTGTCTTTGAATCCAGGCGACATGATCGAGAACAAGTACCGCATCGTCCGGCTGTTGGGCGAAGGCGGTATGGGCGCGGTATTCGAAGGCGAGAACACACGCATCAAGCGCCGAGTCGCCATCAAGGTGCTCCACGCGGCCATCGCCCACGACACTGCCGTGGCGCGGCGCTTCCAACAGGAAGCGCAGGCGGCCGGTCACATCGGCAACGAGCACATCATCGAAGTGCTCGACCTGGGCGAGCTGCCCAACGGCGACCACTTCATGGTCATGGAGTACCTCGACGGCGAGACACTCTCCGACCGCATCCGACGCCTCGGGCGGCTCTCGCCCGAACAGTGCGTGCCTCTATTTCGCCAGATCCTCGAAGGGTTGGGCGCCGCGCACGACTCCGGCATCCTGCACCGTGACCTGAAGCCCGACAACATCTTCATCTTGAACGAGAAGGCTGGACAGAAGGACTTCGTCAAGATCATCGACTTCGGTATCTCGAAGTTTCAGCCGATGGCGGGCGAAATGAAGATGACGCGCACCGGCACCATCATGGGCACACCCTATTACATGTCGCCCGAGCAAGCGAGTGGGGCGCGTGAGATGAACGTACAGAGTGACATCTACGCAATCGGCGTGATCCTCTACGAGGCGCTGACGGGGGCAGTTCCGTTCGACGCGCCGACGTTCAACCAGCTGATGTTCCGCATCGTGCTGTCGGAAGCCCTGCCCATCGAGCAGCTCGCCCCGGACATCAATCCCGCGTTCGCGACCATCGTGAAAAAATCGATGGCGCGCGAGCAGACCCATCGCTTCGAAGACTGCAAGCAGTTCATCGCCGCACTCGAGGGGTGGGAGCAGAGCGGCGTTGGCGTGAGTGTACCTCCGGTAGCAGCGGGCGACGTGTACCTGCCCGACGGCACCTCGGGCGGCGCTTTCGGTTCCACCGCGAATCGCGCATCCGTCGAATTCGCGGCGACCGGCATTGCAGACGCGTCGCATTTCGCAGCGACCGGCGGGGCGCTATCGCGCACCAACCAGGCTTGGGCGAACACGCAAGCCACACCGCCGGCGCAAGGCGCGCCCACTCAGAAGAGCAAGACGCCCATGTTCATCGGCGCCGCCCTCGGTGGCTTGGCAGTGCTGGGCATCGGCGGAGCACTGCTGATGGGTGGAGGAGGCCCCGACGAAGCCGTCGCGGCGGGGGCTGCTCTGCCAGTCGACAGCGTCGCCGCGCCGCCAGTGCAGGCAGCGGCACCCGCGCCGCAACCGGAGACAGCGACACCGGAAGCGGCCAAACCAGAGCCCGCGCCAGCGAAAGACGAGGCGAAGGCAGCGGCAGCAAAGGCCGATCCCGAACCCGAAGAAGAGGCAGAGGAAGAGGACACAGCCGACCAACCGTCGGCGACGCCGGAGCCCGCCGCAGCTCCAGTTCAGCGCGCCGCACCCAGGGTCAAACGCGTCGCGCCGCGCCCGAAGTCCCCTCAGAAGAAGAGCTCGACTTCGACGAAACGCGACTTCGGCTATTGACGTATGACCGATGGGTCGTTCCGTCTGGGACGACCCGCGGCTCCGCGGATGGCTTGGTTCGAGTTCGGTGAGGGCACGACCAAAGGTGGTGAGGATGACCAACGATCTTCTGGAACGAGTCTGTCGGGACGTGCTCCTGCTGTGCAGCCTGAACGCCGAACAGCGTGCGCTGCTACCGGGCGGAAAGGCCCCCGCAAGCGTGCTGCGCCGGGTGCTCGAGGGTGAGCTGGACAAACGCGGCGCGTTTCCGTTCCCCCTGGGCGAAGACAAGTTCATCGGGCAAGGCGGAATCATCGAAAAGAACGGTGACGGTTTCCTGGTGCACAGTCAGATGGAGGTGAGTATGGGGCGCTACTCCAACCTCGACACCGAAACTGCCCCCGACTTGGACTCGGCGCTGAGGCGGTACTATCAGGTCATCGGTGGCGGCTACTTCAATCGCGTCGAGATCGACTGGGATAGCTGACGCCAACCGGCGCGCTCCTCTGACGCACGCTCACCGAACGGAGTCACTCGGCCTCTGGCGGCTGCCACACGTAGATCTTCAGTGGGATGGCGCCATTGGGGCTGAAGCGCACACCTTCCCGTTCGAGCAACGTCCGCTGATCGGTGCCGTTGGTGGAAACTTTGCCCGACGCGTTGACCACCCGATGCCATGGCACGGGGATCTCTTCTCGTCCGCATACCGCCAGGGCGTTGCCGACGTGGCGCGCCACACCGGGGTGCCCGAGCATCGCAGCGATCCGCCCGTAGGTCGTGACCTTTCCACGCGGGATCCTGCGCACGATGTCGAACACCCGCGAGTGAAACCCGGGGCTCAGCACCCGCCCAGCCGTCACTCGAGCCCCCGAAACTTGCACGGGACGAACTGAACGGCGACGGACATGGAGCTCCTGGTGCCTTGGCGCGGATGAGTGCGCGCTGGCCGACGCAGAGTATCCGCACACGTCCAACTGACGTCCACTACCGACAGACGCGTTCGGCTCTCGTGCCAGGCGGCTACAGACTTCGCTTCAGTTGGGAACGCGACACAGTCGCGTTATTGCTTGAGCGAGCTGGGCAGGATCGCCCGTCTGACAGACGGCCCCAGCGTCGATCGCTGCCCGGGGCATACTGTCGACGGCGCATGAGCTCGGTTCCTGCGCCAAGGTAGTCGCCCCGACCTGCCGCAACGCCTTGAGCCCTTGCGCGCCGTCAGCGCCCATACCCGTCATCAGCACACCAACGGCGCGGGCGCCCAGGTGCCTGGCGGCTGACTCGAACAGCGTGTCGACCGACGGCCGTTGGTGCCCGCGCGGCGCGGCTTGGTACGGAGAGATGTGATTGGCGGAAACCAGATGCATGTGCAGATCGTCAGGCGCCAGATACACGCGGCCCGTTTTCAACTCACAGGTTGCATGACACAGCTGCGTGCGGTGCGAAGTCGCATCGCCCAACCATTGACAGTGCCCGGAGGCAAAGCCTCCCATGATGTGCTGAACGACGGCGATTGGAACCGGAAAGGGGTGTGGCAAAGCACGAATCAAACGCGCCACGGCCGGAGGCCCACCGGTCGAAGCGCCAATCACCACGAGCCCGACACCGTCGTGAGGAACGTGTTGCTGTGGCGATGAATCTGCCTTGACGTCACCGGAACGAAGGCGACGTCGGCGCACGACGGGCACACTGGCCAGCGTTCGGACCAAACGGGCCAAGCGGCGACGACGTTCTGGATAGTGTTGCGACGTCGGGTGCGGTAGCTTGTCCACGACCTCCAGGGCGCCGGCTTCGAGTGTCCTGTACGCGAGCCGTGGATTCCTCGAATCGGCTGCCGTCACGACGAGAATCGGCGTGGGTTGACGTTCCATGACCCGAGACGCAACGTCGAGGCCGTTCTCTTTGGCCAGAAAGACGTCCATGGTGACCAGATCCGGACGCAGCTCGGCGATGGCAGTCAAGACATCCCCACCGTCCGACAGTTCACCGACGACAGCGATGTCGTCTTCAGCCTCGAGCGCCACGCGCAGCGCGTGCCGCGCCGTCGGCGAATCGTCGACGATGAGAACTCGGATCGTCAATTTCCCCTCTGCAGCAGCTCGCTCACCGTCTCCAAGAGCCGTTCCTGAGCGAAGTCTTGCTTTCGGACATAGGCATTCGCGCCGGCGTCCATTCCGCGCTGCTCGTCGCTAGCCTCCGTCAGGCCGGTAACCAACACGATCGGCAGGCCCGCCAAGGCGGCACTGGCCCGAACCCGCTTCGTCAGTTCGACCCCGTCGAGCCGCGGCATCTGCACGTCGGTCACCAATGCATCGAATCGCTTCTGCTGAAGTAGATCCCACGCCTCCAATCCATCTGCAGCACTGTCGGTATCGTAGCCAGCCGCGCGCATCAGATTCAGGTGCAACGTGCGACGCGTCAAGGAGTCGTCGACCACGAGAATCCGACACACCGCTCTGGGACGGGCCGCGGGAGGCAAACTGACCTGACCGAATCGGCGTGGGTCGACGACGAGGGCGATGCTCCCGTCGGCGAGTTGGGCAATCCCGCCAGCGTGGGGATGTGCTTTCAGGTTCCACGGCATCGGCTTGATCACGACGTCCTGGTCCCACTGCACCTGATCGACCGCGACTGCCAGACGCTTGCCCGCGCTCTCCAGCAAAACGACGTCGCGAACTGCGTTGGGTGACTTTGCTTCACCGCCCTCGCCCATCAACTGTGCGAGCGTCCGAAAGGGGACCAGCGCGCCATCAGCCGTACGCAGCGATCGCTCGTCATCGAGCGCGACGAGCGAAGACTGCGAAACGCGCAACGTCCGCTCGACGTTCTGCAGTGGGATGACTCTCGATTGCCCCCGCTCGCTCACCAGCAGGCCGCGAGTGGACAACACTGACACCGGAAACTCCAGTACGAAGCGAGTTCCGCCGGGAAAGGCGACCACTTGCTCAACCGACACCGAACCACCGAGCTTTTCGACGGCAGTGCGCACGTCGGCCAAGCCTACCCCGCGACCACTGATCAAGTCAGCGCGTGCCGTCGTGGAGAAACCGGCGTGAAAGAGCAACTCGGCCGCCTCCGCGAAGCTGAGCGACTCGACTCTCGTTGGGTCCAGCATGCCCCGTTTTGCAGCAACCCGGCCTACCTTCCGCGGGTCGATGCCCGCGCCGTCATCGGCAATCGTCAGCACCACGAACGTGCCCTTCAAACGCGCGCTGACGCGGATCTCGCCGCGCCGAGGTTTCCCCTGCTCGAAGCGCTCCTCCGGAGGTTCGATGCCGTGAGCCACCGCGTTTCGAAGCACGTGGATGACCGGCATCTGGAGCCGTTCGAGCACGTGCTTGTCGACTTCGATGGAGTTGACGTCGGTGACGAGACGAACCTCCTTGTGCAGACGGTTGCCTGCTTCCGCGACGACGCGACGCCAGCCGCTGAGTGCGGCATCGAGTCGAGTCATGCGCAGCCGTTTCATCGCGTCGTCGAACGCGCTGGACATGCCGCCGACCCGCAACGAGATCGGGCGTTCTTGGTCGATCATGTGCTCGAGGCGTTCGACGAAGTAGCCGAGTTCCGGTGAGTCCATCGCCGCAGCCATGTCCGACAACTCGCTGGCGAACGAGCTGAACTGGTCCCGGCGCGCCATCATGCGCCGGTTGAGGGCCAGCAACTCGGACGACAATCGCAACAAATCGTCGAGGCGTTGGGTATCGACCCGCACGAACTTCGTCGGACCCTCGAATTCCGACGACGAACTGCTGTTGGTGTTCGCTGGCTTCGGACCGCCCAGCGCAGGCCGTTCCGCTTCGTTGGTCCGTGCGGACGGCTGGGACTCGACCTGGTCGGCGCCAGCGGCCTTCGGCGGCGGCGGAAGCGAAGCGCCGTTGCGGCGCGACGGACCATTGGGCGCCATCGAAAGCAGAGCAGCGGGTACGTTGCGGCCCGACGGCGCACCGGAGATCGTCGACGTCTCGGGAAGGCCCAGCTGCGCTCGCCAGCGGGGCACGTCGACCTCCGTGATCTCCGCATGCACCAACTGCTCGACCTGCGCCAGGGCCTCGAGTGCTGCGCGAGCCAGTTCCGGCGACGGCGACTCGTTCGCATCGACGTAGCGCAAGAAGAACTCTTCGAGGGCAAAAGCCAGCTGTGAGCACACCTCGAACCCAACCGTCGCGCTAGCTCCTTTGAGGTTGTGTGCAAGTCGGAGGCACTCGTTGAGCACCTCCGTATTTGCGCCGTCGACGAGGCCCTCCATGCCCTGGCGCAACTCGTCGAGTGAGTCCTTCGCCTCTTCCCGAAAGATGGCGACCAGATCCGCCAACAGTTGCTCGTGCATGCTTTGCCTCACGCAGCCCGTTCTCCCATCCTCATGCGGCAGCGCGCCGCCGCTCTTTTCCGGTCACGTACACGCGTGCTTGTTGCGCGAGCGTCTCGAGACTGCCTACGGCCGCCTCGAGCTGTCTGGCCGTACTCGCAACGTTCTGGCTAGCTTCAGACATGTTGCTCATCGCATCAGAGATTTGACGGATGCCCGCCGCTTGCTGATTGGTGGCAGCCGAGATGTGACGGGCGCGATCGGAGCTCTCTTCGAGCAACCCCGCCAACTCCCCGACGACTCCCTGCACCGAGTCCAGCGCCCGGCGGCCATCTTGCGCCGCTCCCAGCGCCTTGCGAATGCGCGCCGCAGCCTGTTTGCTCTGCTCGGCGAGGCTGCGCACCTCGCTGGCAACGACGGCAAATCCGCGGCCGTGTTCACCCGCTTTCGCCGCTTCGATGCCGGCATTGACGGCGAGGAAGTTCGACTGATCCGCCAGACCACTGACGACCTCGATGATCTCGTTCACTTGAGCAATCAATGAAAGCACCTGACGAGCCTCGCCGATGGCCGCAGCACCCTGCGCGCCCTGGGCTGCTGCGGTCTCTCCGTGCTGAGAGACCTGCTGAGCAGAAAGCGTCGCCGCCTTGCTGGTTTCCGTCAGTTCGGTGACAGTCGCGCTGACCTCCGTCACCGCAGCTGCTTGCTGCGCGGCCGAGGCCGCAGCCTGCTTTGCCGTGGCTGCCAGCTGCGCCGTGCTGGTGATCAGCTCTGACGAGATGTGGTCCAGCTGTTTGACCACGTGCCGATACACGCCGTAGAAAATCCCCAGCACGATGGGTGAGACGATGACCGCGTTGATGATTTGCGCAGTCCAAGTCACCCCGTTGAGCGCGACGAAGAAGCTACTGAACGCCGCGACGAGCGTGCCGATCGTCATCATCACGATCAGTCGTGTCGCCAAGCCCGTCCCAAACCGCCAGTACAGAAAGGCCACGACCCCCCCGACGATGACCGCAGCGGTGACTGAAAATACGATGAATGCATGAATCACTGTTGCTTCCTCATTTCTAGTCTTGGCCTGCCCAAGCGCAGATACGCTGGTCGGCTGCCAACCCATCCGGGTCGATGCTCCTGACGAGATCTTCGCTGACGTGTTGAACGAATGCAGCCGACCCTTTGCCTTCGATGGTCGTGAGTTCTGCATCTTCGAATCGGCGCAAACCGACGAGCTCAGACGCAGCGATTGCCAACCATCCGCGTATGGTCTGAACCACGATCATCAAGGACCGGTTCGGTGACGGATCACGCCCCAGCAGAGGCAAGACGTCGACGAGACACACAGGTACGTCCTCGTAGAGCACGATGCCCGCGTTCCAAGGCTCTGCGCCCGGCAGCGCCAGAACGTCCGACAGCGAAACCACTGAAATCACCGCCGCGACAGGGATGGCAAACCGGTCTCCACCGATCCCCGCGACGACCATTTCGGTCCCGCGTGGTACGCTCTGGCCGACTTGGCGGGTCGCCAGTCGTTCGGCGCGTCGATCCAAAATGGCGCGCTTCGTGTCGTCATCGACCCGTATCACGTCAACCTCCTCAGATCGCTTCGCACCGCGCCGAGTAGCTCGCACGCGGTGCAGTCTCCGTGAGGCAACGAGCCGCCGACGCAGGCGTCGGGGGCCAACGACCGTAGGCGGTCCTCCAAAGCACGGAGCCGTCTTACGGCAACGTCAGTTCGACCCAGTTGCGACAGGCACATGGTCGCGTAGTAATCTGCGACGGGTACCGCGCCCCCGTGATCGTTCACCGAGGACAAGTCTCGCAACGCGCTCTCGTGATCGCCGAGCGCCAGAAGTACGCGGCCGCGGGCGAAGCGCGCCGCCCGATCGTCGGCACGTTCTTCGACGATCGCATCGAGCAACGAGCTGGCCTGAACCAGGTCACCCCGGTCCGCAACCCGTAGCGCGTGTTCGATCCGTTGCTCGAACTGGGTTCCTCGTGTTGGAGTCCCTGCACCGCGCCGTAGTGGTTTGCGCGATGCAGGGCGCAGCCGCGTTGGAGTTGCGCGTTTGGTGCCAGCCTGGAGCGCGACGCCACGCTCAGGTTGGCCGTTTGCGCCGGTTGCAGTCTCGATGGCACCGACATTGGCAAAAACGAGCCCGGGGAACAGCGAACGGCGCGGCAACGGATCGGTCGACGCCATCAACAGGACTCCATCTCGGCTCAGCCGTCCCTGCATGCCAGTCCAGACCTCGTGACGAGCCTCAGCAGTCAGATAGATGCCAACGTTGCGAAACAAGATCACGTCGAACTGCATCGCGCCAAATTGGACGAGCTGTTCTTGGATGGTGCTGTGGGTGAAGTTCACCTTGCCAGCGAGGTGCGGCTTCACGGCATAGGCATTCGCGCCGACGGTTTCGAAATGTGTAACCTTTCGGCCTTCGGTGACACCACGCAGGGACCACGCACTGTAGACACCTGCACGCGCGGTTGCGATGCATTCGGCGTTGATGTCCGTCGCCCAAGCTTCGGTTCGTGCCGCGAAGCCGGGGGAGTGCTCGTGCAGCAGCGCCAGCACGCTGTACGGCTCTTCACCGCGCGAACACCCCGCGGACCAAAAACGCGCGCTGCCGTTGCGCTCGATCGCGCCGATGAGCACATCGCGGGCTCTCTCGAGTTGATCGTTCTGGCGAAAGAAGTAGCTTTCGGCCACCGTCAAACGTTCCGCCACTTCACGCAACAGCCGCGGGTCGTCCGCAATGCGTGTTTCGGCAGACTCCGACGCCAACGCGTGCCTGTCGACAACATCGCTGACGGCCCGCATCAGTTCCGCTTGCCAACCGCCTCGAGCCAGAAAGCCCAATCGCGACTGTAGTGCCGCCTCGATCACGGCGCTCAATGTTCCTCCGCGGAGCTTGCCGCCACGTTGGCCAACAGCAAGGTACTGAGTATCGGCGCGACCCGTTCTTGGATACGCAAAGCCCCCACCACGAACGGGGTTTGAGCAAGTTGGGAAGGAATCGCCATCACCGGTCCGGCACTCGCGACAACCCGCGGCACGTCACTGGTCACGATGCCCAGCTTGTGATCCGCGACTTGGCAGATCGTTAGCGAGTCGTCCGGACCTGTCTCATAGGGTGTAGCGCCGATGCGCGCACCAACGTCGACGATGGGCACCAACTCGCCGCCGAGGTTCAGGGTACCGCGTAGCCAGGCGCTTGGTTCGGCAAGCGATAGCAGCGTCGCGTTGGGCACCACCTCAGCCACCTCCTCGACCGGAATGCAGAAGGCCGCGTCGCCCGCATGACACCACAAGACCGTCAAAGCCGAAGCGTCGATGCCGCGCGGCAGGTGCGCGATCTGCCGTCGAACTCCGTCGAGCTCTCGCTCGAGTTCCCGACTGCGCGACAACAGCGTTCGAAGTTCCTCCGTCATTGCTGATGAACGAGTTACGTCCGTCCCCGCTGCGCTCTGAAGCCTCCCCGTGGCGTAACCCTCGACGCAGAACGCTCGAACCTGGTTTGCCGACACATCGCCCACGTACCGACAGCCCAAAGGTGACTAGTTGGGCGAGCACGATTGTCGGGCGGTTCTTCAGGCCTTCGCTTGGTGAGGGCCCGAAAACCGGATCGACGCGGGCGAAACGGTGGGAGCAAATCGTGGGTGTGCCATGGCAAAACGTTCCGCCGGCCGCCCCTAATGCATCGGACGCGTTTGCCGTTAGACCCGTTAGCCAGTGACCTGGTCCTCGCCCGTAGGTGACATGACGAGAAAGAAAGTCCTCATCGTCGACGACTCGAAGACAACGATCGAAATCCTGAAGGTTTACCTGATGGGTAACGACTTCGACTTTCGCGTCTCGACGAGCGGACCTGGAGCGATTGAAGTATTGCGGACCTGGCCAGCGGACTTGGTGATCAGCGACATCAAGATGCCAGGCATGGACGGAATCACCCTGTGCGCGCAGCTCAAGGTGCTGTACCGCTCGCGGGTGATCATCATGTCGTCGAGTTTGAGCGACGAAACGCGCAAGAAAGCCCTGCGCGCCGGCGCTGACGGCATTTTGAGCAAGCCGCTCGAGCCTGCGAAGCTCGCGTACATGGCCACCTCGTTGCTCAGCTGAACGGCGCAGAGCGAGACCCGGCCCAGCTATCGACCGTCCGTAACCGAAGCGGGGTCGTGCCCAGGGGCGGTTCGACGACGCCGCCTTCCAGTCGCTTGCGGGATGCTTGACGTTTCACAATGCGCGCCTATGATGACCTTCGTGCGAGGCAATGTCGCCCGCACATCGTCCGCCGGGAGCGAAAAGCCCCGGCAACCAGAAGCGTTCGATTCGTCGGGCGCAGTCAGTCCGGCGGGAGCGCATCGCCTCGCCGAGAAAAGAGTTGAACATGCATCCAGGTTTCATTCATTGGTGGAAGGCCAGCCGCCACGGCGATTGTCGCCAGCACGCGTGTGGAAGCCACGATCACCATCACCACCACTTCGGTGGAGGACACTTCGGTGGAGGACACTTCGGTGGAGGACACTTCGGCGGTGGGCATGGCGAAGGCGGAGCCGGCTTCGGCGTTCGCCGTCCGCTGCGCTTTTTGGCGTGGAAGCTCGAACTCGAGGAGCCCCAAGTGGCCAAGCTCGCGGCCATCATCGAGACACTCAAGACTGAACGGGCTCAGGCCGACGTCGACTACCGACGTTCGACGGCCGCGATCGCTGCAGCGCTCGAAAGCGCAACGCTCGATCCCCAAGCCCTGGACGACGCGTCCAAGCAACGGGTAGAAAGTGAACAGCGGCGACAGCGTGCTGTGACCGCAGCGCTCACGGCAATTCACGAACTGCTCGACCCCGATCAGCGGCAGCGGCTGGCGTACTTGGTTCGTACTGGCGCGCTGCAGTTGTGATCCGGGATCGATCCCGGTCCCAATGACTCGACAGTGAGTTCGGCGTGGCAGGCCGCGCCGAATTCACTGGTCGGCGCCGCAGTGCCTCACGTTTTGAAGCGCCGAGGGTGCGAACGGCACCTCAATGGGTGGACGCGCGCTCGACTTCGAGCCCGAGTTCCGCACTAGCCAAGGCGAAGTGCCAGCCCAGCTGACGCGACAGGTGCCTGAGGATCACGTGGCCGCGCACGCTACCCCCCTTGTCGTTCAATCGCGGACTGCACACGGCGATGCCGGCCACACCGGGCGTCACCGCGATGATCACACCGCTAACACCACTCTTGGCAGGCATCCCGGTCGCCACGAGGTAGTTGCCGCTTTCGTTGTACATGCCGCAGGTCGCCATCAGTGAAACGGTAATGGCGACAGTGGACGGTGAGAGGAGCCGTTTGCCCCCGGTCAGCGCGAGACCGCCGTGTGCCAACACCGCGGGCAGGTGCGCGACTTGTTCGACACTGCCGCGAAGGGAGCACAAGGCAAAGTAAGCTTCGAGGGCTACCTCGACGTCGCCGCGCAAGACACCGTTGTGCTTGAGCAGGTGCGCGATCGCACGGTTCCGATTCGCGGAGAGGCTTTCAGACGTTCTGACGACCTCGTCGATCTCGATGGGGCTGCCATACAAGCGCTCCGCCCACCGCTCGAGCCACGCGATGCGTTGCTCGACGTTCCCATCGAGCTGACCGCACAACGCAATGGCCCCTGCGTTGACGAGTGGATTGGCAGGCATCGGGCCGTGGGTTTCCAGTCGCGCAAGGGACGCGAAGTCTTGCCCCGATGGCTCCGCACCAACGACGCCAAATACTTCGACCGGCCCGCGCTCTTCGAGCAGTGCCGCAAGTAGCAACACCTTGGCCGTGCTCTGAAACGTGAAGCGATGATCGGCGGCATCGCCGGCCAACAACGTCGTGCCATCCAAACAACGAACCGCCGCACTGGTTCTCTCCAGGGGCACTCGCGCCAATTCTGGAATGTAGTCGGCGGGAGCGCCCTGGTCGTTGCGCCGTGCCTTCGCAACAGCGTCGTCGAGCGCCGTCTGGATGTGGCTGTGATATCGGGGAAGCATGTCGAGCGGCTCTAGTATCGAGGAACGGAAGGTCCTTGGACAAATGAAGCAGAAGGTCCCCTGGAACAAACCGAGGCGTTTCGCAGGATTGCTGCAGCCCTCACCCAACTGGGGGCCGCGGCAATTCCTCGAGAAATCACGGTGCCAGGGGACTAGCTTCGAGTAGATCTCCGACCCGGTGTGCGGCTGTGTTGACCCTGCGAAGCGAGTCGAGCCACGCTGGAAGCGGCGCGCCAGCCGTGACGATCGCGCAACATGCCGGCCACACAATGCCGGCCACACAATGCCGGCGCTGGCCTCACACGGCCACGCCTACACGCAGAGCGCCCCACGAACCGACTCCACTGTGCACAGAAATCCGACGCGCAGTTTGCCAGCAGACTGACAATTGCCACGTGCAATGCCCACCAACAACCGATCCGAGAAGCGCCCAACGTCGTGTTCTCGGTGTTGTCGGGAGCCGATTCTTTTGGGTCGGTTCTAATCTTGTGACGGACACCTGCCGTGCAGTGGGTGCAACGTCTACGCGTCCACCGCGCGCTACTTGCAATCGCCTATGGAGGGGCTCTCGTGAACAAACCATCCTTCGGACTATCGTCGCTCGTCATCGCCGTCGCGTTCTCTTCCCTGTCGGTCGGTTGCTTGGGAGGCGACGATTCCGAGAAGAAGAGCAAGGCGTCGAATACGGATGATAGCCAAGACGCTGGAACGGCGTCCGAAGACGACTCGAACACCGACGAGACGGATCAGAGCACGCCGGCTGACACCAAGCCGGCCACGAAGGACGAGCCCGAGCCCGCCACGAAGGACACGCCAACCGACACTTCCGACCCCGAGCCGGCGAGCCCGTCCAACGATACGGGCGATCGAGAACGTCTGCCCGAGAGCTTGCGAGAAGCCTGCATGAGCTACTGCGATGCGCAATACGCCGTCGACTGTGCGCCTCAGGCAAGCAGTATCGAAATCTGCGACTTGCAGTGCGTGGCTTCAGTCAGCAACCAACGCCAGTTCTGTATCGAGGAGTACACGGAGCGAACCCAGTGCCTCGGCGAAGGCGGCTTCGAATGCGTCAACGACTATCCAGTCGCGCGCTCGAACTGCGCGAGCGAAACAGTAGCCTACTCGGAGTGCGTTCAGGACTTGCCGTGCAAGCTGTACTGCGCGGAACTGGCGGAGATCGGTTGCACCGACGACGAGCTCGACTGTCGTGAGCAATGCGTCGCAGAAACCACCGATGACGACGCGCTGTGCCGGAGCCGGCAGAACAACTACGTCAACTGTATCGGCCTACAAGGGGCGACCTGCAGCGACGGCAATGTCATCCCTCATCGGAACTGCATCTCCGCGCTGTTCGACGCCGCCGATTGTCGCAATGACGGCAATGTCTGCGCTGCTTGGTGCGAGGGGGCGGCCGCACTCGGGTGCGGTAGCGCCGACTGCCAGACGGACTGCGAAGAGCGCTTGGGTGACGCGACTTGCGGCACCGACTACGAGCGAATGCTCGACTGTGGGATCCGCTACGGCTACGTCGGGTGCGGCGAGGACGGACTGGAAACCGATCCCGAGAACATCCTGTGCGACAGCGAGGTGGAACGCTACGCCGAGTGCGTGGATCCACCGCCAGCGCCTTGACCCGCTGCGCGACGTCGACGTGGCGTTTCGCGAGTCGTCGAAGCGACAGGGCGAACACGCCGCACACTACCGGTGGCACCCAGTGGACAATCCGCGGCTCGCGTCCGTCGACGAGTCAACATCAGCGCCAGCAACGCGAACGCAAGGGAGACGTTGTGACGCACCGAACGTCCTGGCGCCAGCCCGCAATCGCACCCCGTCGCCTGATTGACGCCGACGGCGTTGGCATCGGGCGCCGAGCTATCGAACGTCATCCGACCGTCACTGTGCGGCGCCAAAGCATCGGCGAGTGGAAGTGCGGAAATCGCTGCATCTCGTGGGTTCACTGACGAACCTGCGGAGTCGCCGCTCGGGACGACACCGTCACGCGCCTCCACGGGAGGGGAGGCCGACGCATCGGTGAGCGTCGTAGTCATCGTTGGAGAAGGCCCGGGCTCTGTCGGCTTCATTGCCGATGTACCCGCATCCATTCCAGGCGCGACCGACGGGTTCGGATCTGCGCGGGGAGTCGGATCGAGTGAACTTGCGTCAATCGGAACCAACATCAACGGCGGACTGCCAACCGGAGTCGACGCATCTGGGACCGAGGCGTCCGATACGGAAGCGTCTGAGGCCATGGCATCCGGCGCGGAAGCGTCCGGCGTCGTGGGGTCTTCGACTTCGGGACACCGCAGCTCCACGTCGACCGTGTCCGATGTGACAATCACATCGCTTCCAGGTAGCCAAGCCCGCAGCTGAATCGAGTGAACGCCAGGCTCCACGCTGCCGATCAGATTGGTGCCGGACGGGACTCGTTCGTCACACGTCACCCAAACGTAGTCCTTGCCTTCCGAGGCTGGCGACGGATTCAGATCCCACGCGTCGTCCAGCGACTGCTCGTTTCGATGCGCCACGCCGTCCACGACGCTCCAATAGACGAGCAGGTCGCGCCACGGCTCGGCTTCGGCGCTCAGCCGAACCTCGTAATGCACCGCCACGGCGCCGACGGAGCTGGAGCAAGCTCCAACGTAATCCAAACCGGCGCTGGCCATCACCTGAGTTTGCAGCACGGGATCGACGACCAGTTGTCCCAAGTTACCTGGGTAGGGGCTTGCCGGCCCGGTTTCGAAGTCCGTTGAGAGACTCCAAGAAGTTGGGTCCGAACCGCTGCAGTAGCCCGGCCTGTCGAAACGATACAGTGCGTTCTCCTCCAGCGGCTCGGAAAACGCGACGACGTAGCCCGACATCCGATACGTCAACACCTTGGGTGCGTCGGGTGGCGGGTACTCGATCACTTCGAGCGGAACCGAGGAACCGTCGATGATGGTGTCGCCAGACTCGAAGAATCGCACCACGCGCGTGACACTCTCGTCGACTACCTGATCGGACGGCGGCTGCCAGATGTCGAACATCGCCGGCTCCCAGTAGATCGCTGGCGTGTTCGCAGGAATGGTGGGAGGGAGCAGCGCGCGTTCTCTTCGGCAGTCTGGCGCCGAGCAAGCCTGCGCTTCTCGCGGTGTCGACTGCAGCGCGGAAAACAGGACGGCGCCGAAGAAACAGAACAACCCCGCCCGCTTCGCCATAGCGCCTCACTAGCAGGCGAGACTGCGTTCGTCCACCGCCTGACCCGGGCAGCGGCGACGAGTGGTGGGGTTCCCCGAGCGCTGATCCTCGCGCGTGAAGCCGAGGGCACACTGAGAAAAGTGAACGCCATGTGCCCCAGTTGGGTACGCACGCGCATGGGCCGCTGGAGTGGTAGTCGAAGGGTCCGTGACGGCGAGCCAGGCCGTCGCCCGTGAGCGCTGGTGCAACTCCTTCTCGCACGGCACGGCAAAGCAACCACGTGCGGAGCATGACGAGCGCACTGTTGCAGGATGTGAGCTGCGCCCTCGCCCACGGCTTCAATCAAGCATGCGGCTCAGTGCCACACGTATTTGAAGCGCGAAGCGCGAGCGGCGCTCGCGAGTGCACTCGAGACTCGCAGTGACAGATCTTCGCCGGACGCAGCCGTGCCTACGTTCGACGCGCGGACCCAGAGGCAGCTTGAAGCCCGGGCAGCGCCTTCTGATCGTCTGAGGCTACCGCACCGTCAGCGCGAGACACAGCCGCACTGCGACTCCTTGCGCCGGAGCCGCCCCGCCGCCCCGCCTTGGGAAGCCGACCCTTCTCCGGTTTCGCGAAGTGAAACCCGCCGAGCTCCTCACCCAGAGTCACGTCGTCCTCGGCATACAGCTTCGCGTAAGCGAAAGCGCGTTTGCCCAAAGCGACCAACTGTGCCTCCGCCTCGGCGGCAGCTCGTTGCGCACCTTGCGCCTCAGCCCGCAAGCGCTCGACTTGACTGGACAAAACTCGAAATTCTTCGACGGCAGAGACGAGCGCGTCGGCATCGACCCCGGGGAAACGGAGCTGCTCCGCGCGACGCTGATACAAGTCGACGACCTCTTGAACCGAGGCGGGGATCCCCGGCGCAGAAGCGTTTGGAGCCGGTGTGTGAGGCCGGCGTGACGAGACTGGATCGGTTTCCATGACGACCTCGACTAGCAGCTTCCCGAGAACTGATCAAGAGTTCAGTACAGATTACCGATCGCCAGTGCCGCCCGAAGCACTGACGCGGCTTACGGAAGCGAGCCACGCTCCGTTAACCCAACACAAACAAGCAGCCACTGTGGCCACAGCACGAAGGCCTGGCGCGCCTGCGTTCCACGAACGCTACGCGCACGTTTCAGACATCAAACGCGAGCAGTTGGCGGCGCTTCTCACGAGGTGCCCAGCGCTTCAAGACAAAGCAAACTCTGCAAAGTTCCGCTCCTGCTTGCCACGCTGCATCACAACCCCCTTGCCGTGTCGTGGAATGATTTGCGTGCACCTATACCAACAATAGTCGTCCACTCCGGATTGGTTCAGTGGGCCGTTGCAAAGCTGCGGGGACAGGTCATTTGTCACAAGACGCGATCCGGTTTGTCACCCATAGTGAGCTACCGTGCGACACGGCAGCACCGCGCAGAGGCGGATCGCATCGCGCGGCGCCCTACCTCACCGATTTTCCCCACCCCTGCCCAACTTGCCTCGTCCCCCAGAGGAGCCGACCATGATCCGAAATAGGCAATCGATCGTTACCCTGTGTGCCCTCGCGGCGTCCTTCGGATGCGCGAGCGAGAACAACAGCGACGTGCAGACAGCGCCGCCACAAATCGGAGATTTCGTACCCGTCGCCAGCTCAGATCCCGCCGGAACGGGCGACATGGGCATGAACGCTGGCGCCCCCGCGGCCCCCGCCGACGTCGGTGCGGTCCTCGCACCAACAGGGCAGGACATCAACGAGGGGATCATCGTCGAGAATGAGCAAGACGAGGCTCAGAAGGCCGCAGAAGACGGCGCGACTTGTGGTGAGAACTCAGAACCCACCAAGCTGCAGGACATCGTTCTCGCGTTTGCGTTCGACCGCTCTGGCAGCATGGCACTGGACGAAACCGAGCGCGGGTTGAAGTGGGATCCGGTGGTGGCTGCGACCAAGGCGTTCTTCGCGGATCAGACGTCTGAGGGCCTGCTCGCTACGCTTACGTTCTTCCCCGATGCGGGCGGCGGTGGATTCGGATTTGGTGGTGGCGGCGGGGCGTGTAACGTCAACGACTACGCAACCCCCGACGTCGATCTCACGGCACTGCCGTCGGAGGAGTTCGGAACGGCCATCGACGGCGTCGAGCCGGATGGCATGGGCACCCCGACGATGCCCGTGCTCGAGGGCACCATCGAAGCCATTCGCGCGATGCAGACCGACGATGCAGTGTCGGCGAAGTTCGTGATTGTGTTGGTCACCGACGGGTTGCCCACGTCGTGCTCGGAAGAAGAGAACGACATCAACAACGTGGCAGCAGTCGCCGCCGAGGTTGCCGGCGAAATCCCGACCTACGTGATCGGCGTCGATAGCCCCACGGCTTCCCCCGGCGCAGCCGCGGACGCCGACGGTTTAGCGAATCTGGATCTCATCGCCCAGCAGGGCGGCACCGACAAAGCGTTCATCGTGAGCACCGGAAACGCCGAGCAGACCGCCACCGATTTCCGCAGCGTCATCGAGACGATCCGCGAGAGCGCGTTCTCCTGCAACGTGGCGATCCCCAAACCCGACAGCGGCCAGGAGTTCGACAGCGAAAAGGTCAACGTCAACTACTCCAACACCAAGGGCGTGACGGAGTTCGTCTACGACCCGTCCTGCACCGAGCAGTTTGCGTGGCACTACGACGACGAGGCGAATCCAAGCGTGATCGAGATGTGCGCAAACGTGTGTGAGCAGATCAAGGCGGACATCGAGAATGAGGGCCAGCTCAACGTCGAGTTCGGCTGCATTCGCCGCATCGGCGGGACGCGCTGAGCGAGCTCACGAGATCAAGCCAGCGAACGGCGCGGGTCAGCTTCGAGCGACTCGCGCCGTTTTCGATCGTGCGCGCTTTGGCGAAGGCTCCAATGGGCGAGCACGATTATCGGGCCCTCGACCCGCCAAGCACGGCCCGTCGCACGGGGCGACGTCAAAAGAGCTTGCCCAACCCGCCCGGCAATTTGTCCTTGAGCGAGTTCACGTCGAGCCCGAGCCAGCCGGGCACTTCGTCGGCGTGCTCCTTGAGAAAGTCGACGATCTTCTCCGCGGTTGCGCGTTCGACACCGGTTTTGGCGATCAGCCCCTCGATCAATTCTTCCATGACGTCTCCTGACCCCCGGGTGCGACAGCACCGGGTGTGGTTGCCCCAACGCGCTATAGCAGAGCTTCGCGGCGTTGGGCCGGAGTCTGGTTCCCGTACAGCCCCACCGGACCCAGGCCGGCCGTCGCCGCAGGGCTCGCACTGTTGGCTCAGCACGTTCTGTTTCCGTTGCGGTCGCTTTGTGGCCGCCCGTGCCTTCTTGGCGAGCGCATCGGCTCTCGGCGCGGGGCGGCGGGCGTGGGCTCCGCCAACAACGATACGAACTCGAAGAAATGCAGGCGCGTCGAGTCGCAGCTGCGTCGTGGCACAGCGACGGCTTGTGGAAGTGCGGGCACGTCCAATCGCGCCGACGTGGGACCCAGGACGAACTCGGAGGGGATTGGGCTGGTCATGCCGCCCCATCGACCCCACCGTCGTGCGAGTTGCCGAAAAACGCGCTGGCTTCGTGACCTGCGAGTCAGCCTTCGACGTCTTCGCCGCGCCGGATCCCGTATTTGTTCAACTTGTCGTGAAGGGTGACCCGCGACACGCCCAGCAATTGGGCAGCAAGGCTGCGATTGCCTCCAGTGCGGCGCAACGCCTCGAGCACCAAACGCCGCTCGTACGCTTCGAGGCGCGGCTTGAGCGCCAGGGTCGCGCCTTCGTCGGGTAGGGGCTCCTCGGCGCTCAACGGTGTCGCCGCTGTCGCTCCGGCTGCATTCGGCGTCGACTTCAGCGGACCACTTTCGTGGCTTCGCGCAGCGGCGTCGTTCACGCTGCCCGATGCAAGCGCTTTGAGCCGCTTGGCAAACGGCAGCAACTCGAGATCCAAACCTTCCGGCGGCGACAGCACGACGAGGTTCTCCAAAGCATTCTCCAGCTCGCGCACGTTGCCGGGCCAGTCGTGCTCCTGCAGCCGCTCGAACAGCTCCGGTGGCACGGCGAGGTGGCCAAGACCGAAACGCTCGGCATGGCGTCCCAGGAAGTAGCGAGCGAGCAGTGGAACGTCGTCTCTGCGTTCCCGCAAGGGCGGCACGTTCAGCGTCACGACTGCCAGCCGGTAGTACAGGTCATCGCGAAACGTGCCCTTCTGCACCATCTCTTCGAGGTTCTTGTGGCTGGCGGCCAAAATGCGCACGTCGACCTTGCGCGACTGCTCTTCGCCCACCGCACGCACTTCTCCCTCTTGCAGCACGCGCAGGAGCTTCGCTTGAGTCGACAGGGCCAATTCGCCCACTTCGTCCAGAAGCAGGGTGCCGCCGTCGGCTTCGCGAAACAGACCGGGGCGCGCGCGGTGAGCGCCGGTGAAGGCGCCTCTGGAGTGACCGAACAGCTCGGCTTCGACCAGCTCCGCCGACAGCACGGCGCAGTTGAACCGCACGTACGGCCCAGTCGAGCGAGCCGACGCGCGCACGATGGCTTCGGCAACGCGCTCTTTACCGGTACCGCTCTCTCCGCTGATCAACACAGTCGTGTCGCGGGGCGCAACGCGGCCGACCAGCACCGAAAGCCGTCGCATCGGCTCAGACTCGAACACCAAGGTGCGCGACAGGGCCAGCTCACCCTGCAACCGCTCGTTCTCTTCGCCGAGACGGATGTAGTCGAAGGCGCGGCGTACCACGGCCACGAGCTCGTCGTTGTCGAAGGGTTTGCGAAAATAGTCGTAGGCCCCGGCTTTCATCGCCTCCACGGCTTGTCGTTCAGAGCCGTGGGCAGTGATCACGATCACTCGGGGCGCGGCGGGCCGCTGCAGGAGCGCCGACAGCAGCGCCATGCCGTCCATCTTGGGCATGCGCAGGTCCGTCACGACCAGCGGCACGGGGTTGTTGTCAAACGCTACGAGCGCCTCGGCACCGTCGCGCGCCGTCGTCACCTCGAAGTCTTGAGAGCTCAGCAGCTCTTGCAGGGTGAACAGGACGCCTTCGTCGTCGTCGACGACGAGCACGGCGGGCCGAGCGCCGCGAGTCACACCGTTGCTCGTTCTCGGTGACGCGCTCACGCCGCGTCCTCGGCGACGGACAATGGCTCGATGGGCAACCGTAGATCGGCGCGCGTACCCCGGGTAGCGCGGGGCTGCAACGTCAGCTCACCACCGTGCTGGCGCGCCAGAGCGCGGGCGATCGTCAAGCCGATACCAGCCCCGCCAGACTTGGAAGTCGTGCCTGGCTCGAACACGTCCCCCAGGTCGGGGTCGATGCCAGAGCCTTCATCGGTCACGCTGACCAGCGCCGAGTCGTCATCGACTTCCGTCGTGACTCGCAACGCGCTCCCGTTGGGACTCGCGTCCAGCGCGTTTTGAACGAGATTGATCAAGATCTGCTTCACCTTGCGAGGATCGCAGCTTGCCTCGACCGGACTGCCACCGCAAGACACCCGAACTCCCCGTTGCCGCGCCAGCCCTTCGTGCAGCGCCACCACCTCCGAAGCGAGCTCCTGAACGTCGCAGCGCTGCAGCGACAGGGGCACGAGCGGCCTCGAAAAGTTCAGAAACTCCTCCAGCGCGCCTTGCATGCGGTCGATCTCGCGACGCAAGACCTTCAGTCGTTCGGCGCCCCGCTCGTCGTTGACGTTCTGAGTCAACAGCCCGGCCAGCCCTTTGATACTCGCCAAGGGGTTTTTCAACTCGTGGGCAATCTCCGCCGACAACGTCGTCAACTCGTGCACGCGTTCGACGTGGCCGACGAGCAGCTCCTGTTGAGCGTCGCTGGCCCGGGCGTAGGCGGAGCCGACCACCCTGCTCAGCACGTCGCTGACCTGACCGAGGGTCACCGTCGCGATGCTCAACAGGGTCGCGTGGGCGTAGTAGTAGCCAGCCGCGAGCTGTGGCTCGGTGTGACTGAGCAGTGGGAAAGCAAAGCCCGGCAGGAGCTGGCCCGCACCAAGTACGGCAAAGGAGACCACCGCAACGACTTGAATCGTCGTCAGTGGCAGCCGATGACGTCGCTCCATGAAGCTGCCCATCATGGCGGCGATGGGCAGCACCCCGTAAATGAATGGGCTGAGGATCCCGCCGGTGGCCGCCGTCAGCGTCAGTTGTCCCAGAGCCGTGAGCGACAGGTTGCGCGGAATGGCCCGTCGCTCGAAGCCCAGCTTCCGATAGCGACGCAGCTCGATCAAGAAGAACGCCGGCAACGCCGTGGCCATGACCAGCAGAACCACGCGACGCCACGTGAGCGGCTCGAACCACGCCAGGGCTAGCAACGCCCCGACGAAGATCGGAATCCCCAACACGCGACCGCCAGCGACGTGGCCGAAAATCCGCGCTTGCTCTTCGCGCGCCACCTGCTCGGCCGTCAGCGCCGCGATCGGCGCGGGGGGTCGAGAGTGCAGAGATGGATCGTTTGCCGGAGACGTCATGTCACAACTCGTGTCCGTTCAGAGCGTACCCAAGGCGCGCCGGAGCTCGATGTTGGCACGGGCGGCGCGAGCCCGTTCTGCCGCCAAAGCCACCTCTGCCTGAAAGAGCCGGTCGTTGGCGTCGAGCACGTCGAGCGAGCTGACGACGCCGACGTTGAAGGCACGCTCAGCCGAGGCTGCCGCGTCCTGCGCCAAAGCAACCTTGGTCTCTGCCAGCCGCAACCGCTCGGCGGCCAACGACACGTCACCTTCGGCCAGGGTCACTTCCTGGCGTACGGCGAGCCGTTGCTTCTGGGCCTCGCTGCGCGCCAGTTGCAGGGTGGCTTCGGCTTCCTCGCGTTTGCCGTAGCGAAATCCGCCGTCATACAGGGGAATCGTCAGGTCGACCGACACCCGCCAACCCGTCTTGTCCCCTGTCGGGTAAGGCTCGTCCGAGGCGAACACCGCTCCGGTCGCGCTCAGTTCGGGCCACATCCGGGCCTTGGCAGAATTGAGCATCGCCTCGCCAGCGCGCGTCTGGGCGTCGATGACCTCGAACTCCGAACGGCGTTGTTGGGCCGCTTGAACGTCAGCCGGTGTCGGCTTGGCCTGTTGGTCCACTTCGGGCGCGGCGACGTGGACCGGAACGGCTTCGCCGAGCAGGACGCCGATCGACAATTGCGCTCGCTCGAGGTCGGACTTGGCGTTGGCCAAGTCGCTTTCCCGTTGCACCAGGTCCGCCTTGGCTCGCAGCACGTCCAAGGGGGCCGCGGTACCGGCCGCAACGCGCCGCTCGGCACTGGTCACCTGCCGCGATGCCAACTCGATGGCACGCTCGGCAGCAGAGACGACCTCCTCCAGAGCCCGCGTTCCGTACACCAGCTGCAGCAATCCGGCCCGAGCACGTTGCTTGGCGACCTCGGTGGTCGCGTCGCTGGCCTCTGCGGCGGCCTGAGCCGTATCCACGTCGTACCAGGCCGTGGGAGCGAACAACGGCACCTTCAACATGCCCGTCGCGGTCCACGCGTCCAGGGGCTGGATCACGACGTTCGGCATGCTCGGCGCGCCGGGAAACACCGACGACAGTGCGCCGAGCCCAACCGACACCTCCTTGTTGTTGCGCACGTAGCTGCCCGTCGCGATCAACTTCGGACGCAAGCCGGCGCCCGCTTGCCGCACCCGCGCCGCCGCTTGAGCCGCGCGGGCCCGTGAAGCGAGCAAGTCGGGGTTGTCGGTATCGAGGCGCGCCAACGCTCGCTCGACGGTGAGCGTGAGCGGCTGAGATTGGGGCGCGGCGGCGCTCTGGGCTGCGGGGATCGTCGGCGCGGGCCGCGTTGCCGGCAGCGGTGATGCGGTTGGTTGAGGCTCAGTCGGTCGACCCGTGACTGCCGGCGCGTCCGGACCCGGGCTCGTTTCAGCGTCGTTCGAGACGTTGGCGGCGGCGTTCTCCGAGTCCGGCGCCGCCTGAGCCCAGGCGAGTGACGGAACGATTGCCGAAAGCACCAAGCTCGGCCCAAGCAGAGCCGCCACGAATCGAAGGGTCGAGTTTTGCACGACACCACCCAAAGCAAAGTCGGTGCCACACCGCCCTCGAACGTCGGTAGCGGGATCAGCCCCTTGGCGCCCTTGGCGGTTCTCTCGGATCTGTAAGGGAACCCTAACGACTGCTCCCTGCCGCACACCGGAACGTAAGGAGTTCCGACACGGAAACGGGGATTGCCGCCGGCCGGCGAGATCAGCCCACGTGGCGACGCCGGTATTCACTCGGAGTGAGCCCGGCGTGGCGAATGAACAGACGACGAAACGCGGCCTGCTCCTGATAGCCCACCTCTTCGGCGACCTCGGAGACGGAGCGCGCGGTGTTCTCGAGCAGCCGCTTGGCCAGGTCGATGCGCGCGCGTTGCAGGTACTCGATCGGCGTGAGCCCCGTCGCCGTCTTGAAGCGACGGATCAGCGTGCGGCGCGTCATCGCGACTTCACTGGCCAGGCGCTCGACGGTGACGTAGGCGGGTCCTCTCCTTTCTATCCAGTCCTGGGCGCGCGCGATCTGCTCGTCATTGCACACCCGCTGCTGGTTGAACTGCGCGTAGGAACCCTGCGGCGCCTTGCGCTCGTCGATCAAGAACATCCGCGCCGCTTGCCGCGCCACTTCGCGTCCGAAGCGCTGCTCGACGATGTGCAGCGCCAGATTCAGGAACGATGTCGCTCCTCCCGCAGTGACGACGCGTCGATTGTCGACCAGCGTCGCCTGACGGTCCAAACGCACCGAGGGAAAGCGCCGACTGAACAGATCGAAAAACGCCCAGTGTGTGGTGGCGCGCTGACCGTCGAGCAACCCCGCCTCCCCGAGCGCGAACGCGCCCGTGCACGCACTGGCCACTACACTGCCGCTGGCGTGAGCGCGCCGGATGAAGTCGACCGTCGCGGGCCGCCGCGAGTTGAGGTCGAGCACTTCCGGATCCATCGGGGACGCGACGACCAGGTCGGCCGAGGGCGCATCGGCGATCGATCCGTGGCAACGCAAGGGCAAGTCCCCCGCAGCGCGAATGTTGAGCTTGTTCGATGCCGCGACCAGCTGCACGTCCATGGGCGCCACCACACCCATCTGTTCGGCGAGACCGTTAGCTTTGCGCAACAAATCAAACAAACCGACTGGAACGATGGGAGTCGCTCCCTCGAAAGCCAAGATTTGAACGGTGTAGGGCTTTTTGCGCACAGCCATGGCACGAATGTACCTGGAGAATGTCGCATTTGCCATCTGGGCCGAGCGACGAGGCACCGCTAGACATAGACCCATTCCCCATCGAAGGAGTCACTCATGCCTCACGCCATCACCTGGTTCGAAATCCCCGTCAGCGACTTTGCCCGCGCCAAGAGTTTCTACGAAACCGTGCTCGCCACCAAGCTCAACCCGATGGAAACTCCCGGTCGCAAGATGGCCGCCTTTCCTGCAGATTGGACCAAGGGCGACCTCGCCGGCGCCATCACTCAGGCCGAGGACATGAAGCCGTCGAGCAGCGGCGCACTGCTGTTCCTCAATTGCGCGCCCGATCTGTCCGCAGCCCTGGCGCGCGTGGAAACGGCCGGCGGCAAAGTGCTCCTGCCCAAGACGGAAATCCCCATGCAGAACGCGGGTTTCATGGCCTTCATCGAAGACACCGAGGGCAACCGCATCGGGCTGAACTCGCCGAGCTGACCAAGCTCGAGACCCGACGAGAAACTCGTAACCCTTTCGTCGTCGCGGCGTACCATTGCATCATGCCTTGCATCGGTTGTGCATTCGGTGCCGCGTGCTTCGCGGTGATCTGGGGCGGTGGCAAAGTCGTCGAGTTGACCAGCTCGTGGCGTCGCAACGTCGCGATGAAGCGCGCACTGGCAGAGTACGAAGTCGTGACGGCAGATCAGGGGGCTGCCGAGACCGCCCCGCTGAGCGAGCTCGCCCCGGCGACGCGCTGAGTCATGGGCGGCTCGCCTCGCGGGTCGTTCGTCGAACGACTCGCATACGACTTTCGAGCAAGCCGGGCTTCACTCGGCTCGACGGGCCGCGTGAGCCGGCGCGAGCGCTCCGCCGGGATCGCAAAGAGCCGCGCTGAGCACTTCGAGTGCCTCGTTCGGCTCGAAACGAGCCAAGCAGAGCACTTCGAGTGCCTCGTTCGGCTTGCAACGAGTCGAACAGGGCACTCCACTTGCCAGGATCCGCACGATCTGAGCCGCGCAGAGCACTCCACTTGCCAGGTTTCGCTCGACGGAAGCCGCACAGGGCACTCCGATTGCCCAGATCTGCACATGAGAAGCCGTGCAGGGCACTCCACTTGCCCAGATCTGCACA
>QJWJ01000483.1 GCA_003235365.1 Deltaproteobacteria bacterium
CTGCATCGACCAAGTCATTGCTCTCGGACGAGGCCCTGTCCCTGCAATCTGCAGGCCGACCTCCCGTCCCGCTGATCCTTTCCTTCTCGCCCTGTGGTTCGGCGCGCACCCTCGAGTTCATGAAGTGGCTTGGCATCTCGTTTCCCCGGTGGCTGGAGAACGAGTTGCGACACTCCACCGACACCCTCGAACGCTCCATCGACCTGTGCGAAAGCGTGTTCAACGACGTTCAAGACTACGCACGGCAAAAGCAGCTGCCGATCGGGATCAACGTCGAGAGCATTTCGATCCGAAAATCTGAAGTCGAGGCGTCGGTAGAGCTCTACAACCGACTGAGCCGTCGACTCGGAGGCTAGTAGCTTGGGGGGCCTCACGTTCGCACAACTGCAGATATCGTCCGCGCTGCAGACCTGCGCCTTGGTCGACCCCGCGCTTCAGCCGGAGCTCGATGCCTGCGACGGCGCGCCGTCGGGGGAGTAAAGAACAGGATAGGACGTACGCCCCACCTCGCGGTACCGTCGAGGAGAAGTGCGCTCCGCTGTGGCGACCAGCCCTGGGCGGGTGGTCCTCGTCTCCCTCTTCCTGGGCATCGACGACAGCTTCTTGCGCTGACCCGTGCGGCCCCGAATCCCCGCCACCCACGGTTGCCAATCGTCACCAGACTTCCCTTCGTCGAAGCGACGTCCTAGGTTCGCGCGCGATGGCCGTCTTTCATTTCGAACCGATCGCTGCGAAGCTGCGGAGCGATCTCCCGATCGCCTCATTGCTGCCTCGGGACGCGGCGGTGCAGCGTGCAGCTACCGGCAATCAAGGACGACGGTGATGGTTCGCTGCCTGATCAGGTGCGGCCCTTCTTCGCGCACTACACGACGCTTGTCCGGACGGCGGTGATGCTGCTTCAGCTGCCGCAGCTCAACACGTTGATGCGACGCTTCGAGGCAATCGAAGAGGAGTTCATGCCGGGCGGCCCGCCCATGAGCCCGGTCTACGACTCGTACCACACGGTGCACGTGGTTTGCGATGACGCGCTGGGCGCCGCCGCCGAGACCCCGGCCAGCATCATTGCGCGACTGACCGCCGGTGACCCGACACGAGCAGCGTTCCACGCCCTGGCCTCAGCCATGCACGCGTCTCATTTGGACCTCTACGAAGCGCTGCGCGCCGAGGGCACGTCCGCGACCCTCGAGCACGTGCGCAACGGAACGCGCATCGACGTCCTGCTGAGTGGTCCGTTCTTGCGAACGGGCGATCTGTTGCTCGGTCGGGTGCTGCCCTTCTCGGGCGCACTCTACATGATCGAATCGCCTTACCTCTTGCGAGCTGGGCGAAAAACGTGGCTCGAATACTTCGCGCGGGTCGAAGAACGGTTTGCGGCACGAGCGCGGGCCTCTGGCAACGCCGCTTCAACCCCATCGGCCAGTGTCAAGCCGAAGCAGAAGAAAGGCAAGGGCGCCAAGCCCAAGCGCAAGTCGAAACCGGGGAGCGCCAACGCCAGCTCGACGAAGTTCAGTCCACTGGATCGACATCTGAAGTTCGGTGACACTTGGCGCTTTTGGCTCGACTTCATCATGGACGCCTACTCGGGTGAACGAAACGGCATCGTTTACCTGTCAGGTGTACCCGACCGCCCCGAGACCCTACCCCAGCACGAAGACTTCGATGGGCAGGCGGCTGACGGCGAGGCGCTGCAAGGCCTCCCCGAGGAAAAGCGCCCGTTGGCGGCGCTGCGCATGGCGCTCGATCGCTTGGGCCACGAACTCGGGTACTTCGACATGGCTCACGACACGTGGTTGAGAGCGGCGCAAGAGTTCGACATCGATCCGAAGCTGACCGAGAACGAAGCACCCTTGTTCTTCGCCTACACCGTCTTCGGGCAACGCGACGAGGAACGACTCAGCGTTCTGGACCACCATTGTCGCAACGAGATCCCCGCGGAACAACGAGCGGAAGCCGAAGCTATCCAGCGAGGCTGGTTCTCGCTGTTTCAAGTCGAGCGAGTGGAACTGGACCGGGCGCTGATCGTCAAAGACACACTCCGTCGAAAGAAGCTGGAGATCTCCGAGCGCTTGGCGACGCGCTCCGTCGGTGTGGGGGACGTCTTGGCGGGCTGGGTGACCGTCGATGCCCACGGTACCTACCGTCTGGAAGGCGCCCTCATACTGGTTCCGCACTGGCATGCCGCGGAGCTGATTGCCGAATCCCTCGATATGCGCGACGAGCTGGGCAGTGTCTTCCGAGAGCTGTCGGCGACCCAGCGCCTGGGGTTGTTGCCACTGGCGACCATCGCCACAGCGCGTGTGTTCCAAGCCCAAGCGCCCGATCTGGTCAACACCAGCGGGCACGAGTTGTTGTCGTCGCAAGGCCGCTTCACGGTACGCGATGTGCAGTCCGTTCGCCGAACTCTACGCCAGCACTTCGACGCTCTCGATAACGAGAATGGGGACGAGGACGAGTATGATTGGCTGAGCCCCGATGACGTGTTGCTGGCGCACCTGCAGCTCCGCGGTGACACCTTGTTGGTGTCCACGAACTCGCAAGAACGGCTGGCGCAAGTCAAGAAGCGACTGTTGGAACTGTGCGGCGAGGAGCTTCAGGCTCGCCTCGACTCCTACGAGGGCGCTCGTGCGACCCCCGCGCGCGAGTTCCACGACCCGCAGGGTCCGATCGAATTACCTGATGAAGCGAAGGAGGCCATCGCCCAGCAACTGACGGGCAGGGTCATGGCCATGCTCGACCAGCCCATCGAGATGTTTCGAGGCAAGACGCTGCGGCAGCTGGCACGAGGCAAGCGGAGTCGGGCCGATGCGATCAACTGGCTCCGTGAACAGGAGCGGCTGTTCCGCAGTAACCCGCAGCTCGACCGCCTCGACATGCGACCCATTTGGGCGGAGCTGGGGCTCGAGTACCAGGGGCTCGAGTCGGACGACAGCCGCTGAAGGGCGTCGTCATGGCGCGATACAGCGACTCGCCAACGAGTCGAAGCCGACCGCGCGAAGCAACAAGGAGGAGCTTTCGG
>QJWJ01000343.1 GCA_003235365.1 Deltaproteobacteria bacterium
GCGGCCACAGTCGGGTGGTTCCATCCCAGTACTGAGAGCGCGTTGGCACAGGAATGCTCTTCAACGCCGCCTCGAGTAGACCTCGATCACCTGGGGCGCCCTCGCTTTCTCCCACGAAACGCCCCAAATGATAGCAGGTGCGCGTCTCGTCGGGCGAAACGACGACGCAAGAGGCGAAGTCCGAACCCAGAAGCGTCCACACGAGGTGGGCGACACGGGCGACGCGGTCGCGCGTGCTGCACCCGATGCTTTGCGCCAGCAGCGCCGCTTCCGTGAGCAAGCGTTCGGGCGCCATCAGCCGCTCGGTGCAGCGCAACGCGATACCGACGGCTGATGCCACGACGTCGACGAGCGGTTTCATGTCGACTCGCGGTGGAGCAGAGGTGTAGTGCAGATACGTCAAGCCAATCCCTTCGCCAGAGCTGTTGAACATCGGAGCGGCGACGGTTGCCTCGATTCCCATGTTCGCGAGCCGCGAGTTGCGTTTCGCCAGTTCGTCTCCGGTGAGCGTCACGACCCGTCCCGCCTTCAGAGCGTCGGCACCAATCCCTTCGCGTCGGGGGGGAGAAGCAACGCCGCCCGCCTCGTGGCAACCGAGACTCACGCCACGCCCGTGGCGCAGGACAACGGCCTGTTCACCCATGAAGATCGCTTCTGGGTCGCGGCCGACATGGACAGCACCGTGCGTCGCGCCCACCACCGCCATGAGCTCGCCGAGCAACGCCTCGAGCAACCCCGGCAACGATGCCGCGTGCACCGCGGGTGCCATCTGAGTGACCCGATGCAAGGTCTCCGAGACGAGCGCAGCCGAGCCGAGATCTTGCCGATGAACGGACACCGTCCCAATCACCTGTAATTGGTAACCTGGCGGAACCGAAGGGACCCACTCGTTGTCCTGCCGTACCCAGTGGCAGAACTCCTGGTAGACTTGGCAATCCGCCTCGTGCCTCACGAGCAGCAGCGGAACGAAGAGGCGATCCTTGAAACGACTGTGGCCCCCCAAGTGGTAGAGGTACGGATCGAATCGCGGATCGAACCCACCGCCCTGGATTCGTTCGGCCCGGCATTGCCGAAACGTGTCGACCTCGATGTCCGGCAGTACCCGTTCGTGACGATACAAGGAGTGGCTGAGCGTGCTCACGCAAGTATGATCAGAAGACGCCACGACCCGGAGCGCCGTGTGTGCAGGATCTGGCGTGTACACGGCGACTCCGTTCCAACCGCACCGCTCGAGCGGCTCGACGACGACGGTACGCAAATCGCAGCCGAGGAAACGGTCGAGGTGTTTGGAGACGCGCGCCTGGAGACCGCGGTGAACGCCATCGTCCGCTCCGGGATGCTGTTCGGCGAGCAGCATCGACAACCTCGGCCAGGCGCGTTCGAACGCCTGCGCCGATTCTCGTTGGATGTCTTCCTTCGCGTTGGGCAACGCCGGGCCCTCGGAGATCCCCGCATCGCGAAGAACACGCCTGGCTGCGCGGTCGCTGAGTTGCCAACCTCGATTTGATTTCTGCGTCGTTTTCATGTCGTTCATCGTGCATCTCCCTCCATCTTCGAACCTCATCATCCGACGTCCTTCGCCGGCACGGTGTTGACCGTGCCGCTCGGCAAGTGCGCGCTATCGTCCGCGGGCGCTTCGGTGGGCATGCTGGGTGGCGGGGACATTTCCGGGACGTCGAACTCTTCTCTGAGACGGCTCAACGCAAGGTGTCGGTAGCGATTCACCGTTCCACGGGAGTAGTCGAGCGCCTCAGCAATTTCGCTCTCTGTTTCGCCTTCGCCGTAGTAGCGTTGGAGAACGAGCACCAGTTGCGGTTCGATGTCGGCAAGTGCTTGGTGCAGTGCGACATGCAGTGCCGGGTCGAACTCGGACGCCGGTGCGGGGATCGTCGGATCGACGTCCGACGGTTCGCTGCCCCTCGCTTGCTGTAGGCGTTGGCTGGCCTTGCGCTTGGCGGTCACGTAGACGTAGCCACGTCGTTCGCTGTGTTCCAGCTCGCGGAACTTGGGAGCCTTCCAGGCGGCAACCACGGACTCCACCGCGACGTCCTCTGCGTCCTGGATGCTCAACCGTTTTCGCCGAGCGACCCCGAACGCCACGTCCCAGAGATCGCGAATCTCTTCGGTCTTCCTTGGACCATCACCTTCTTGTTGTCTGTGTTCACCCATAGCGAACTCCTCCGATGCCCTTCAACTACATTGCGATCAAGGCCTGGTGTGTCCGCTGCTGATCAGTTGGGTTTCGTGTTCTGACTTCGAAGTTGCATGTGAGGAGAAGATTGCGTGCGCCCTATACGTGATGAAGGATCACCTTCACGCCGACCCGTCGGGATTGCGTTTCTGACGCGGCGCGCGCTTTCGCGATCGGTGTACACGGCGAGCAGGGCGAAGGGCTTCGGCAAGGGCCAGCGCCGCGGCGCCAAGTGCGGCATTGCCCACCTGCTCCAATGGTATGTGATCGCTCGATTCGCATACCCCGCAGCTCGTTTCGCCGCTGCGCGTCGCAAGCGCGGTCGTCAGATACACGAGGGCCAGGCCGACCCAGGTCGTATGCTTCGCAATGTGACTCTTCATCGTTGAACTCCTCCGGCTTGGCTGCACAACCGACGGCGGGGTCGTGGGTCGCACTTCCAAGAAGCACCCTTCTCCAGCACACGGATCACTGCAATCTCGACAGCTTTCGTGACGAGCCCGTCCACGGCCGGTATCCGGGGTGGGTGAGCAGTCCGTCCAGCGGAATACACACCGCATGCATCCAGTGTCCTCATTGGGCTCGCCCGGCTTGACTTTCGGGATCTCACGAAACATATCAAGTTACGTGAGACAGGACAGTCGATTGTCTGGCGTGTTGCACGTTCTCTTGCACATGGCCGAGCACACGGAGCCTTCGACCTCGGAGCAAATGGCCAAGGCCATGGGCACCAATCCGGTCGTGATTCGCCGGATCATGGCTGGTCTGAGAGATCACGGATACGTCCACTCCGAAAAGGGTCACGGCGGAGGGTGGTCGCTGGCGTGCGATCTGTCGGAAGTGACGCTTCGGGACGTCTACGAAGCTCTCGGCTCGCCGTCCCTGTTCGCGATCGGCAACCGAAGCGAAGCCCCTGATTGCCTCATCGAACAGGCAGTCAATGCCGCCCTCGACGACTCCTTGAACGATGCAGAACAACTGCTGCTTTCACGCCTGGGCGAAGTGACCTTGGCCCGGCTCGCCGCCGACGTTCGTCGTCGCTTCACGGCTTGCTCGCCCGGGCAACGCAAGTCCAAGCGCAGAATGAGCCACGCGTGACTCCCCGAGTCGCGACGTCACACCTTCAAACAACGAGACCGAGATGACCAATACCCAAGCTGAATCGTCCTTTGACGTCGTGATCGTAGGCGGTGGCCCGGGCGGACTAGCCGCCGCACTGACCCTGGGCCGCGCCCGCAAAAGAGTCCTGCTTTGCGATGCGGGCCCACGCCGCAACGCCGCCGCCGAACACATCCACAATTTCGTCACGCGAGACGGCACCCCCCCGGAGGAGTTCCGGCAGATCGGACGGGAGCAGCTTGTGAGCTACCCGAGCGTCAGCGTGCGCGATGTCGGCGTCGAGTCCATTTCGGGTAGCCGTGGCCGGTTTCGAGTCGAACTCAGCAACGCAAGTGTGGAGGCGCGCCGCATTTTGCTGTGCACCGGGATGATCGACGAGCTGCTGCCGATTGAAGGTTTCGGCGAGCTGTGGGGACACGCCATCTTTCAATGCCCGTACTGTCACGGTTGGGAGGTGAGGGATCGGCCCTGGGGATACCTCGCTCGAGCCGGCGACGAGCAGAAGTTCCTGCCGTTTGCCTTGATGGTGCGCGGTTGGACTCGCGATCTCGTCGCGTTCACCGATGGCGCCTTCGATGCCCCAAGCGAGACGCGTGCCACCCTCGAAAGCGCCGGCATTCGGCTCGAAACAGCGCCCGTGGCTCGGCTCATCGGGCGGCAACGGCGGCTCGAGGCTGTCGAGCTGACCGACGGCCAAGTGGTGCCTCGTGAAGTGCTCTTCACCCATCCCCCGCAGCGCCAGGTGCCGTTGGTCCAATCGCTCGGGGTGGTCCTGGACGACCACGGCTTCGTGACCATCGACCCGATGACATGCGAAACGTCCGTCACCGGGATCTACGCCGCAGGTGACCTCACCACGGCGATGCAAGGCGCCGTTCTCGCCGCGGCGGCCGCGGCGAGGGCCGCCGCGATGCTCAACGTCGATCTGGCGATGGATTTCGCGCAGACGACGGCGCGATAGGGTCGTGCCAATCGCCAGCGCCAGGGCGCCGATCAGCTTGCACTGGCAAGCTGATTGGTGCTCTACGCCGGCAAACGAGCAATGAATACGTCGGGGCTGCTGCCCGCGTCCGGCACCGGGCCGTCGCCCAGGTCCAGCGCACCCGCGTAGGGCCCAACGGCCACGAGCGACCCGTCGGCTCGCGAGACGCCTCTCACGCGCTGTCGCCGAGGCGCAGTTCTTGATAGCTTGGCGTCGTGCGTACAGCCATGCGAAGCGCGATTACGAGGAACCTGCTGGTGTGGGTTAACGGAATGAGTTGCATCGGCGGTTGCATCTTCTCGTTCGCCTGCGACGAGTGCGAAGAGGACCGCGTCAGATGCGACGGTACGAAGCTGCAGCGGTGTGCTCGCCCGGTTGGGGGGCACGTACCGACCGGTCCCGGCAAGAGCAACTTCTGGGAGACGTCCTTCGACTGCGCAACGGTGGGCGCTACTTGTCAGTTACCTGAGCGATCGACGAACGCCGGGCCGCTGTTCGAACGAGCGTGCGTCTACCCGGAGGTCGCTTGTCCAGGCACTGATTCCACCTTCTGCCTGACGCGCTCCGAACCTGATGCTGCGGCGTTGGCGACCAACGGCGTCCTGGTGTTGAGCTGCGAATCCGAGAACGACATACCGCGTCTGCACGATCGGTGCGTTGCGCCCGAGAGCTGCCACGCCGAGGGGCAGACGGCTCGATGCCAAGTGGGCGCCAGAACCTGTTCCCCGGCGGGTGCCACGCGGTGTTTTGATGACGATCTCGTTCTCGAATGTGTTGATGCGGGCTGGCACCCCGACCGCACGTGCAACTTCGACGCTTGGTGCATCGAGGATCCCGATGTCGAAGGGGAGAGTCATGCCGTTTGCGTGTACCTGGAAGGCCAGTGCATGGCTGGGGAGAGCCGCTGCGTTGACGGCAACCTCCATCTCTGCAAGGAAGGGTGGTGGTCGAGCAGAGTCACGGCCGCCGAGGACTGTGCCGAAGACGACAGGGGTCCGTGAACGATGTCGAGCAGGGCTACCGGAAGAAGAACGTCGCTACTGCTCTGCTGTACACTCGCGGCCTGCCAGTCTGGGCAGGTCGACTCGAACGCGGCGGCAACGGGCTCTATCCCTGCCTCCGAGTCGGCTGCCGCCAGCGTGCGGCTGAAGGTGACCACTCAGCCACCGACTGCCGAACTTCAGTTGGACGGCGTGGCGATCCCGAACCCGTTCGATCAGCGCGTTCCTCGAGACGCACGAGTGCACGTGTTGTCAGCCGAGGCGGCTGGCTTCGCGACGAAGACCACTCGCTTTCGGTTGACTCGTTCCCAGTCGCTGGATCTCGCGCTCGACGCGATGACGCAAGAAGGGCAACATCGCCCGAGCGCGCCGCAGACGCCGGCCCGTCGAAAGCTTCGCGGTAAGTGAGCGCCGCGGTTTGCCGCGCCGAACGCGTTCAGAACGTCGCGTACTCGGAATCCAGCCATGCGGTGCGCAGGAGGATCCACTGCTTCATCGCGTCGATGTGGCCTTCCCAGGTGGCGGGGATCTCTTCCCCCGCGCCGGCATCGGTATCCATGTCGCGCCGCCCAAAGCCGCCCCCGAACACTCCGCCCTCCATTACTGGCCAGCGCTCGAGATCGCGTGGACCGGCCTGGACGATGGGCGCGGCGACCTCGTCGACGCGAGCGAGCAGCTCCGCATCGGAGAAGATGCCTTGGCGCAGCTCGGCCCAGCGCGCGGCCATCGCGGAACGGATTTCCGGTTGCGCGAACAAGATTTGAAACCAGTTGGCGCCGTAGTCCCGTCCTCCGCTGACCTGCCAGCCCTCGACGCTGGAAACCAAGTTGCCGAGCGTGAAGTTGTAGTCCCAGGCTGGCCCGGCCGTGATCAGCTCGTCGCGATCCTTGTGCAAGTACACGCTGCGCACGTATTTGTCGCCGCCCTTGGTGAGTTCGTTCAACACCATCAGGTCGACGAAACTGGGGACGTCGAGGTACTGCGAGTAGTTGCCGATGGGCTCTGCAATCAACGAATCATGCGCCTGCGACACGTAGGCGCTGATCCACGCGAGCTGTTCCGCATTGGGGTTGACGGGATCGGTCAGCTCCAGATCGTCGAAACAGGTGTCTTCGTCGCCGATGCAGGGGATCTCGATCTCTCCTTCGTCTTCCCGCAGGGCCGCCAAATCGAACTTGAAGATGTAGCCCCCAGAGAGCTGGGTATCCATCGTGTCCTCGGGCTCGAGCTGTGCCAGGTCGAGCCTGCCCGATTTGTTCTTGATCGTCTCGGTGATGGCGTAGACGCCCTCGTAATGCGTCGCTTCGAGGGGGCCCTGCGCTTGATTGACGTAGACCTCGGCGAAGCGCATTTCCGGCGCCTCCAGGCCCATCTCCGTCGCGAGCGAAAACGACAAGGCGTTGCGCACCAACGTCTTGTCGGAGTACTCGCCGATCATCGCCCAGTCCGAGTCCGCCGGCATGCCGATCATCGGTCGGTCCAAGTCCTCGTCGTATTCGTTCCACAGCTCGACGCGGTAGGGCGTCTTGGGGAACGACGCCGAAGACTGCCCGCGCACGTGATAACCGGCGCGGTTCGCCCAAGTCGGCGTCGCGGAGATCGAGGCCACGCCGTCCACGGGTTCGAAGAGCATGAAGGCCAAGTCGCGAAACACCACCTTCTCGGGGCCTGCCTGCGTAGGCGGTTTTCCGCCACCGTAGGCTTCCAGGATGATCAGCGGAATGTCGGAGCTCACATCGAACGTGCGTCGGATGTAGATGGCTGTGGCCCCAAACCCGGCGGGCATACCGTCGACGAACTGTTGAGCGCGCAGTTGCGTCGTTTCCGTCAACGTGAGCGGCGCGCCGTCATGGAGCGTGGCACTCGCGGTGGGCCGCGTGCCGTCCGTCGTGTAGCGCAGCTCCGTGCCCGTGCCTGTCGTCGTGATGTTCACCATCAGAGAACCCTCGAACGTGCCGCTGGGCACTGAGAAACCGATGTCGCCAATCTTCACGACGGTTGGGTCGTCGCCACTCGACGAAGCTGCGGCCGGTGGATTGGCGCTGCCGTCGCTCGTCGGTGACGTGTCGACTCCGGAGGTCCCCGGCGCAATGGGCTCGACCGTCCCCCCTGGCTCCGGACTCGGCTGGTCGGGGTCGAGTTGCGTCGGGGAAGGCGCAGCTGCCGTGGGCGTGCTCGCCGGATCCCCGTTGCTACTTGCGATGGGAGTGACGTCGTTCGGAGGGACGCCGTCGTTCGCCGTTTCTCGATTGTTGGACGTACAGCCTCCCGCCGCCCCCAAGCCAGCGACGGACAACAGCAACACGGACGGCAGAGTAAACTTCATCTTGGGCTCCAGGATGGCACGGGGCGGAGGTTGCTTTGTCGTAACACGGCCGGACCCGAGTCGGGGGGGTTCCACCCCGATTTCCAATGATCGTGCAGTCGCGGGGCAACTTGCGATCCGGTCGAGTCGAC
>QJWJ01000259.1 GCA_003235365.1 Deltaproteobacteria bacterium
TTGAGTCCGAGGGGACCACCGATGACGCTTTCGGCATCGCGTCGCGCGCCGGCGACGGTGACGACGACAAGACGAAGCGAATTGCCGTCTACATGTTCGGCTCCGGCATCGTTCCGGTGCTGTGCAGCGGAGTCGTCAATCAAGGTGCGTTCGCTACTCCCGGCACGGATGGCGTGGCAGCCATCGTTCCTGGCGGCGGAACCGTCAAGAAGGGCTGCGTGGGACAGATGACCGAGGCTGGCTCCGCAGGGAAGCTCGCGGGCTGCAACCTCGGAATGGCCCAGACCGTCTACACCGCCTGACGCTGGTCGGAGCGCATCAAACAACATCTTTTTGGAGAACCGAAGAATGAACAGACCTCCGCTCACTCACGGCTCGATCGTGAAAGGCCAGCGTACGCCCGAAGGGCGCCGCTATCAGCGCCTAAAGGCACACCTGGGGCTCAAGTACTCCACGTACAAGAAGGCAGCCCGTAAGCTCAACAAGAAGCAACTCGCGAAGCTGCTGAGCAAAGATGACGAGATGGCACAGCTGCATCTCGCGAACGCGGCTGCGGCCGAGCTCATGGAACGCGGTGTCACCACGGACCAGGTACACATCGATGCGGTCATCAATGAACTGACGATCGCGTATGCGAACGACGAGTTCGTTGGCACGCGTGCGGTTCCTGTGATCGAACGCGACGTCGCATCGGACACCTACTTCAAGTTCCCGAAGGGTCAGGACACCGATGTCCCTGACGATACGGTCGACCTCGACGGCGAAGGCGAACCGAATCGGCTGCGTCGCAAGATGACCACGGACAACTACGTGGTGGAGAACCGCTCCTACAAGGAGTACGTCAACCGGACCGAGATCGACAATCAGGACATGCCGCTGGACGCGTTGTTCGATGCGCAAGACCTGGTCTTGCGTGGTCTCGAATACAAGCGAGAGAAGCGCATCGCTGATCTGTTGATGCTCGGCGCCAACCACACCAACAAGGTGACGGTTGCTGCGGCAGACCGTTGGGACACCGCATCGGGTGGCGCTCCGCTCGAAGTGATCGACGAAATCAAACGAAACTTGTTCAAGGGCCCCAGCGAGGCGCGCTTGGTGTGCATCGCAACGAAGAAGACACACGACGTCTTGCGCCGTCACCGGGATGTCGTGAACACGATTGCTCCGGGTGGAAACATGAACCAGCCCGCTCGGGTGACCCAAGCCGTGCTCCGGGACGTGCTGGAAGTCGACGAGTACTTCGTCGCCGCTGCGCGCGAGATGAACACGGCAACGTACGCCTGGGGAACCTCGGGCTTGTGGCTTGGCTACGTTGCGAACACGCCGCAACGCCGCACGCTGTCGTTCGCCTACACCTTCCAGTGGGGTCAGCTCAAGCGCTGGCTGATCTGGGACGAGGCTGCTGGCACTGATGGTCGGTATATGGCGCGCGCGACGCGCAAGGATGTGCCGAAGATCGTTGCGACAGACGCCGGCGGCCTGATCATCACGCCAAACAGCTGATTGCTGGGTTGGTTTTGAACTGAAGGAAGGGAACCACAGCGATGAGTGATGAGACGGCCGCAAAGGCGGCAGACGAAACCCAAGGTGCGCTCGACGAACTGGCTGCTGAGAACGCAGCGCTTGCCGAGCGCGCAGAGAAGGCCGAGGCCGCCGCTCAGGCAGCCCAGGACGTTGTCCAGGCAGCCCACGACGTTGTCGAGGCCGCTCAGGACGCGCAGCGCGAGGCTGAAGATCGAGCGGCAAAAGCCGAGGCACGGCTCGCTGCGTTGGAAGCGCGCACCGGAGGCAAGCCGGAGCCGCCCAAGTATGGCACTGGCGACCTGTACCACTTCCCCGGCCCGACCTGGGCATTCGGAAGGAAGTGGGAGGAAGGCGAAGAGATCCGCCTGACGAAAGAACAAGCCGAAGCGGTTGGCGCAAACCTCGTGAAGGGTGCGCCAGCCAAGCCCGAAGAGCCGAAGGCACAGAAGACTGGTGCTGGACGATACACGCTGAAGCCCGACGCGGGTGTCTTGTTCATCAATGGCGAGAGCAAGCGCGCTGGAGACAGCGTCAAGCTCACCAAAGAGCAGGCCGCAGAGTTCGCCGATCTGATCGAGTAGAACAATGCCTAACGAGGCAGCCGTCACAGACGTCACACAAGTCGCTGGCGACATCATCGACTGGGAGGACATCGTCAACAAGTTCGGTCAGGTGCAAGTTGACCGAGCCTTCGACGACTTCGACGACGGCACTGCTGTTGCGCAAGCAGTTCAGCGAGCTGTTCGTGCGGCGGAAGCACCAGTCAAGGCCGGAGCCGGTAAGGTGCACGAGGCATACGTCGCCGCACTTACGCCAGCGACGGCGCATGAGTTGCTCAAGCAGCTGGCGTTGCGGTTCTTTCGGCTTTGCGCCGCAGAGCGTGTGAACCTTTGGGGCTTCAGTGGTGACATGGACGAAGAGCGCAGGCAGCTGCGTCTCGAAGTCAACGACATCGCGACCAACAAGGTTGTGCTCGATGGGGTAACACCGCCCGCTGCCAACTCTGGCGGCGACGTTGTGCCGGCAGACGAAACGAGCACGTACCTCCCCGACGAAACCTTCTCGTGCTTCGGGTCGTTCTGAAGTGTTCACCGTCAAGGTCGACCATTCGAGGTTCGACAAGGCAGTCGCGAGAACCGACCACGCGATTCGCGTTGGCTCGATTGACGCGGTCACGAAGGGAGCGCGCGCTGGGGCAACCTACGCGCGACGCAACCACAAGCACAAGCGACGCACGGGGCTACTGACCTCCGGCGCGAACCTGCGCGGGCTGTACAAGGGCTACCGCAACGGCATCGCGATTGCGCAGATCCAGAACGTCACGCGGTACGCGCGCTTCGTCGAGTACGGAACGCGGCCGCACCAGATTTGGCCGAAGGCTGGGCACGGGACAACGCACCCGCTCAACCCTGGCCAGTCGAGGCGGGACATCACCGACATTGGGACGCACCGAGTGGCCCTGCGCTTTCGTTGGAAGGGGCGCATCGTGTTCCGCCGGTACGTCAACCACCCAGGGACGAAGCCCTACCCGTTCATGATTCCGGCGATGGCGCCAGCGCGTGATGCGGTGATCAAGGGCTATGCCCCAATGTTCAAGCGGTTCAGGCAGATATGGCGCACCAGGTAAACGGCGTTGACTATCCGCTTGCGGGCCAGTCGCAAGAAGGCGCACCCGGCGCACCGTGGCTGTGGACGTTCGCCAAGGACGCCCAGCTGATTCTGTGCCGAAACCTCGACAACGCTTGGAAGAGCGTAGCTCGAACGGAACCGAGCATTGCGAAGTCGGTGTTCGTTCGTGACCCGCGTCACGGCGACTTCAAACTAACGGACTTGCCGGCGCTGTTCGTGTGGCACGAAACCGACTCTGGCCCACGGCAAGTGGCGGTCTCGCGAACCATTCAAGACCTGGACGTTCACCTGGCCTGGATACCGCCGCCAGCCCAAGGCACGAAGCTTTCGCTTCGGGATCAGTTCTGGGCATCAGTTGGAGCCCAGCTTGGGCTGTATGCCAGCGACCAGTGGCTTTCGATCCACACGACCAAGACGGCGTGGGGCAAGACGCTGATGGAGAACGCTGGGTTCGAGCGGTTGCAGCTCGCCGGTGGTCAGCCAGAAGAACTGCTCATCCCACCCAACACGCCGGTCCAGACCGCGCACTGGGTGTTTCAGGCGTCGATGCTGATTACTGCCGACAATCTCGTCGGCGCTCCAGTTTCTCCAGCGCATAGCTGCGTCACATACCTGGGCGGCGACGACGCCGACCTAGCGCTGTTCACCTCTGACCTTTCCTAGAGGAATCAATGCAGAAAACTCTAAAGGTGTACCCCAACCCATGGGGTGTGCACCCGCTGAACGTGCGCCAATCGTGTGCCGCTCACGGGCTGGACAGACTCGGGCGCCCCGGACATGTGGTCATGACCGAGGTGCAGCCGGGAGAGAAGCCACTGCATCAATTCGTCGGAGCGAAGCTTTGCCCGAAGCGAACGGTCGTGCACGACAACCTTTCAGCCGATGAGCGCCGACTGCGCAAGGCCGCAGAGAAGCTCACGGGCGATTCGCTCACCCTCAACCAGCCACCCCAAGACAACTGCTGGGTGTTTCTGGGCGTGGCATCGAGTGACCCAGACTTCACAGCGAAGTTCACCAAGGCCGATCCTGTCGAGGTCCCAGCGACCCAGTACTACATGCAGTGCCTGAAAGACGGTGACCTGCTCCCCGGCGATGGCGCTGCAGCAGACGTTGCAGGTTATCGCTGTCGCCCTGCGAACTTCGCCGCGCTGGCGGAAGCCGCAAAACGCTTCGCTACTCCCCCGTCGAACGTAGTCGACCTGATCGACCCGTTCGAGGACGTGAAGCCCGAGCTTCCCAAGAAGGCCTCCGGCAGCACCACGACCACCGGCTCGAAAGGTAACGGCTGATGCTTTTGCTCATCCCCACCGGCCTCACCGGCTCGGTAAAGACCCCGGGCGCATACTCTGAGGTTCGCTACGCCCAAGCGCGAGGCGGTATCGGCTCGATCCCTCGCTACGTCCTGCTTGTAGGCTACAAGGTTGGTTCGGCAGCGACGGACTACGAGATCTTCGACGTCACCGACCCCACTGAAGGCATCACCAAGGCCGGCGAAGGCTCTGAGCTCGCAGGCATGATCGAGACGGCGTTCCAGACGGATGGCGTCTTGGTCAAGGCGTGTGCCGTGCCTGAGCCATCAGGCGGCGCGCAGGCCGCGCTCGACATCGTTGTCAGCGGCACCGCAGCTAAAGCGGGCAGCTTCTCGTTCTGGCTCGATGACGAGTACTTCTCGATCGGGTTTCAGTCGGGAGCGACTCCCACGCAGATTGGCGATCTGGTCGAGACCGAGATCGCGGCGCGAGCGAACATCTTCTGTTCGCCAAACAATGTCACTGGCACAGTCACCAACACCGCTCTGAACAAGGGCGCACGCGGCAACTCGCATATCGCCTATCTGGATGACCTTGCTGGGCTCTCTGGCACAGGTGTGACCGTTGCGCTTTCTGGTGGGACGGCACTTGCGAATGGCGCTGTGCCGTTCGCTGGCGGCTCAGGCGTCGAGACGATCACGACTGTGCTCAATGCAACACTGGCGGGCCGCTACGACTACACGGCGTGGGGAGCAAACACCTCGACTGAGGTGGCGGCAATCTCCGCGCAAGGTTCGTCCAAGGGCGGACCATTCGGTCCGGGACCGGAGAACATGGTCTTCGGCCACAACGGCACACAGTCGGCAGCCTCCACGCTGTCGCAGAACAGCTGCAACCAGGCGCTGGGACAGGTCGTCTGGCAGCTGGGTCGCACGCACCCGTCCAAGCTGGCTGCGGCGATGGCCTCCTATCGCTCGGTAATCGAGGCGGCACCAGTCACAGACCTGGGCGACCCGAACCATAGATTCGACCGTGAGGTGCTGCCCGGCGTCCCGTCGCACTTCCGCAATGAGCACATCCCATCGCGCACGGTCACGGATGTTTGCCTGAACAGTGGCGTCACACCGATCGGAACACGGAACAACTTGGCGGTCATTGTGCTCGCCATCACCGCGCGTTCACTCGATGGCGCAACGCCGGACTATCGAGTCCTGGATGTCTCAAAGGCCGTCGTTCCTCAGCGCGTGCGTGAGCACATCGATGATGTGTGGGAAAACGAGCACGCTGTAGCAAACCCGCACGTCGCCCCTGACCCGCCCGACGGAAAGCTGCCAGCAGAAGGCGTGAGCACGCCCAAGCTGTGGGCCGCCACTATCAACGCGGAGCTCGCGCGCTTCGGCGACACCGAAGAAGGGCAGCTCTTGCTGGAGGACCCAGCGGGGAACCTCGCCGTCGTCCAATACAACGCGACGCTCGGCGGCGGTTGCCTCGTGGCGAACATCCCCACGAAGGTGCTCAACCAGAACCACCTGACGGCCACCGTCGTCAGACAAATCGGCTGAACGCTGTTCACCGAAGGGAGCCAACTAAATGGCAAGCATTGACGGACAGCGCGTTCGCCCAGGACAGATCTACAAGAAGAGCAAGCTGGTCGCGACTGCCAGCGGCACGGGGTTCTCCATCACCGCCAACCGAGCGATCGCAAAACTCGCCGGCGGCAACGTGATCCAAGAGGGCGTGCAAGACTCGCAGATGACCGTCAATCTGACGGTGGTCCAAGGCGACGACACGGCCTCGCAGCTCATCGAAGACGCCCAGAACGGTGTGATCTTCCGATGCGTCTACGGCGTGGTTGGGACCAAGACAATCAGCGGCCGCGTCATGGTGTCCGACATCAACCTGACGTCCACGACGGAATCTGGTGAGCACTCCGGCAGTGCCACACTCATGGTGATCGACCGCAAGCTCAAGATCTCGTAATGCAGCTCGCTGACATCGGAGGGACCGAGCCCGAGATCAAGGTGATACCGATCATCTTGATCGGCTCGGATGTGGAGCACCAAGTCGGCCTGAAGATCCTCAGCGGCCGAGAGCGCACGCGCGTCTATGCTGCAGCGAAGGCTGCGGCGAAGGAAGCTGGCGCCGAGCGCTGGGACCTGGACGATCCAGTGTGCGCGCTGGAACTGTGGGTCGAGACCGTTGCCGCGGTTGCAGTGGACGCCGATAACCCTTCCCGACCATGGGCAAACGCTGAACAGCTGCGCGACGATCGCCGCGTTGGCCAAGAGCTGCTGCAATACATCTATGAGGCTTACGAGCAGTTCGAACAGTCGAGCTCGATACGCCTTGATAGCCTAGACCCAACCGAGGTCTTGAAGATCGCTATCCGTCTCGCGGGGGGTGACGAAACCCCTTTAGATGGTATGCGGCCTTGGATGCAGAGGGCCTTGCTGCTCACTATTTCAAGGCAGCTGACCATTGCACTGACGGAGAAATCGCTCTCTTCCTTGGCCGAAAGCGCCTCGCAGAGCTCCACCGAGACGGGAAGCTCAAAGGCAGCGAAACCGAACGAATCTGGATCGAACGAAACGAACAGCTCAAAAAGCAAAAGCAAGTGACGGGTAGACCGAAAGGACTCGCATGAACCTGTCCGAGCAAAAAAAGACCCTCCCGCGGGAGGCGCCCGGCACCGTCATGGTGCCATCGGACGCGTTCGTGAGTGAGATGGAAGATCGGCCCCGAGACGCAGTTGTCTTGGGGCTTCGTTTGCTTGGTGCAAAAGAAAAGCAGTCGATCATTCGACTGGCCCAGGCGGACTTTCGCAAGCGCGAGAACATCGAGTCGACAGACCCAGACGAGGCCCGCGCCCTGCTGGTTATGCGGTACTACGTCGCCTCGGTAATCTGCGACCCAAACGACATCGAAGAGCCTTCAAGCCTATTCGAGTTCCCACACCGCCATGTGTTTCTGCGGCTCACCGAGAGCGGCTGCCGGTTCATCATGGATGCTGCGTTGAAGCTCGAAGTGGAGGTCTCTCCGCGTTACCCGCAGGCAAGCCCAGAAGAGCTCGAGGAGCTCGCGACGCGAATTCAAGACGGAGAACTGGAAGCTCTTTCAAACGCCGACCGCGCTGCAGCTCTTCGCCACATCATGTTTGCGCTGGAGGTTCTGCGCGAGGCTGGTAGTCACAAATCGATCAGTGAACTCGCCGCGGAGGAGTTTGCGGAAGGTCTGCAAACAACCTAGCCGCGAATGCTTCGTCATCATCGTTCTCGGCAGTAGCAACCACACAGTCAGCGTCCACCTTCGCAAAGTCATCCACAGC
>QJWJ01000301.1 GCA_003235365.1 Deltaproteobacteria bacterium
GTGCGGGACGGTCTGGCGCAGCTCGAGCGGGCCTTGGGTGAACAGCGCTTCGACCCGCTGACATCAGAGCGACGGTTCGTCCTTGCTGCGAGCGACTTCGTTCAGTTGGTCGTCTTGCCCAAGGTGCTCGACGCGATCACCAAATCAGCGCCGAATGTGCGGGTGGAAGTCCGAAGCTGGGGGCGCCATTCGGTTCCCACCCAGCTCGTCGACGGCGAGTTCGATGTGGTTCTCGGCTACTTCGACCAAATACCCGCCGGGCACGAGCAACAGGCGTTGTTTGAAGAACCCTACGCGTGCATCGTGCGCGAGGGGCACCCCGCAGTGGGCAAGCGACTGACCGCGAAGGTCTGGGCGTCGATCCCGCACGTCGTCGTCTCCGAGGCCGTGCGTTCGGGACCCACCGGGGTCGACCGGGCGCTGCGGGCAGTGGGCCTCCAACGCAAAGTCGCGCTGACGGTTCCGCATTTTCTCGTCGTGCCATCCATCGTCGCAACTTCTGACCTGTCTGCGGCGATCGATCGTCAGGTCGCGCTGGCGTTTCCCCTGCCGTTGCGCGTCTTCCCTCCGCCGTTGCCGTTGCCTGTCGGGCGAGTGTCGATGGTCTGGCATGAACGTACGAGCGCCGATCCGGCGCTGCGATGGCTGCGCGGGTTGCTCGCGAGCGCAACCCCAGCAAGGTAGAACCAACGTCAGAACCCGGGCTTGACCGAGCAGGGCGTGCAGCCCGTCCGCTTCCGATGGCGACCTCAGCATCACGGTTTGGTTTCAGCAGTATTTGGATGGTTGCGCGGCGAATCTGAACGACATGCCAATCGTTCAGGCGGGCGGTTGCGGCGGGGACCGCCAACCGGCTCAGATCAACGATGGGGTTGACGAGCTGCGTACCTGAACCGCTCCCCAAGGGTAGGTGGCGCGAGCAGATGACCAGCACATTGTGTACATGGCGTCGTCGCTCCGGTTAGCTATGGTTGCACTGAGTTCCGGCTGTCAGTGAAGGCCGCGCGGACGGATTGCCCATGTTCTATCAGCTCATCTATCGCAGTCGCGTGGCTCGGCACGTTCGATTCGCCGACGCGCAGCACATCGCGGAACGTGCCTCGCAGCGAAACGCGAGCGCTGAAATCTCCGGATTGTTGCTCTACACCCCCACTCACTTCCTGCAACTACTGGAAGGCGAGAAGTCCAAGGTGAAAGCGACGTTCGCGCGCATTGCTGGCGATCAACGCCACACGGACGTCGAAGTCGTCGCTGAACGCGAAATCCAAGCGCGTTCATTTGGGGATTGGGGCATGCGCGCCGTCATGCCGCGTCAAGACACCAGCGCCGAGGCGATCCAGGCACTGGACGAAGACGGCGCCCTGCAGCTGCTGCTTCACGCCCGGTGAGCGCCGGTCAGAACGTCCCGATCACGGCGAGGCCGGTCTGATCTGCCGTGAGGTTTGGCAACACGGCCCAAGTGGGCGTCGGCGCGGCTCGACCGTAGTTCGGATCTTCCGGCGTGGTTTCCTCGTACGCGAGTGCCGCCGCGTCGATTGCAATGGATCCGCTGAAGCCCAAGAAGAAGCCGATGAACCCGCCGACGAGTCCACACACGAACCCCCCAGAGCAGTCCTCGGCGCTGGCGCCGATCGCGGCGCCGAACACTGGCAACGCGGCGCGAAGGCCCATGCTGCCGAAGCCTGCTGCGATACGCTGATGGGTGAAGTGGATGATTGGCCCGCCGACGACGTGAACGACTCCGCCCGCCATGATGATGTACGCGCCTTGATCGACCTGAGAGGTGACCGCGGCGCCGCCAATCACCAACGCCAGCGCCGCGCCGTCTGCCGCCAACGTCTGCCACCCGTACCAACGCTCGACGGTCTCGATCTCGGTATCGCTCGTAGCCGTGGCGGTTGCCGATTCGTCGTCCGCGTAACTCGGGCGGGCGATACTCAAACACGCGGAACACAGCGCGATCCCCAGGGCTGTACGCGTGCATGAATGGCGATGTATGTCGTGGCTGGGGCGGGTTGTGAACATCGATGGGCCGCGGGTGACGTTTGGGCAGATCCTCGACGAGAGTGGCATCAAAACCTCGGGGATTGGTGAGAAATGAACGCGGCCCGGGCGCGTCGTTCGACGTCTTTGGGCCGTGTGGGATCGCGCTGGCGTTGCTCCCACGCCGCGCACCCGGCCATACATGGCGTCCGGCCGTCAGCGGCGCTTGGGTTGGGCCGTGATGCGGTGCGTGAACGGCCGTCGACCAGCGCACTCAACGCGCGGTGGCTGCTTGGGTCGAAGCCGCGCTCGTCAGTGCGTCGAGGATCCGAGGTTGGAAGGGCTTGCCGTGGCAATCCGCGCAGACCGTGCCCTGACCCTGGGCATCGACGAGGCGAGCGTACTGCTGCTTCATGTACGCCTTGACCGCGCGCTTGTGGGTGCGTTGCAGGATCTTCGGAGAGCCTTGGTGGCACGAGTCGCAGAACAACGGCTCGTTGCCCAGACGGCGTCCTACGACGAAGTCGTTCCACATCACGCGCGCTACGGCTTTGCGCGGCGTTTCCGCTCGGTAATCCGAGTCACTGACGTGGCAGTGGGTGCACTCGACGCCGAGTGACTGCGCGACGAGTTCCATGACGTCGAGCTTCTGCATCTGACCCAAGGTCGAAATCGCGGGTAACGCGTCGGGGTCGAGGCCCAGCTGCTCGAGTTCGGTGGCGAACGCGGTGGTTCGCAGGGGCCGAAGCAACGACGGATCGAGTGGCGGCGCTTCGCTCGTCGCGTCAGTCGTTGACGCGGGCTGCGGCGGCCCAGGCACGTCGGCAGATGAGTTGCTGCGGGCGGGTGAGGTGGGATCAGTGGGCTGCGCGCCTTCCATCGGGGCTGTGGCTGGCGTTGCAGCGGGCGTTTCGGTGGGCGGTTGCTCGGGGGGATGCGTGCACGCGCTGGCGACCAACGACCAACCGACGGCGATGAACACCCGGCACGAGGCGCGAAGAGGCTTCATGAGCGGCGATTGACGCTACACCGCCGTTCGCTGGGAAGCAACGAACGGCGGTTGTTTCCGACGGGAAGTCGGGAGCTCAGGCGCCAGCGGGTACGACGGGCTGAGGCGGGGGCGGTGGCGCCTTGGGGCGCTCCGACTTCTTCGATGCCAAGACCTCCGACCAGCGCAGTCTGCCCGTTGCCTGCATCAAGATGAACAGCGTGATGATCGCGAGGATCGTGATCGTCAGCCCGGTGAAGCCAGCCCAGAAGTGGGCGAGAGAGAAGCCGATCAAGTAGACGAGCTGTCCGAGCGCGGCTTCTCGCAGCGCGAACTGCGGCGAAACGACGAGGCGCAGGTAGCTCACGACCAGTACCATGCTGACCGCGCTGCTGATGCCGAAAGCCCACGGAACGGTGAGATGATCCGCCGAATAGCTGAACAGCAGGTGGAAGGCGAAGAACGCACAGCCGATGAAGAAGTAGTTGATGGGGTGAATGTCGAGCTTGCGCAGGGTGGCGAGCACGAACAACATCACGAAGAAGAACAACAGGCTGACCGGTGCCGACAAGCTCATCACCGTCGACAGCTCGCCGGGCTGAATGTGCTCGGGCAACACCATGCCCATGCCGCGGCCGGTGACGGTGGACTTGAGATCCCAGGTCAGGTCCCAGCCCTGATCGGTCTTCGCCTTGTCGCTCGGTGAAAGCGTCTGCGGGGGGAAGTTGATGTCGTTGAAGTCGGTCGCCAGCGTCATTCGGAAGTTCTCCAGCTGCTGAACCCCGGTTCCGGGGACGTAGTTCCACGTGTCTGCGCCGCGGCTGGAGTACCCAGCGTTGAAATGAACGACGCTGTGTGGACGCACGGGAATCGAGACGCGGATCGCGCCGCTTGTCGGGGCGAGGGCGGCACGGTAGTCTTTGCCGTCGACCTGGAACACCAGCTCGTCGTATAGGGCCGACTGCGTTGGTAGGGTGAACTCGATGTCGAGGTAACCCGTCTCGTCACGCTTGTGCTGGTAGGTGTACTCTCCTGCGAAGCGCACGTCGTACAGCGCGTACCAAACGAGTCCTTTGCGACGCGGGTCCGAGTGTAGCTGTGCGTCGACCGTCGATGACGCCAAGGCAACGGGTTCTGGTTCGCCGCGGACGACCCACAGTTTCGGCGGCTCGGGGGGAGGAGCGTCTTTGGCTTGCTTCTTGTTTGGAGTCGTTTCCGGTTTGGGTGGGGGCGGAAACTCCAGCTTCAGTAGCGCTACCTCTTCTTCTGAGATGACTCGTGAGGCGGTGATGTCTGCGGTGGAGGGCGTAACGGCGCGGAAGTGCAGGCTGGGTGCGCTCTGGGCTTGCGGTTCACCCCAGAGCGAGCTGACCTGCTCACGCAGATCGTACTTTTGCGTGGAAGACCGGTCTGCGGTGACGGCGGCGAGGATCATCCACCCCACGCACACCACGATGTAGAAAAAAATGAGACCGAAGATCCTGGGTATCGACATGTTTGGCTCCTGACTGAGCGCAACCGCGCTCCACCCTCGACAAGCTAGCGACGTCGATTGCAAGGTCTGCACAGGGGCCGTGCAAAGCTCGCTGAACAATCGTGCAGAACCCGTGCAGAAGGCGCGGGAGCGACGTTCGAAACCGACGCCTCCGGTGATTCAAACCGCTTTGTCGGCGAGCCAGTCAGGTCATGTCGCAGGCACGACCACGCAGAAAGGCCCAAGCGGGACGAAGTGCTCGTCCCACCTGGGCCGGTCGATGTGACGCGTGAGTTACGGGCAGACGTTGCCGTTGTCGTCGCTGTTGACGCCACTGGGGCACGTGGTGTTGTTCCACGTCACGCCGCTGAGCGTCGCACCGGTCAGGGTTGCGTTGCTGAGGTCGGCATCACTCAGGTCGGCATTGCTCAGGTCGGCGTTGCTCAAGTCTGCATTGCTGAGATCTGCATTGCTCAGGTCGGCGCCCGAGAGGTCCGCTCCATCGAGGGTGGCATTCTGCAGGTCTGCATCGCTCAGGTCCGCCCCGCTGAGGTTCGCGCCAGTCAGGTCGGTGTCACCCAACGAGGCCTGAGAAAGGTTGGCGTTGCTGGCGTCTACGCCCGGGCCCAGGATCGTTCTGCGAACGCACCGATAGCCAGTGGGGAGTGATGCCGGGCAGTTGTCCAGACCAGTCGCGCGGATGCCGGTCAACGTCGCCGCGCTCATGTTCACGCCGTCCAGGTCGCTGCCGCTGAGATTCGCTCCGCTGAGGTTGGCGTTGGTCAACTCGGCGTCGGTGAGGTCGGCGCCGTTGAGATTCGCACCCACCAGGTTGGCGCTCGGACCCACCAGCGTCCTTTGCACGCAGTCCCAACCGTTGGGAAGCCCGTCCGGGCACTCTTGAAGATTCATCCCAGTCACGTTGTCCAACGTGACCCCTTGAAGATCTACGTTGTTCAGATTGGCGCCGTTGAGGTTTGCGCCCGTCAGATCCGAGCCGTCGAGGTTTGCACCGCTCAGGTTCTGATTGCTCAAATCTGCGCCGGCGAAGGAGAGTTCGCTCAGGTCGGCGTCGGGCCCGACGAACGTGTTGCCGGTGTCCGGCAGAGAGATACAGCTCCAACTGCTCGGCATCGTGTCCGGACAGGTCACGACGTTGGTCGCCGTCGTTCCCCCGAGGCGTGCACCCGACAGGTCGACGTTGGTGAAGTCGGTTCCGTAGAGGTTCGAATCACGGAAGTCGACATTGCTACCAACGGTAGCATCGGTGAAGTTGGCGCCGGAGAAGGATGAATCCCTGAGGTTCACGTCGTCGCCAATCGTGACTCCAGTCAGATTGGCGTTTCGGAAGTCGGCGTTGCGCAGATCGGTCGAGGCAGCGAATGCGGCTCCCGTGAGCACCGCGTCGCGGAAGGTCACGTTCGACAGGTTCGTGGTCGGGCTGAAATCACCTCCCGATAGATCGAGGCCACTGAGGTCGGCGCGCGGCCCGACGAGGGTGTTGCCAATGACGGGGAAGTCGATGCACGCCCAGTTGGGAGGGAGCGCCGCGGGACACCCTGCTAGTCCGGTGGCTTGAACCCCCGCCAAGGGTGTCGAGCTCAGGTCCGCACCACTGAGGTCCAACCCGCTCAGATCCGTTCCGGGGGCAACGAGAGTGTTGCCCGATGCTCCCAGGCTCCAGCAACTCCATCCTGCTGGCAACCGCTCGGGACAATTGACCAATCCGCTTCCGCTCGCTCCGTCGAGACTCGCGTCGCTCAAGTCGACGCCTTCCAGGTCGGCCCCGTCGAAGACGGAGTTGTCGAAGTTCGCGCCGTCCACCGAGGCGTTGCTCAGGTCGGCGCCGACGAGCTGTGCCGACGACAGGTTGGCACCCGTCAAGACCGACCAGGTCAGGTCTGCGTCGCTCAGGTCGCTTCCGCTCAGGTCGACGCCCGCGAGGTAGGTGCCCACCAACGACCGTCCTTGCAGGTCGCTGCCGGCCCAATCCAACGAAGCATCACAGCGCTCGTCTGTTTCGTTCCATGTTGCGGGGAAGGTGCACGCGGCCTCGCCAGCGGCGACCCCGTTGCACAGGTATTCGGTTGCCGTCACCTCATCTGGGTCCAGTACCCCATCGCCGTTGTCGTCGAGGCCGTGGCTGACGGCGCTACCACCCGCTTCGCAGTTGCTGTCGCCCTCTGCGAGCGGCACGGTTTCGACGAGCGCAGCAGCAGCGGGTGCGCCGTTGCAGACGAATTGGATCGTCACGACTTCCGAGTTGCTCAGAGCTCCGCTTTGGTTCGCATCAATTCCAGAACGGATCGCGGTTCCGCCGTAGGGACAATCGGGGTCCCCTTCCATCAGCACCTTGGTGTCGACCAATCGGACGTCGGCGGTCGTCATTCCGTCGACGCTCTGGTCAGGTCCATTCGCTCCGTCCATGCCCGCGATTCCGTTGCAGATCGCACTGGTCGTTTCGATCTCTTCGTCCGATAGCTCACCGTCTTCATCGGCGTCGACACCCGTGAGGATCAGCACACCGCCGTTTTCGCAGGTGTCGCCCGCAGGTTCTTCCGCGGTTTGGAAGATGGGCTTCGGCAACGTTTGCGACTGGCTGTCGCTCCCATCACCGCAAGCCGTGGTTGCCAACATCGCACACAATCCAATAGTGTAAGTATTACTTCTTTGCATCAATTACCCCTAGTCGCAGCAGCGGCCTAACAGTGTTTCACCTAGTGCAGTGGTGCGTGGGGCTGGAGTTGTGAACGAGGTGTGCCGGTTCTTGTCGTTTTCTGTGATTCCTGAAGGTGAACGACTGTTGTCGGGGGTAGGCTGGGCGCGCCACGTGTCACGGGAGTGAGGGCTGCGCCTACCATTGGACCTCCGCGGGGGCTTGCGCCCGTCGATGCCCGGCGATTGCCGTTTGGGCGATGCAAGACTCGCGGAAAGGTTGTGCAGAACTCGTGCAGACGCCGTGACTTCCCACCTCATTCGAGTGCTTGCTCGACCGGCGAGGTGGGTGAGAACATGCGGAGTCAACTCCCGTTTCCGTGTCCGCCCTCGGCGCGAGCCGACTCGCGGGGAGATGGGGCATCTGGAGTAACGGTGCCGTGAGCTACCACTTTTGGCTGGCCAACACCCGCGTCGGGCTGTCACCCTGCGGGCGATGGACGCGCCCGACTCCGAGCGACAACCGACCGCAGCTGCGATGGGGCACGTTCTCGTGGTCGACGACGACGGCCACATTCGTGAGGTGGTGCGGTTCGCTTTGGAGCACGTGGGCTATCGCGTGACCGAGTCCAACGATGGCCGCAGTGCGTGGACGCTGTTCGAGCAGCAGGGCAACGAGTTCGACCTGGTGGTGCTGGACATCGTGATGCCGGGTCTCGATGGCTTGGACGTATGCCGTCGCATTCGTCAGACGAGCAAGATTCCGCTGATCTTCTTGTCGAGTCGCGATGAGGAACTCGATCGGATCCTGGGGCTCGAGCTCGGCGCGGACGACTACATCACCAAGCCGTTCAGTCCGCGCGAGCTCGTTGCGCGGGTCAAGGCAACGCTGCGTCGCTTCGCGGAGGTACGAGCGATCTTGGCCGCTGGCGAAGCACGCGCCGGCGGGCTTGCTGGATCCCAGCACAGCCGAGATCCGCAAAACCAAGAGACACTGCTCCGGCACGGGCCGCTCGAACTCAACCCCGTTCGACACGAGTGTCGCGTCTCGGGGCAGGCCGTCGTGCTGACGGTCAGCGAGTTTGGTTTGCTGCGCGCGTTGCTGGAACGGCCGGGCAGCGTATTGAGCCGCAAGCAACTGGTCGACCATGCCTACGGCGTCGAGCACTACCTGTCCGATCGCACCGTCGACAGCCACGTACGCCGCATCCGGCAAAAGCTCAAGGCCGCGGGGCACGAGTGCGTCGAGACCGTGTACGGAGTCGGCTATCGCCTCGTGGATGAGGGCTGAGCGTGCGGTTGTCGATTCGTTGGTTGCTGCTCGGCGTCGCGACGGCGTCGTTGCTGCTACCGCTGGTTGCGCTGTTCGCTTTGCGCAGTTTCGACGCCGCGCTGGTGCGTCAGACCGAGCGGGAGCTCAATGCGCAGGGCGCCCTGGTTGCGGCGTTGTACCAGGCGGCGTGGGCCGAGCTGCACGACAAGGTTCCGGGCAACCCGCGCGATCGCTGGCACTTGCAGAACACGTACACGCCCCTGTCGGCGCGCATCGACGACTTGACGGATCTGGCCGACCCCATTCCGGATCCGTTGCCCGTACGGGCCGAGCCGCTGCCCGAACCACACGCCGCACAGTTCGAGGCGCTCAGCGGCGTACTGCGTAACGCGCAGGTGTTCAATCTCAGCGGCGTTCGCGTGTTGGGGCTCGACGCGTGTTCCGTCGCGTCGTCCAGAACGCAGAGCGAGTGTTACTCGGCTCTTCCGGAAGTGAAGTCGGCTTTGTTGGGCAAGGCCAGTTCGGCGCTACGGGCTCGGGTGAGCGATCAGCCGCCTCCAGCTTGGGGCTCGCTCAGTCGCCGCGGCGATGTGCGTGTGTTCGTGGCGCTGCCGGTGTTCGACGATGGCGCGGTGATCGGCGCCGTGCTTTTGTCCCGCACTGCCGAGTCGGGTGTCGAATGGTTGTTCAAGCAGCGCCGCGACGTGTTCTACGCCGCGGGTGTGGTGTTGTTGTTGGCTTTGGGAGTGAGCTTTTTCTTCTCGCGGCTCATCATCAAACCGCTGTCGACGATGAAGGCCCGCTTGGAGTCCGGGGACGACTCGGATCTGCGCCTGGCCCAGGTGCCCGCTCCGCTCGAGATCCAAACCCTGGGGGCGGCCCTCGACGAAAAGGCCACGCAGCTGCTCGCCAAGAGCCGCTACATCGAGCAGTTTGCTGCCAACGTCAGTCACGAGCTCAAGACCCCCATCACGTCGATTCGCGGCGCAGTCGAGCTGCTGCAAGAAAGCGGACGGGAGATGAGCGAGGACCAACGTCAACGCTTCTTGGCAAACATCGACGCCGCTGCGGAGCGAACGGATCGCTTGGTGAACCGTTTGCTGCAACTCGCACGCCTCGAAGCCGGGCACGAGCAACAAGAAGAGTCGGTCAGCATCGGTCACTTCGTCAAGACGTTGCCCTCGCGCTATGGGGATGCGGTTGCCGTGGAGAACCGCTGCCCCGACGAGTTGCGCTACAACGCCTCCACACTCGAAGCGATCATTGGCAACCTGCTCGACAATGCGCTCCGCTACCGACGGAGCGCACCGGCGAAACTGGCCCTCGACGTCGAAGGGCACCAACTGCACATTCGCGTCGAGGACGACGGGCCCGGCATCAGTGCCGACAACCAGAAGCGCCTGTTCGAGCGATTCTTCACCACCGAGCGCGACCGGGGGGGAACTGGGCTCGGTTTGCCCATCGTGTTGGCCACCGCGCAAAGCCATGGAGGTCGCGCAGAGGTTGGCAGCTCAGGCGAGGGAACGGTCGTCGACGTGTGGGTCAGCGTGTGAGCCGACGGAACGACTCACACACGTTGCAGTTGCTTCATTCTGCGGGCACGGCGCTGATGGGGCTGACGTCGTGACCTTCTTTGGCGAGCAGTTGCGCCAGCTCCTGTTCGCCGCGGTCGACCTCGTTGCGCTTGCGCAATCGCGCTACCCAGTCGCGCGCGTCGTCAACGAGGCTGTGGATGACGGGCACGGCGAGTAGCGTCAACAGCAACGACAGGGTCTGCCCGCCGACCACGATGCTGGCCGTGGCCTTGTTGAAGCCCGAACCGATCCCAGAGGAAAACAGCAGCGGCAGCATGCCCGCCACGAAAGCGATCGTCGTCATCAGGATCGGACGCAAACGGTCTCTGTTGGCCGTCATCAGCGAATCGAAACGACTGAGGCCCATACGCCGCAAGTGGTTGGCATGGTCGACTTGCAAGATGCTGTTCTTCTTGACCACGCCGAACAGCACCAGCAAGCCGAGCATCGAGAACATGTTGATGCTTTGGTCGAAGATCTTCAGCGAGATGAACGCGAACGGAACCGTGAGTGGCAACGTCGCCAAGATGATGCCCGGGTAGATCCACGACTCGAACTGAGCGGCGAGGATCAGGTACATGAACACGAAGGCCATGCCCATCGCCAAGGCGAAGCCCGCCCCCGTCTCGGCCTGCGACTTCGATCTGCCGATGGGGCGCAACTGATAGGCCGGTGGCAAGTCGAGCTTCTTGAACTCCGCCTGCATGATCGAGCTGACGTCGTTGTCGCCCGCGCCGTCGGCGGCGTTGGCCAACAGCGTGATTTGCCGTTCGCGCGCGTAGCGGTTGATGCGCGACGGACCTGTGCCGTCGCTCCAGCGCACGACCGAGCTCAGCGGCACACTGCCGTACTTGGACGAAGGCACGGTCATCAGTGCCAGCGAATTGGCATCGGCGCGGAAGTCCTCTTTGGCGCGAATGCGAATGTCGTACTCTTCGCCTTGGTCCGGATACGTCGATGCTTTGATGCCTGCGACGAGCATCTGCAGGGTGCTGGCGATGTTTTGCACGTTGACGCCGAGATCTGCGGCGCGGTCACGGTCGATGCTGACCCGCACCTCCGGACGCCCGGGCACCGCCGTGGTGTCCACGTCGACGGCTTTGCCACTGGACTTGAGCGCCTCGACGATGCGTGCCGCGCCGTCCTCGATTTGTGCGAAGTCCGGCCCCGACAGCACGTACTGGACGTGCTGGGTGTTGGAGCCGACGGCGAAATCGGGCACTTCGGCGATGTTGATGCGTAAGTCCTTCGGCAGAGCCGGGATCACCTTCTCTCGTGCCTGCGACATCAGATCGAACTGCGTCAGCTTGCGGTGCGCTGGGTCGAGCAGGTCGACGTAGAGTTGAGCGTAGTTGCGAGTGCGCTGGTCGTCCTCGGCGACGGTGATCAGAATGTGTGTGACCGCCGGCAATTGCTTCAGGAGCACTGCCGCGCGCTCGGCGTACAGCAGCGTCTCTTCCGAACTCGTGCCTTCCGGGGCGCGCATCGTCACCTGGAACTTGGCCTTGTCGTCGTTGGGCAAGAACGAACCGGGCAGAGACTTGGCCACGGGCACGCACGAACCGATCGTCACGAGACACGCCAAGACCACGACCCAACGACGCTTGAGCGAGAAGCCGAGCATGGCCATGTACACCCGTTCGATGGGTCGGTAGAAGAAGTCGACCACTCGGGTCAGAGGGCTTTGGCCATGCCCGGTGAGCAGCCGCGCCGACAACATCGGGGTGATGGTGAAGCTGACCAGCAGCGAGACGCCGATGGAAAAGGCCATCGTGTAGCCGAAGCTCTTGAGGAAGCGCCCCGGGATCCCGCCGATGAATGCGACGGGGATGAACACTGCCATCAACGACAACGTCGTTGCCAACACGGCAAAGCCGATCTCTTTGGTGGCCAACACCGCCGCGGGGAACGGCTTGTGCTTCTTCTCCTCGATGTAGCGGATGATGTTCTCGAGCACCACGATCGCGTCGTCGATGACGATACCGACGGCCAGCGCCAGCGCGAGCAACGTGATGTTGTTCAGGGTATAGCCCTGGATCCACATCAGGCCGAACGTGCCGATCACCGAGATCGGGATGGATAGCGCTGCAATCAGCGTGCTGCGAGCGTTGCCCAAGAACATCAGCACGACGGCTGCGGCCAACAGCGCCCCGACGATCAGATGTTCGATGACGGAGTGCACGCTGGTGCGGATGGTCTGCGAGTTGTCGCGAATGACCTTCAGTTCGACGCCTTCGGGCAGCGTCTGCTGCACGGCCTCCATGCGCTTGAAGATGTTGTCGACGACCGCGATCGTGTTGGTGCCGGCCTGCTTGACCACGGAGAGCACGACTGCCTCTTCGCCGTCGTAGCGCGCCAAGCTTTCGACGGCTTCTTCACCGTCGGTGATTGTGGCCACGTCGGACAAGCGCACGATGCGGTCGTCTGCGGCGCGCACCACCAGGCGCTCGACGGCCTCGACCGAATCGACGCGGCCGTCGATGCGCAGGGTCACGCTTTGCGGACCCGTTTCCAGGTTGCCGCCAGGGGTCATCAGGTTCTGCGATTGCAGGGTGCGCAGCACGTCCACGGCGGTGAGACCCTGGGAGCGCAAAGCGACCGGATCCATCGCCACTTGGATTTCTCGTTTGCGCCCACCGATGATGGTGACCTTTCCGACGCCCAAGATGGTTTCGACTTGCCGGCGCACCTTCTTGTCGGCGAGCTCGGTCAACTCCCGAAGGCTGTGAGCTTCGCCTTTGACACCCAAGTACAGCACCGGCGCGGCACTGGGCTCGACCTTGGTGATGATTGGCTGCTCGACGCCCGTGGGCAGCTCGCGCAGCACCGTGTTGATCTTGTCGCGCACCTCTTGGGCGGCGACGTCGGTGTTCTTGTCGAGCTTGAACTGAATGATGACCTGTGAAACGCCCTCGCTGGAAACCGAGTTGAGGTCGTCGACGCCGGAGATCTGGTTTACCGCGCCCTCGATCTTGTCGGTGACGTCGGTTTCCACTTCATCCGGGGCCGCACCAGGCAGCCGCGTCGTCACGACGACGACGGGAATGTCGACGTCCGGAAACTGATCGACGCCCAGCCCGCGATAGCCGACCGTGCCGAGGACCAGGACGACGAGCATCAGCACTGACGCCAACACCGGGCGCTGCACGCAGATTCTTGCTAGCCACTGCATGAGTGTCTACTTTCTATAGTTTGTGGTTGGTGCGGGGGCCCGGCTACTGCACGACGCTTTGGCCGTTCTGCAGTGATTCCGTGTTGGCCGTGACGACTTGTTCGCCCGGTTGCACGCCGCGGCGCACGGTGACGACGTCATTGCCGAACAGCGCGGTCTGCAACACCCGCTGCTCGAGCAAGCCGTCCTTGACGACGAACACGGTGGACTTGCCCACCTTCTCGAAAACCGCACGCTTGGGTACGGCGGGCAGGTGCTCGCTGCCAACGACCAGGCCGATGTCTGCAAACATGCCCGGGAGCAGTTTGCCGTCGGGGTTGACGACGCGTGCTTCGACGAGAATGTCGCGGGTCGCTCGAACCGCGCCGGAAATGCGAGTCACTTCGCCGTCGAACGTTTGCTCGCCGTAGGCGGCTACCGAAAAGTGGACGGGGGCTCCGACCGCGACCTGCGGGAAGTGTTGCTCGGGAACACTGAACTCGAGCTCCAGCTCGTCGACTTCCGCAAGTGAAACCACTCGCGACGAAGCCTGAACGTACTCGCCGACCTCGACGAAGCGCTCGGTAACCACGCCTGAAAACGGCGAACGGATCGTGCCGTCACCGACGTTCTTGGCGGCGATGCGCTGACGAGCTTCGGCTGCTTCGACGTTGAGCGGCGCCGTCTTGCATTTGGCGGTTACCTGATCGTACTCGAGATCGGTAACGACCCCGCGTGATTTCAGCTGCTCGTAGCGAGTGCAGTCGGCCTGACTGATTGACTGTTGCGTCTTGGTGTTCTCGAGCTGCACACGAGCTTCGGCGAGTGACAGTGCGGCGGCGCGCACGTCGACCTGGGCCAGGATCTGACCCTTCTCGACTTTTTGGCCGCGCTCGACCTTCGTCGACAGGACGCGGCCCGCGACGTTGGCGGCAAGATCCGTTTCGCGGGCTCCGCGCAACGTTCCGGTCAGGCGCAACGTCTTGGGAATGTCGTGTTCGGTGACCGCGGCGGTTTCGACCTTCACAGGGGGGACGGCGGCGGCGGTCGTTGCAGTGGATTGCTGGGCGTCGGCGCGTTGGCACGCTGAGAAGGCAGTGGCGGCGAGGCCGAAGAACAGGACGCCGAGCACGGCGCGGCGTGCGGCGGCGCGCCGGGGTGAAGCGGTGTTGCGTGCATGGATGAAGCTGAACATGACCGGTGACCTATGGGGCAGGACTCGTTGCAGGGGAAGCGGGCGTGGAGTTGGTAGTGGTGGATGGTGAGCGTTCCGTCTCCGTGGACGACGGTTGAGCGTTTGCGGAGTCGACGTTGGTGTCGCCGCGTGTTTCGGTTGCGACCGGGGGCGGTGACGCGTCTGAAGCAGTCACGAAACGATTGAGCTCGTCGAGGGGTTGCCCCGCGACGATGCGTAGCGACGCGCGGGCAAACGAGAGATCGGCGTCGGCAGAAATGCGTGTTGCTTCGGCGAGGAACGCGTCGCGCTGTGCCTGAGTCACGTCGAGTTGCGTCGCGGCCCCGACCTCGTAGCGTTGCAGCGCCAACTCGGCAGCGCGTTTCGCCGCGGCTGACTGCGCTCGAGCCGCTTCGCTCTTGACGAGTCCGGCTTCGACGCGATGATACGCTTCGAAAATCGAATCCTGGACGCTGCGCGCCGTCCGCTCAGTCTGTACCTGGTGTAGCTGCTCGGTGACGTCCTGGGCTCTCGCGTTGGCGTAGGTTGTGTAGTCGAGCCGCCAGGACAGAACGGCTTGCAGGGCGTACGAGTTCGACTTGCCTGAAAACCCCGTTGCGTTCGTGAAGCGCTCTTGAGCGTTGGCCGAAAGCGTCGGCAACATGGCTCGCCACGCCGCCTTTCGGCCCGCTTCGGCAGTGTCGGAAATGCGTTGCTGCAGCTCGGTTTGGGGCGACTTGGACGTCGACAGCCAGGACTCGAGCGGTCGCTCGTGCTGTAGGTTGTCGGCGTTGGCAAACAGCTCCGCAGGCTTCGGGGTGATGCCCGAGAGGGTTTCGAGGTTGCGACTGGCCAGGATTTGCAGCAGCCGCGCGTCACTGACGTCCTGTTTGGAGCGTTGGACGTTGGCAGAGGCACGTTCACGGTCGAGCAGCGTTGCCGCGCCGAGTTCGACCCGCGTGGACACGGTCGCGAGGTTCTGTTCGGCGAGCGCGACGCTCTGTTCTGCCGCGACGACCAATGCCGACGCATTGACGAAGGAAAAGTAGGATCTTGCCACGGCGCGATCGAGCTCGCTGCCGACCAACTCGGCCTGTGCTTCGGCGATCTGCTCGGCCAACTGGGCCTGTTCGCGGCGAGCCCATGCGGCGAAGTCCACCAGTGGCACGTCGAGCTGCACGACGCCGTCGAGCTGGTTCTGCGGGCTGATCACCAAGTCGTCGGTTTGGCCGGGGAACGTGCCTGCCGGGAGCTTGGCCTCGTACTGGTTGTGCGTGAACGTTCCGCGCGCGCTGAGCGATGGAAGCAAGCGACCGGTCGCGGCTTTGGTTTCCCACTGACGCTGCTGGAGCGTGATGCGCTGCTCACGCGCATCGAAGTTCTCGGCGCGCGCGGCCGTCATGAACTCGCCCAGCGGTTGAGTGGCGTGGGCGTTCGAAGCAGCAACGACCGCGGCGAGCAAAGCGCCACCAAACGCCGCCCAGCGGCCGATCCGCTGCGGGTGATTTTCAGAGTTAAGACTCAATAAATAACGACATGACATTGGAGATCTGCTCCGAAGCGTTCTCGAAATGGGTCAGGTGCGCGCTTGCGCTGAAGCGGGCGCCGTCAGCGCACCGCGAAGCAAAAGGTCAACGAGTCCGCGGCAATACATTCCCTCAGGCATGATCCATGGGGCGTCGGGGCCGGCCAGGACGCGCGTCATGCAGTAGTGGTGCAGGGAGCCGAGGAATACCCGCGCCGGCACTTCGGAATCCATCTTCCGCATCGTCCCCGCGTCCATCTGAGCCTCGAAATACGTGGCCAGTCTCTTGAGGAACTCTCGATACTTGGCCGGGTTCTTATCGGGTGGTCCAGCGCAGGCCGGATTCGACCAAGCCATCATCATCAGCGGGATGGCGACCCTGCCGATTTCGAGCAACGCGCTCGACAGGCGTAGCAGGGCTTCTTCGACCGGGAGCTCATCGAGCTCGGTCACCGCGCTCATCAGCAGCTTTGGAACGTCGTCGGCCGCGAGCTGCATGGCGGCTCGAAACAGCGCTTCCTTCGACTTGAACCGATGAAATACGCTGCCTTCCGAGACCCCGGCGCGCTCCGCCACGTCGAGTACCGTGGCGCGGAAGCCGCGCTCCAAAAACACCTCACGCGCGACCTGAAGCACCTGCTCCTGGTCGATCTTCGGGGGCCGACCGCGACGAGGCCGGGTCGGCGCGCTGCGCGGTCCTTGGGTTTTGGTCGGCGGGGCCACGGGCGATATCTGAAGTGGCCACTCAATAATGTCAAGTCGTGCGCCGGCAACTTTTTCGTGGCGGGACGCGTCTCTCGCGGAGGCGCGTTTTCGGCGCCCTGCTTCGCCGAACCGGGGCGGGACAGTTCCGGTTCGGCGGAGCAAAGCGGACGGCGGATCAAGCGCAGTCCAACAGCTCTTCGAACTTCAGTTGCAGGTTCACGTTGCGCCCGGGATCCGCGACGTCGACGATGAGCTCCTTTTTGCCGGCACCCTTCGCGCAGAGCCGCTCCTTGGGTATGTTCTTTCCGTCGATCGTGAATGCTCCACCACCCGGAGGTTCGATCTTGGCCGTCACCCCGACATTCCCCGTCGAGGGTTTGTTGCAACCGCCATCCGCTACTGTCAGCCGCTGAGTGTCGCTAGTGGGGACCTCGTCGACCTGACCGTTCGCATCTGCCTCGAGAGAGTACTCTAGCGCTGGCGCTGGGAAGTCTTTCCCTCTGGAAACCAACGCCGCACTGATGTCCATGTGAATCTTGGCGTCCGGGGGAGCCGTTCCGCTCACTCGGACCAACGTGAAGCGCGCGATGCAGTCGTCCGGCGTCGCTGGCTGATCCGACGAGCCCCCCGTCGCCGTCCCCGAGCCGCCCGTGTCCGAACCGAGCACGGAATCTGAGCCAGCAAGTGCGATCGGGCGCTGAGTGATGGATCCGCAGCGGACCAGGAGGCCGATCGAATCGCTCAGCGCTATGTTCGATCCGACGGACACGGCGGACAGATCACCGTTGGGCCTTATTCTGCCAACGGCGTTGGCGCTGAGGATCGGCCCGAAGAGCGCGTCCACGGTGCCCTTATCGAGACCGAGCGTCTGAGCTTGTTTCGCAGCCAGTTTCACCGACAGCCCGATGTCGACGATGTAGTTGATGCCCAACAGGAGATCGTACTCGTCGGAGCGGCAACGCGACGGGCAGCGCTTCACGCGTCTCACTACCATGGGCCTCTCGGGGGAGCATTTGACGGATCCACTGAAGGTGATGGTCCCAATCTTTGGAATACTGACGCTGAAGCTGAGCGATAGGCTTTTTCCACCAATGACGCCAGGGGAGGCGCCATTCTCGATCAGCCGGCAACAGAACCGCAACCCGGTGGAGGAAATCAGTTCGTCGAACGGAGTGTCGTCTCCTGGTTGGGTTGGTGTCGCCGAGTGGCCGCAACCGCAATTTCCATCGTCTGTCGTAGTGGCAGTGACCAGTGAACGATCGGTCACCGTCGCCAATGCCACGTTAGCTCCGGAAATCGAAGGATCAGCCGCCAAGGCCAGGTCCACGGGTACTCCATCGAGCTGGGCTAGGCTCACATTCGAACCTTTCGCTCCGCATGGGGTTTCGGGTTCTTCCTCCATGTTGACGGTCACGGTGAGCACTTGGTCGAGTCGCTTGGCGAGTGCGATCAGCAGTGGCCTGGGGAGACGAGAGCTGGCAAGACCGGTAGCGCGCAAGATCGATGCACCGAGTCCGATGTTTTGTGCAGGCATGTGTGTTTCTCCTATGGGTAACAGTGTTCGTGAGATGCGTGGGTGCCGCCGCGCAAGTGTCGCGCGAAGGCCTTGCTGTGACGTACGAACCGAACCTGGTGAACGGATCGAGCGCCAACGCGTTTTGTTTCGCCACGTCTGAACTCGGCATCCCAAATAGATCTGCGCCCGAAGGCACAGTGCATTGCCAGTGTCGCTCGGAATGGGACCTTGCGTCGGCGGTGCTCCCAAGCGTCGGTCTGCAATGGTTGACAGATCACTCGCGCCGGGCACCAAGCATTCGTTGGACACAGCGGCGCGCGCCGGACCCCGGGGAGTTCAACGCCGTAGCGTTGTTTCGACGGGATTGAGCTCGGGGGCCGTCTTGTTGCTTACGCGCACTTCGACGGCGTCGAGCTTTGGGTATACTGCATCAATGATCGAGCACATCAAACGAGCGCGGCTGCGGGGGCGTGACGGGTTGTGGGACATCGCGCTCAGTGGCGGCAAGGTCACGGCCATCGACACGTCGGGCGCTAGCGTCAGCGAAGGCAACGTCGAATCGGCGAGTCTGACAGGCACGACCGTCGACGCGGGAGGGCGGCTCGTGTGCCCGCCGTTCATCGAGCCGCACGTACACCTCGACGCGGCGCTCACCGCCGGGCAGCCTGAATGGAACCGCAGTGGCACGTTGTTCGAGGGTGTTCAGCGCTGGGCTCAGCGCAAAGCCTTCTTGAGTGTGCGGGACGTCAAGAGCAGAGCGCTGCGAGCCATCCAATGGCAGGTGGCCTCGGGTGTTCAGTTCGTGCGGACGCACTGCGACACCACCGATCCGAAACTGACGGCGCTGCACGCCTTGCTCGAACTCAGAGAACAGCTGGCAGATGTCGTCACGCTGCAAATCGTGGCATTCCCGCAGGAGGGCATCGTGTCCTTCCCTCGAGGCGAGGAGCTGATGGTCGAGGCGCTGAAGCTCGGTGCCGACGTCGTGGGCGCCACGCCGCATCTGGAATTCACTCGCGACGATGGCGTTCGAGCCGTCAAGACGGCGTTCGACTTGGCTGAACGTTTCGACCGGGCCATCGACATCCACTGCGACGAAATCGACGACGAGCAGTCGCGTTTTCTCGAAGTCGTCGCTTCAGAGGCGCACCATCGCTCGATGGGTCAGCGCGTGGCCGCGAGCCATACCACCGCCATGGGCTCGTACAACGATGCCTACGCTTTCAAACTGATGCGCCTACTGTCGCTCTCCGGCATCAGTTTCATCGCCAACCCGCTAGTAAACATTCACCTGCAAGGGCGCTTCGACACGTACCCCAAGCGACGCGGCTTGACGCGAGTGAAAGAGCTGCTCGCCGCCGGTTGCAACGTGTGCTTCGGTCATGACGACTTGTTCGATCCATGGTACCCGCTCGGAACGGCCAACATGCTGCAAGTGCTGCACATGGGGCTGCACGTCTGTCAGCTGATGGGCTACGAAGAGCTCAGCGATTCGCTGAAGCTAGTCAGCAGCAACTCGGCGAAGACGTTGGGGCTGACCGACTACGAACTCGAGATCGGCTCGGATGCGAACCTCATCGTGCTCGACGCCATCGACGAGTACGATGCCGTGCGCCGCCAGAGCGCGGTGTTGTACTCGTTGCGCGGTGGTCGCGTCATCGCCGAGACCAAGCCGAGCAGCACCTCGGTCAACTTCGACGGGCAAAGCGTGCCGATCGACTTCAGTCACCGAAGAGAAGCGGGTGAAGGGGCGTGAAAGGGTGTTTGGAGTTCGCGCCTGCCCTCCGCGCCTTGCCTGACCCTCAACTGATCTCTGCGATCACGTTGGACAGGTATAAGCCTTCAGGGAACGCTGCTGGTACTGGGTGATCAGGACCTTGATAGACGCGTTCGAGGATGCACGCGCGACGCTTGGCGTCGGCGGCACCCAACGCCAGCGCGCGAGCGAGATCGTCTGCGGTGATCGCCGCCGAACACGAACAGAGTACGACGAGCCCATCGCGGCCGACCGCATTGCAGGATGCAGCAGCCAGCCGTCGCATGATCGACTGGGCGCGCTTGGCAGCGCCGCGCGATGGAGCCAACTTGGGCGGGTCACAGACAACCAGATCGTACGCTGCCTGATCGCGGCTCAGTTCTTCCTGAGCGTCGGCCTGGACGAACTGCAGCGATGATTCGACGCCGTTGAGCGCCGCGAGTGTGCGCGCGGTCTCGATGGCGTCGCCACTGGTGTCGACCCCGCGCACCGACTTGGCGCCGCCAGCGGCGGCGGCCAGGGAGATGGCGCCGACGAAACAGTACGTATCGAGCACGCGTCGCCCGGCGGCCAGCTCCGTGATACGCGAGCGCAAAGGACGCTGATCGAAATAGAATCCAGTCTTTTGACCGAGGGCCAGGGGAACCTCGAAGCGTTGCCCGCGCTCCAAGAAGGTGAACAGCTCTTGCCCGTCGTCACCGCGTGCGACGCCGCGTTCTGCCGTAAATCCCTCGCGCTGGGCGGCACTGGCCGACGAGCGATCGACGATCACACTGGGTGAGAACTGCGCTTGCAGCGCATCGAGGATGGCATCGCGATGCCGCATCAATCCCAGCGTGCCGAACTGCACGGCGAGGGCGTCTCCCAGGCGATCGACGACCAGTCCCGGCAGATCGTCGGCCTCGGCGTGGGCGACCCGGTAGCCTGTGGTTGCCGCGGCGGGGAGGCCGAGTCGATCGCGACGTGCCTGAGCGCGCCGCAGCCGCTCGGCGAACAGTTCGGCGTCGATGGGCGTGTGTTCGTCGCGCGTGTACATCCGCGCCACGAGTGCCGAACGGGGCGAGTACAGCGCGCGGCCCAGGGGCTGTCGTTTGGCGTCGAGAACCAACACTTCAGCGCCTGGTTCGGGGTTACCGACGGTCTTGGCGACAGCTTGGGCAAACACCCAGGGGTGGCCCGCCCAGATGGGCCGGACGTGGCCGGGCTTCAGTTCGAGGGTCGGAAGGCTCATTCAGGCGACGCTTTTGCCCGATCAGCGCGTACCAAACAGGCGATCGCCCGCATCACCGAGACCAGGCACGATGTAGCCGTGGTCGTTGAGGTGATCGTCGATCGCAGCGGTATAGACGGGCACGTCGGCGTGCTGTTCGTGGAAGTGCTTGATGCCTTCCGGCGCGGCGAGCAGGCACACGAACTTGATCGACTTGGGTTTGGCTTGTTTGATGCGATTGACGGCGGCAACCGCGCTGTTACCCGTGGCGAGCATCGGGTCGACGACAATCGCGTCGCGATCGGTGAACTCTTTGGGCAGCTTGAGATAGTACTCGATGGCCCCCAGCGTCTTCGGGTCGCGATACAACCCGACGTGCCCGACCCGCGCCGAGGGGATGATGTTGAGCATGCCGTCGAGAAAGCCGTTGCCCGCACGCAGAATGCTGACGAGCACGACCTTCTTGCCCTCCAGCACCGGCGCTTTCATCGATGTCAGCGGGGTTTCTATTTCCTCGTAGTTCAGAGGTAGATCGCGCGTGACCTCGTACCCGAGCAGCATGCTGATTTCCGTCGCGAGCTTGCGGAAGTTGCCGGTGCTCGTGTTCTTGTTTCGCATCAAGGTCAGCTTGTGCTGAACCAGGGGGTGGTCGATGACGGTGACTGAAGACATGGCATTCCTCGGGTTGAAGAGCAGCGTAGCAGCGTCGTGGTGCGTGTGGGACGTCAGAGGCTACAAAGTTCATGGCAACGAGTCGGCCTGCCGAGTCAGAAGACCGTCCCATCGCTTCGGATCTGCAATGGCGGGGAACCGTCGGCGCGGCGAGCGGACGCGGCTCGACGTCCGGCGCTCCAGGTTCCGGCTTGCAGCACCTTCGCCAGCGGGAGCTCGACGGCTGTCTTCTTCCACCGCTCTCGTAGCAGTGACGCCGTGCGATCGAGCAATGCGACGGTCAGCGCGCGCCACTCGATCACGACGTCGGAGCCGACCTCGTGGGGCTCGACGAGGACGCTCGGGTATTTCGGGACGATCACCCCGAGATCAATGAACAGTCCGCCGTTGCGGTACTCGGCCAACCCAGTCAACGCGTCGAGCTCGACGACATCGTGACCTGCCTGTTCGAGGCAGTCGCACAACGAGTAGGTGAGCCACTGCGACAACTTGTGGAACGGCACTCTGCCCAGCTCACTGTGCGTCCACACGTCTCCGAGATTGACGCCATCGATCGTCTCGCGCCCTGGCCAAACCGTGCCCAGGCCATGCAACACTGCCTCGAGCACCGAATGTGCTGGGATTGTCAGTGGTGTACCGCTCGAATGCGCTACTTGCTGCGAATCGCATGCGGCTCGACTGAGAATGGCGTCTGCGAGATTACCTGGGCGCAGCTCTCCGTCGTTGTGTCGAAACAACGCCGAGCGCTGCGTGGCTGCTGCGAGTTGGCGCAACAATAGAGCGCGGCCGGCCGTGCCCAACAGCGGGTTGTCTCTGGTGACTTGAAACGCGCGGGCAAGGTCGCCCTCCGTGACGGTGCTCAGGCGTTCGCTGTCGGCTCGCAGCGGTTCGTCTGCAGCGCTGGAAAGCCCTCCCGAGACGAACCAATCGTAACTGGCGACCGCCAAACCTTCAGAGCGTCGATAGACGTCACCCGTCGACGGGTCGCTGTACTTCCATGTGGGTCCCGCTCCGGCGTCCAAGAGCACACTGGAGATGGTCAGGTCGAATGCGCTGCGTAGACGTGCCCTGGTCGGCATCTCCGCGACCATCTGTTGAAAGGCGTCCCAGCGCGCCACTCCCCCGATGTCGAAGTGACCCAAGCGGCTGTGGTAGGGGATCGCGTTCAAGTCGGGGTAGGACTCGTCGGTGACCTCCGCAACGAGATCGACGACCTGGGAGAGCTTGCCGTCGTCGAGGGCGAAGTGACGAGAATCGCCGCTGCGGATGTAGGTGTAGACGTGCTCGGCCGTTTGACGAACGGCGTGGGCGCTACGAAGCCAGCGGACTTGCTCTGAAGTGGTCAATCGAGTCCGCGACCTTTCGCGATGGCCAGCTCGTTGCCATCGGGCACGATACCCACGGTGAAATAGCCGGCTGCTTTCTTGGCGTCCATTTCCACCCGCGCATCGTCCGGGATGAGGTCGTCGGGGATCGCGACGCGTTCGACGATGTCGATACCAGCGGCGGTGAGCGCGTCGTGCTTCATGTTGCTCATGGAAACGAAGCGATGGATCTTGGTGATGCCCAGCCAATGCAATGGATCGGGCATCAGTTCTTGGAAGCGCATGTCCTGGACGCCCGCGACGCACTCGGTGCGCGCGAAGTATTGGCTCGCGGTGTCGCCGCCTGGCTGACGCTTGCGGGCGTTGTAGACGAGAAATTTCGTCACCTCACCCAGGGCGCGCCCCTCTTTGCGGTTGTAGACGATGACTCCCGCGCCGCCGCGTTGCGCAGTGCGCACGCACTCTTCGATCCCGTGCGTCAAGTACGGGCGGCAGGTGCAGATGTCGGATCCGAACACGTCCGATCCATTGCATTCGTCGTGCACGCGCACGGTGAGCTCCTTCGACGGATCATGGATGCTCGAGACGTCGCCGAACAGGTAGATCGTCGCACCGCCGATCGGCGGTAGGAATACCTCCAAGTCGCTGCGCGTTACCAGTTCTGGAAACATACCGCCGGTGTGCTCGAACAGGGTGCGCCGCAGATCGGACTCCGCACACCCAAAGCGCTGTGCCACGCCCGGCAAGTGCCACACCGGTTCCAGTGCCGCTTTGACGACGACGGCGGAGCCGTTCTCTTTGAGCAGCTTGCCATCAGGTACCAGTCGACCATTTCGAACCGCGTCGTCGAGCTCGGGAACTTTGAGGTGAGCCTGAGTGATGGCTATCGTCGGGCGAACGTCGAGGCCATCGCTCAGATGTTGAGAGTAGACCTGGGCGACCATCGCGCCGAACGGATCGATGGAGACGATCTTTCCTGGTTCGGACCATTGTGGGTGAGGTCCAATCTGATGGGTCGGCGAGGTGTTGGTCAGATCCGGTTTCTGCAAAGGATCGAGGGAGCCAGCGGCGACGGCGAGCGCTCGATAGACGGAATAGGACCCCGAGTGTGTTCCGATGGCGTTGCGGCGTTCGAGGTCGGTTACGGTACCGACGATGGGGCCGCGCATGATCGGGTCTGCGTTGCCCCACTGCAACGGAACCGCGTTGGCGTGGTGGGACCCGGGATGCGAAGTGAGGATGACGGCTTTGGGGTTCTTGCGTCGCGGAGTTTCAGTCACGGCTCTCCTACGGTAGCGGGGAAGGCGGAGATCACGGCAGTGGGCGTGAGCGCCTGTCGCGGGGGGCAGGCTTCGGTTGCGACCAGGGTAGGGCGGTCATGCATCACGACATCCAGGTTTGGTCGGGCTGAAGCGCCCACTTGCTGGTGATCTTCTTGTATTGGGTCCAAAAGTCGAGGCCGCTCATGCCGGTGATGTCACCGTGGCCAAAGCGGGACGCTTTGGTTCCGCCAAACGAGAACGGTTCACGTGGCACTGGTACGCCAATGTTGACGCCGATCATGCCCGTCGTCGACCGCTCACTGACGTAGCGGGCGGTTGCGCCACTCGACGTGAAGATGCTCGTGGCGTTTCCATAAGGACTGTGTTGCTCGAGGCTCAACGCTGCATCCAAGTCGTCGACTTCCACCACCGACAGCACCGGTCCAAACAACTCGGTTTGGGCGCACGCCATGTCCGGCTTGACGCCGCCAAGCACCGTTGCGCCGAGCCAGTTGCCACCCGTTTGGTCGGAGTTGGGGGTCAGCTTGCGTCCGTCGAGCAGCAGCGTTGCCCCCTCGCTTTCTGCGCGCGCGATTGCCGACACCAAGCGTTCACGGGCGGCTGCGTCGATCAGCGCTCCCATGTCGTCGCCGAGGCGGAGCCGTGAAGCAAGTTCGACGATCTTCGGCACGATGCGACGCGCCGAACCGACAGGAACGAACACGCTCCCTGCCATGCAGCGCTGGCCCGCGCAGCCGGTGAACGAATCGACGACTGCCTGCGCGGTCAAGTCGTCGTCCGCGTCGGGCACGGCGATGAGGTGGTTCTTGGCGCCGCCCAGGCACAGCGCGCGCTTGCCGTGTTGGGCGGCCATGGCGTACACGCTTTTGGCCACCGGTGTGGAACCGACGAACGCCACGGCGCGCACGTCGTCGTGGCCAACGAGTGCCTCGACGGTTTCTTTGCCGCCATGGATGACCGAAAATACTCCCGCGGGGATACCTGCGGCGGCGCTCAGCTCTGCGAGCTTGCAGGCAGTGATCGGTACTTTGTCCGACGGCTTGAGAATGAACGCATTGCCGGTCACCAACGCCAGCGGCATCATCCACAGCGGTACCATCGCCGGGAAGTTGAAGGGGGTGATCCCAGCCACGACTCCCAAGGGTTCACGGCGTGTTTCGCAACGCACGCCGCGGGAGACGTCCAGGGCTCCGCCGACGTCGAGGTTCTGCAAGCTGCTGGCAAAGTCGAGCACTTCGAGCCCGCGCAGCAGCCCGGCAGCAGCCTCTGCTTCGGTCTTGCCCGATTCCAGGGCGACCCATGTCGACAAGTCGTCGCTGTGCTGGGCCAACAGCGCGCGGAATCGACCTACGATCGTGCAACGTTCCCGCAGCGGCAACGTGCGCCAGCCTTCGACACCCGTACGCGCGCGTTCCACGGCCTCGGCGATGTCTTCAGCGGTGGACGCCGTGACGACACTGA
>QJWJ01000130.1 GCA_003235365.1 Deltaproteobacteria bacterium
GGGCGCTCACGGCTTCGCCGCGTACTCGACTTGAAGCAGTCCGCCGCCAATGGGGCGAGAGCCGAGCAGGGTCAGGCGGTGTTGCCGGTGCGTCCCGGCGAACAACGGCAACCCCGCTCCGAGCACGATCGGGATCAACGTGACGGTCATGTGATCGATCAGGTCTGCGTCCAACGCTGAACGGATCAGTGCGCCGCCATCGATGTACACGTCGCGCCCGCCCGCCGCCCGCTGGGCTTCCTGGACGACGTGCCCTATCGGGCCGGCGACGGCGCGAACGCTGGGTCGGAGTGCCGTCAAATCCCGATGGGTGCTCACCAGCACCGGCAGGTTTCCGTACGGCCACGGCCCTTCGAAGCCGCTGACGACGTCGTAGGTGCGCCGACCCATCAGCATGGCGCCGACCTGTTTCAAGAACGGGGTGAACGTATCCTCGACGCCCGGGTCGCCCGCATGCAGCCAGTCCAACTCGTCGTTCGGACCGGCTATGAAGCCGTCGAGCGAACACGCGATGAAGACCCGGATTCGACCTGATTGTCCCGCGGTAGGCGAGTGTTGAGAGTTGGTCATCGGTTTGCTTTCGATGCTGACTTGGTTTTGGGCGAGCGTGTGCGCTGACGCGCTCGGGGACCACCTTGCAGAAGCGGATCGAGGACGCGCGACACGAAGGTCTGTAGCCGCCCCGACCCACACAATGCCCATTGCACCAGCGCGCCGTTGAACGCGGACTGTACACACACCGCCAGGGCCTCCGTGTCCGTCGGCGGCAGTTGCCCTGCTTCGACGGCGGCATCGAGCAACTGCTTGATGGCCGAGCGAGTTGTGGTGGCGTGTCGTGCGGCGGCCTCGCCGAGTTCGGGGTCGTTCAGATCGGCCAGTAGCATGGCGATGCTCGCCGCGACCTGTTGCCGGGTGCGCAGATCCTTGGTCGAGATGGCGAGGGCGTCGCGTACGGTTTGCAGGGGCCCGCGGTCGTGAGTTGCCGCGACCTGGAACGGGTGCTCGGCACGCTCGGCGCACTGGCGTGCGAAAGCCACCAGCAGTCCGCGTTTCGACCCAAAACGCTGGACGAGCGTGGGCGGCGCGAGCGCGCACTCGGCGGCGACGTCTGCAAGCGTGAACGCGCTGGGACCTTTGCTCAGCAAGACACGCCCCGCTGCGTTCAGCACGTCTTCGTCGGAGGTCGAGCGCGGCCGAGCCATGTGAGTTTATGAACGACCATTCATTCATTGTCAAGGCGGCTGCCTGTTCAATCGACGGGCACAAGCGCCCGCGTGGGGTGGCGTCGCGTTGGGCAGAAAACGCTCACAAATCGCGCTGAGCGGCGTTCCCGACCGAAGGCCCTGGGACGTCGCCCGACGACGCCGCGTGAGATTGGCGCAAGTGGGAGCGTCGCCGCTGTGGCCCTGCCGCCCAGCAAGCTTCCCATCAGGTCGCGCCGGGAGGCTCCGCAACCCTCTCGAAGCGACTCAGCGGCAGCCCTCGACGGGCACGCAGTTGATCGTGGGGGCTAGAGCACCAATCAGTTTGCCAACGCCGGAAATGCCCCGAAAAATCGCCCCTGCGGGGGTGAGGGCGCGTTTCGGGGCCACGTTCGGGCACTCTTGCTCGCAGCTCGGTGCTCTTGGTTGTTGATTTGTCGCGGCAATCAACATGATTGCCGCTCCTAGACGCTGATCGCCTTCGCGCCGGATTGACGCGGGTAACTCGCGGACCAGTCTTCGTCGCTCGGCAGGCGTGCCATCAGCTCTTCGAATACCCGGTCGCGATCGAATTTCAGCGCGTGCCGACGACCGCGTTCAGCCAACGCGCGGCGCTCGAGTTCGGACATGTCGAAGACGGCGTGGTCCAGTGCGCTGGCGATGGCGTTGGGCGCGTTGACCGGTACGCTGAGCGCGCAGTCGGCGACGGCTTCCGGTATGCCACCGGTTTGGGTCGTGATTACCGGCCCGGGGCCGCCGACGAGTAACTTCTCTGCCAAGGCGATGCCGAAGGTTTCGATGAATTCGGGACGCGGCTTGCTCGGTAGCACGTAGGCTGCGGCGCCGAGCATCATCGCCGGCTTCTCCGCGTCGGAGACGTCCTTCAGGAAGCGAATCGACGGATCGCCCGCCGCCAGTTGCTGCATCTCTCGAAGGGCTGGACCGTTGCCGGCGATGATCAACGGCAACTTGCCGTAGCAACGGCTGCTGCGGTAGCCGCGGATGAGATCGTCCACGCCCTTGGCTGCGGCGACGCGCGACAGGAACAAGACGTAGCCGTCGCGTTTCAGCTGACGCTGCTGCCACACCTGTTCTGACGCCGCTGACGTCACGCCGGTGAACGCGTCAGCATCGATTGCTGGGTAACTCACCACCACCCGTTCGGCGCAGCGCTGAGCGAAGCTCGTTCCGCACGCCCGATCGACATGTTGGGCCGCGTCGATGATGAGCTCCTTGGTGTACTGAGAAACCGCTGCTGACACGTCCTGGGCCAGGTAGGTCGAGAACAGGTACAACGCCGGGCCATAGCAGCGTCGGTCGACGCAGTTGCGCACGATGTTGGTGATATCCGAGCCAACGGCCTCGCCTATCGTCCGCGCTCTTACGGGTAGACCGGTGCCGAGTGCGGCAGCCATCGCCTCGGTCACGATGTTCGTGTGCGGCAACAAGTACATCGACAGCACGACCGTGGGCACGCCGTCGATCAACAGCTCGACCAGTCGCCCCTTCATGGCGGTGGCGAAGCGGGCGTCGGGCACCTTGTAGTCACCGACCGGGGAGGGGCGCTCGACGACGATGGGATCGCTGTACGGCAAGATGCGGTCGATGGGCTTCGTGGGCAGCCCGGTCGTTTCGAGGTGATCGATTGGCCAACTCAGGATCCGCACGTCGTCCCAACCGCGTCTCGCTGCAGCCTCGGCCAGATTGCGCGCCTCTCCCGCATGGCCGCAAATGACCGGGTCGGCTCTCACTACGATGATCAGGCGTCGTCGGGCTGGTGTCATACTCTCATCCTCCTGCGACCACCGCCTTCGCCTCCGCCGATCCGAGCACCGTCAGATTCCGGCGTAAGAAGGCGGCCGGTGGTCGCTCCCCCAATCGTTGGGCATGGGCGACAGGTGTACGACCATGTGCCCCCCTTCGAATAGTTCTGCTCCGGTTAGGTAGCTTCTCATCAACTGCTCGCCGTTGAGAATGACTTGCGAAACGTAATTCTGGTTTTCGCTTCTGTTTCGCGTGTCGATCACGAACGACTTTCCGGCGACGTTCAGCTCGACCCGTTCGAACGTGGGCACGCCAATCAGGTAGATACTTTGACCCGCGACCGGGAACAGCCCGAGTGCCGCCCACACGTACCAAGAGGAAATACCACCGGAATCGTCGTTGCCCGCCAAGCCACCGCGGCCCTCTGCGAACATGTACCGGAGGATGGCACCGACCACCTCGGCGCTTCGATCGGGCCGGCCTGCATAGTAGTACGCAAACGGCGCTTCCATGTCCGGTTCGTTGTTGAGCCCTTCGAAACGCCCCAATGCGTAGCCCGCGCTGAGTTCCTCGGCGCTCGGGGCGACACCCAGTTGGCGCACCGGCTCGGCGCCGTAACCGAAGAAGCGGTCCAATTGGCGCACGAACGCTTCGTCTCCGCCGCTGAGCTGGATGCGCTTGGCCATGTCGTGCAGCAGGCGAAACGAGTAGTTGTACTTGGTGCCCTCGTAGTAGGTCGAGTCGGCGAGGAGGCCCGTTTCGGGGTCGTAGGCAGCGACCCACGCCGTCGCGTGCCCATCGAGCCGCTTGGCGAGTTCGAGATCGCCCAGCGATCGGGCGACGCGGGCGGTGCAGTAGTAGCCGTACGCGAGATCGAGCGTGTGGGTCAGCGGGTGAACGACACCCTTCTCGGCGAACTCCTCACCGTAGGTGCGCAGCAAGTCTCGCGTCATGAGTCCGAGCACCCATTCCCAATCGATGCCCGGCAGTTCGAGCGCGTTGACGTCAGCGAGGCTGGCGTGTGCCAGCGCGCTTGCCTGTCGGTAGAATCGGTCTGCACCCCGCGCCATGCGGTAGCCGATGGGGTAATTGCCTTCCTCCTCGCAGACCCGCGTCAGTGCGATCAGCAGTTCGGTGATGCGCTTGGGGGCGAGCACCGTCATCAGCGGTAGCTGCGTCTTGTAGATGTCCCACATCGTACAGACGTCGAACACGAACGGACCGCCTGTCGGCCAGAATGGGCTTTCGTCTTCAGCGAAGCACGGCTTGAGCATCGAATGGTACAAGGCCGTGTAGAAAACCTTGCGTGTCGTCGCGCTGCCACCGCTGACGCGCACGCGCCCGAGGTGCTCTTCCCAGACACTCGCGGTTCTCTGCCGTACTTGGTCGAAGCCCTGCCCGCGGACTGCCTCGGCGTTTGCCTTGGCGCGTTCCACGCCGCGCAGGGAGAAAGCGAGCTTGATGGTTACGGTTTCGCCCGCCCGCAGCTTGCCGAAGAACACGATGCCAAAAGAACGCAGCGTCGTTTCGCGGATGTAGTCGAACACCAGGCGCTTGCCGCCACCGACGAGCTGCCTGTCGTACCACAGCCCGGGGCGCAGCCCGGGGTGGTCGGTCTCGATGTGGACGCTCAGCGCCACACCCTCCATCACGACCGTCCCCTGGGCGTGGCCCGGACCGAGCGTCTCGAGATCGGCGCGCATTGGCAGCGTCCGCCCGTGCTCCAAGGCGAGACCGCCGCAAGAGAAGTCGATGGCGATGCTCGCTTCACCGCCCTGCGAAAACGTGTAACGGTGTACGGCGACCTTTTCCGCGACCGTCAGCTCTGCGGTGATACCCGTTTCGCTCAACTGCGCTGCGTAGTAGCCCGGCTCGGCTCGTTCGTCGCACAGCTCCCAATGGTTCCCCAGGGTCTGCAAGGGGCCCATCAACGGGGTGACTCGGAAGTAGTTGTAGTACTTGCGTATCGCTCCGGTGCCCGACTGCTGAAAATGCGTGAACCCAGAAGCGCGGTAGGTCTCGTACAGCTTCCTGGGGATGCCTTCGGTGTTCTTCTGATACAGCCCGTAGCCGGTGGGGTAGGCGCCGCTGTACGGGCATGCCGATACCATTCCAAAAGGGAAGCAAGCGCCCGGATGGGTGTTGCCCACCTGCGGCTTCGGCCACCACCACGTCGCAGCCATGCCTTCGACCGGTGGTAACTCGGTCGCCGCGCAACCGATGAACGGGTCTACTTCGGAACAGATCGGGTGTTGCACGGTCGGAGCGTAACACCGGCGTGTCACCGCGGGTACGCGGATTGTCGAGGCACGGGTTGCGTGCCGCGAGGCGGTGTCCCGACCGGGTGGTTGAGACGGCCGGCACTTGCCGATGATCGCCCAGCCGCAGAAGGTCCGTGCGCTCTGCGCAACTTTCCCGAAACGACGAGGCCCACGCAACCCGTTACCCTGCCGGGTCCCATGCGCTGATGCTACGGGTTCGTTCTGCGGCGAGCTTCGAGCGCCGGGTAGTCGTGGGTACGTTCTTGCTCGCCGCTCGTGTCCAGGCTAGTGGTCGAGCTGATGGGGGGCGACGCAATCAGTGCTTTCGCGATGCGACAGCGGCTCGTACGTCAGGGCGTATCGCCGACGGACTTTCGAAAGGCGCTGCTGAGCGTTGCCGTCGTCGACCGCGATCGCTGGGTCGACGAGGTGTTTGGAATCGACGCCCTGGTGCCGGACGGGCCGGACCTGCCGCGAGGTTGTGTTCCCTACGTGCCCTGCGCGGTCGACGTCTTGCTGTCGACCGTCGAACAGGCGGCGATCGGCGCTGACGACGTGTTCGTGGACGTCGGGTGCGGCGTCGGGCGTGCGGCGCTCGTCGTGCAACTGTTGACCGGAGCCTCTGCCGTGGGGGTCGAGGTGCAGGCACACTTGGCGTGCGCCGCGCGCGACCTGGCGGCGCGCCTGGCTCGACCGCGCCTGAGCATCGTGCACGGCGACGCGGTGGAGCAGGCGGCGTCGCTCAGCGCTGGCACGGTGTTCTTCCTGTACTGCCCGTTCAGCGACGACCGATTGAAGCGCTGGCTCGGCGCGTTGGGTGAATCCTCTGTGTCGCCCGCTCTGCGCGTGTGCTGCGTCGATTTGCCGCTTCGTCCGGTCCCAGTCTGGCTGGAACAGGTCGGATTCGAGTCGGGGCCGCTGGCGGTGTACCGGCGCAGGTGACGTTTTCTCGTCGCACACCGCCGGCATCGTACCGAAGGCGTCCGCAGTTGTCGTTTTGGCGGGCAAAGTATCTCCGCGGGGTAAGGACGTGCGGGCAGAGGGGCGTATCGTCGAGTGACGATGAGAGAACGGGACGCGCCCGACGTGGGTAGCAGTGCTACCTCGACGCCCGCAATCCGCTCGGCGCGATCCCTCGACCGCTGGTTCGACTGGACTTCGCTCGATACGCTGACGGAATCCATTCTGCGTCGGATCATGCGTGTGGCATGTGCCGTGGGCACGGTGGGCATGGCCGCCGCAGTGCTGGGTCCGCAGCCGTACAACCCCACGGCGATGGGCATCGCCGTCGGTGCCACGCTCGTCATCTTCGCGATGACCTTCGTGCCCGTGAAGGTGCGCATCCTCTCGGTCGTGTACCCGTCGGCGTTGGTCGTCGTCGGTGGGGTGCTGAGCAGCATTACCGGGCCACGCGCAGATTCGCTGCTGTTGATTGCGGGCGGCATTTTCATCGGGTCGTTCGTATTGCGAACGACCGGGCTGGTGCTGCTCTCGGTTACCGCCGTCGCTGTGGTTGGGGTCGGCATGGTCGCTCAACTCGAAACGGTCGAGCCCGAGCTGTTGGAAGTTTGGACGAGCTCTGCCAGTTCCATGGCCGCGGTCATCTTGCCTGCTGCGATGGCTGGACGGATGTTGGTTGCCGCTTTGGCCAGCACCCTGGCGGCGCGCGAGGCGTTGGTGGCGGAAGTCGTCGCAGACCGTCGCAAGCTCGAAGAGATGGTGGTTGCTCTCGAGAAGACGCGAACCCAGCTCACCCACGCGCAGAAGCTCGAGGTAATCAGCCAAATGGCGGGCGGCATCGCCCACGACATGAACAATGCGCTGACGGCGGTCATCGGCGAGGCCTCACTGTTGGACGATGCCGTCGCCGAGGAGCGCGAGCGAATCATCGAGGCGGGTGCCTACGCCGCGAAGTTGACCCAGCAACTGATGGTGTTCGGTAGACGCGATACCAGCCAACCGCGGCCCATCGATCTCGGTGCCACGTTGGTGAGTCTGCACCAGTCGATTCGCCGTATGATGCCGAGCGACATCAATGTCGACACCGACGTCCCCGCCGAAGCGATTGCCGTGGTTGCCGACCCGACCCAGCTGCTCCAAGTGGTGCTCAATCTTGCCGCCAATGCCAAGGACGCGATGGACGGCGGTGGTGAGTTTCTCGTGCGTCTGCGCGCCGATGCCGCGGCCGAACGAGCGGTGCTCGAGGTGAGCGATACCGGTAGCGGCATGTCGGATGAGACGCTCGCCAGAGTCTTCGAGCCGTTCTTCACCACGAAACCACCGGGGCAGGGGACGGGGCTCGGCCTGGCGAACGTCAAGCAATTGGTCGAGGGCATGGCTGGCTCGGTGAGCATTCGCAGTCGCGTCGGGCGCGGCACGACCTTCGTGATCCACTTGCCGACGACCACGTCGCGAATCGTCGTCGACAAGCCTGATGAGCGTGCGTCGCGAAGCATCAAAGGAACGATACTGGTCGTCGATGATGACGTGCGTGTGCGGGCGGTCGCGTTCACTGCGCTACAGCGGCAAGGCCATCAAGTGTTCGAGGCACCATCGATTCAGGCAGCGGTAGAAACGGTGCGTGCGAACCAAGGTCGGATCGATCTGTTGTTGACCGATGTGGTCATGGCAGGTGGTGGCGGAGCCCAGACCATCGAAGCGGTGCGCCGCGAAGTCCCCGAGATTGCCGTGCTGGTCATGTCCGGGTACGCCGATGACGAGGCGCTGCGCCGCGGCATTGCACGTGGTGAATACCCGTTCATCGCCAAGCCTTTCACTTCGGAGGTGCTCACGGCCGCCGTCGAACGGGCGCTTGCTGGTCGGTCGCGTGTCGAGCACTCGACACCAACGGCGTCGACATCGTCGTCACTCACTGCTTGATTTCACCGCTGGGTCGCGAGCAGTTCGCCGACACCGTCGTCGACCTTCTCGGCAGTGTCCCGGAAATTCGTCGGCGTCCGACCTTCCGAGACTGGACGAGGCCGCTTTGCTCGCGCACCTGGGTGTGCCGAAACCGAGATAGTCAAACTGTTCCTTGATCAATCCGTGAGTGACTGGCGGGGTCGAGACGCGCCGCGGCGCGGAGTCCCGCTTCTCGACCCCATCATTCTCGGGCCGGCATCCCGTTCACCCAGGGGCCACGCTGTCGTTCAGCGTTGGCCGTGCCCCATCGACGGGTCGTGCCCCATGCCGGTGAGGCGTTGCCATTCGGCGGCGTCGACCACGTGTTGACGGAAGGTCCCGTGACAACCAGTGCAAGCTTGCAGCGTGCTGGAGGTCGCGTTCAGCACGGCCTTGGCGTCGTGTTTACTTGCAGCCAACCCAATTCCATCTGCTCGGCGGTGAAAATCGAGCGCGAGCTCCGTGAAGCCGTCGGCGCCCGCGCCCATGTGCTGACACGTTTGCTGCATTTGCGGTGAGGTCTGGATTTGGGCTGCTGCACTGGCGATGGCGTCCCAGTTCTCCTCGGCGAGCGCCGCAGTGATCTTCTGGATGGTCACGAGGTGATCCATCATGCTCTGTTTTTGGTGCCACGCCATCACGGGTTGCAGAGGGACTGGCCGGCGGCCGTCCAGTTCGGCCAGCTCGAGTGTTGGTTGGCAAGCGGTGGCCTGAGCGTCACTGTTGGGTGATGGGCTCGCCGTCGGTTCAATCCGTGTCTGATCCATCGCCGATGGCACTGCGGGCTGAGGCGGCGTGCCGCTTGGCGTTGGCTTTCGGCTGCACGCCAATGCCAGGCAGGCGAACAACAGGGCGGTTGGGGTCGTATGCTGCATCTAGGGGGGGTCCTTCGGTGTGTTCATCGCTCTGATCAGCGCTTGTAGTGCTTCGACGACGTGCCCCAACGACGGTCCAAGTCGCTGGGCGAGTGCCTCGAAGTGACGGGCGCTCGACGTATCGACACTGCGGGCGAGCTTTCTGCCGTGCGACGTCAGGTGCAGACTCACGGCACGCCCGTCGTGGGGATGTGGCTCACGGGTGACTTCACCCGACGTCTCCATACGCGCGCACAGGCGCGAGACGTTCGTGCGATCGATCGCCAGGCGCTCGGCGAGTTCCGACACGGTCATCGGTCCGTCGTGCTGGAGGAGCTCGAGCAACGCGTAGGCGTGAGGAATGGACAGTGGTGTTCCGCATGGACGGCGTGCTTCCTCCAGCGCGCCGTGAGCGACCACCAGGTGCCTGACGGCATCGCGCAAGTGACGTGGATCGGTGTCGGTCATGGTCGAATCGGGCAATGGATCAGAAGCGTGCGAATGCACGTATCTTGGGGAAAGGTGCGTTCGCACGCAAGTGGTCAAGCCCGTTCCGGGCGCCTTTCCGGGCCGGTGAGGGGGCGTTCATGCCGGGCATCTGGTGGGACGGCCGGGTCCTAAGTGCTGGATTGAATGGAGTTGCCGTTTCGTCTGGCCGGGACCCGGGAAGAAACTCGCATGCCCCGTCGATCTAGCCGGACTTCGATCGTCGCGTTAGCGTTGCGGCGGGGCAGTCCCGCCGAACCAACCCGGAGTCCGACCAATGAAAGTCATGGTGATCGTCAAAGCAACTGCAAACAGCGAAGCGGGGATCATGCCGAGCGAGACGTTGCTCACGGAGATGGGCAAGTACAACGAAGAGCTGGTCAAGGCGGGGATCATGCTTGCGGGCGACGGGCTTCACCCCAGCTCCAAGGGCAAGCGAGTTCACTTTTCCGGCGATTCGCGCACGGTGATTGATGGGCCCTTCGCGGAAACCAAAGAGCTCATTGCCGGCTTTTGGCTCTGGCAGGTCAAGTCGCTGGACGAGGCCGTCGAGTGGGCGCGTCGATGTCCTTCACCGATGCCAGGAGAGGAGTCGGTGCTCGAGATCCGGCAGGTGTTCGAGATGGACGACTTCGGCGAGCACGCCACGCCCGAGATCCGCGAGCACAGCGAGCGTCTGCAAGCACAGATAGACGCTCAGACGCGCAAGTAGCGTCGGCCGCAAACGGTGCGTCTGGTTGGAGTCAGCGGGGCCGTGTTGCCAGCCGTACGGCCATACCGCGCTCCACCTCACGCCGTTCGATGTGCAGGCCGCATTCGCTCAGCCAGCCGTCGACCAGCGCGGGTGACAGGCGCAGCTTCGTGTAGCTCGAAACGGTTTGGGCGAACGTCGCGCCGCTTCGTTGGTGCAGGATGTCGTGCACGCGGACGTGTGTGTCGTCGACCGCTTCCAGAAAACAGGACAAGACCCGTTCTGCGTCGGAGCGTACCGGTAGGAAGCGGGCATCCCCGCTCGGCAGGGCCGTCAGATCGCGCCAGCTCAACACGAGCGCGCCACCCGGTGTCAGTCGGCTCGACAGATCAGCGACCAGCGTTCGAGCCACCGCGACGCTGGGCAAAGACACCAGCGTGTCGACCATGCATGTGACGACCTCGAAGGGCCCTGGGTGTCGGTCTTCGAGTGGAGCGGCGTCCCGGACGATCTCGATCGGCAGTTGGCGGCGTGCGCGCTCCTCGCTCAGCACGTCCAGCAACGGCTGGCAGGGGTCGAGTGCGGTGACTTGGTACCCGCAAGTAGCCAGGGCGAGGCTCTGGGGGCCCGGCCCAGCACCGACGTCGAGCGCCCGAGCCATGGGCGACTTGGTTTCGCCTTGGCCGAACCCGAGCCGAGCGAACAACGCCTGATTGCGTTCGACGGCGGCGTCGATACCGCCGATCATCCAGACGTAAACCGGCGCCAATAGCCGCTCGTAGTGTTCGAGCACGTCGCTGATTGAATGAGCACTGTCGCTGGTCATGGGCCGAGTCTCCTGAGCGTGAGGGGGCACTTGAAGGATGACTGTTTGACATAGACAGACTGGTCTGTCTATACGCCAGAGCGTGACGGACACGGACGACACCCGCGCGGCCCCCCGAGATCGGTTGCTGGGGACGCTCGATGAACTGAGCAAGACGGCGAGCGTGCTCGACGTGGGGATCAACGAATTGTTGGCTCGCAGCGGAGTCGCCAAGGCTTCGCTGTACGGTCACTTCGGTTCGAAGGAACAGCTCATCGTCGCGTGGCTGCACCGACGTCAGGAGGCGTGGTTCGGGTGGCTCCAAGCGCACGTCGATCGCGCGCAGGTCCCCGACGATCCCGTGGGGCAAATCGATGCGGCGTTCGATTTTCTCGAAGCCTGGCTCTCGCGTCCGGACTTTTCGGGCTGTCCCTTCATCACGGTTGCCGTTCAGCTCAAGGATCCCACGGTCGACGCCTGCCAAACGGCGAAGCAGTATGCCGAGCGATTGCGGACGTTCTTCAGCTCGCGTTTGGCGCTGGCGGGCGGCCTCACCAAACATGTCGAAACGACGTCGATCGTCCTCGTCGAGCTGTACCTGGGGGTTGTCGTGTGCGCGCAATTGGGAGTCGGGGTCGGGTTGTCTGCTCACTCTTCGAGCGCCGCGACCTGCGCCCGGGTGGCTCGCACCACCGCAAAGGGCGTCGTGCAGGCGATGCCGCGGCGTAAGGCTGCAGTGCGGGCGGGACGGTAGGCTCGCGCGGGATGTGCCTGGTCAGGTGTGTTTCAAGTGCTCAATATCACGAGACATTTGTGAATTTGGACCCGCTCGCTCGAAAAAACGACACCCGTCGTCGATTTGCGGTCTTCTCGTTCGTCGACGTCACGTAAGCGAGGCAACGTGCCGCGCAAGAACTAGGAGAAACGTGATGCGATTCATGATCATGCACAAGATGACCGCAGAGATGGAGCAGGGGTTGCCGCCGGATCCGGCGATCATCGAAGGCGTCGACAAGCTCGTTGCCGAGGCATTGAAGGCAGGCGCTTTCGTATCCGGCGAGGGACTGCAGCCCTCGTCGCAGCGGGTACACATCGCCTACGAAGACGGGAAGCGGACGATCACCGAGGGGCCATTCGACGAGCCGAAGGAGCTCGTCGGTGGGTACGCGTTGATGAAGGTGCGCTCGAGAGAGGAGGCCATCTCGTGGTGCGACAAGTTCGCTGCCGCCGTGGGCAACGTCGAGCTGTTCATGGGCCCAGTCGTCGAGCCTTGGGACTTGGGCATGATGCCCAAGCCGAAGAACCCGCCGCTGCGGTTTCTTTCGATGCACCGACTGCACGAGCACGCGTCGAGCACGCAACCGGATCCCGACGTTTCGGCCAAGGTCGGAGCGCTGATCGACGAGATGACGAGTGCCGGCGTGTTGCAAGCCACGGGCGGGCTCGCTGGAACGGATACCGGCGCGCGGGTCCGCTACGACGGCGGCAAGCCGGTCGTGCTCGACGGGCCATTCACCGAATCCAAAGAGCTGGTTGCAGGGTACGCGATCTTGGAGTTGCCGTCGAAGCAAGCGGCCATCGACTGGGCGATCCGCTTCGGTGAAGTGGTACGGGTGAACGAAGTCGAAGTGCGACGGATCTCCGAGGCCTGAAGGGCCGTTGCCCGCGCCGAGCCGGCATTCATGGCACCCCGCGCACGATGATCACTCCTGCGGCTACCAGTGCGAGCGCAAGCAGGACGTTGATGCGTCCCAGCAGCGACGCACTGCGCCGCAGGAACCGCGTTTGCGCAGATGTCGGGTCTTCGGCGATGGCGATCGTCGCACGGGGACCGACGACGAAGTCGTGTATCGAGCTGATGATGAGCACCAGCACGAACGTGGCGATCTTGAACACCACGGCTTTGCCGAAGCTCGACAACAGCCATTGGGCGCGCGTGAAGTCTGACAAGCTGACCCCGCGCATCCAGAGGTTGAAGGTTCCCGTGACCAACACCACACCGAAGCAGATCCAACCGACGTTGCGAAACCGCTCGCCGGTCTGGCGCAAGAACGCGGCTGCATTCGTTCTTGCGCCGCTGCGCAACCAGGGCACCACGACGAGTACCAGAAACGCCATGCCACCGATCCACACGGTGGCGGCGAGGATGTGAAGCCAAACAGAAACGAGATAGAGCAGATGCATGACCTCAGGTGTGACGGTGCGCGAGGAGAGACTGTCGAAGCGTGACGGCCCGGTCCCAAGCCAACCCTGCCTCGGAGATCCCACGAGGCCACATACGGTCGACCAGCAATCGACATCCGTCGTCCGGCGCCTCGTACACCGGTTTGCACCGAAATGCGAGACGTGCCTCGTCTTCGGAACCGTGGTTCGTCATCGGCTGGTCCTTCCAGCGCCGGGCGCTACTCGCGACGCAGGCGGCTGTCGACGCTTCCGCAGTTCGCCGATGATGGCGGTTTGCAGCTCGCTCGAGAGCAGCCGACCAATGGCTGGGAAGATCACCGCCTCTTCCAAGGCCAGGTGTTCGTCCATCTCTCGCATCAGAGCCGACGTGTGACGTGCGAGCTGCTGCAACTCCGCCGAGTTCGTCGGAGTTCGCTGCACCCTCGAAAGTGCTGCCAAGAAGCGAATCAGCGTGGCGTCCTGCCGGCGATGTTGACGAGACATCTCGCGCAGAGCCTCGTCGACGGCGGGGTCGAGGCCGCGTAGTCGCGGCGCGATACTGTGCTCCTCGTCCACGACGTGCAGCGGGAGGGCGAGCGTGAAGTAGCGCTCGACGCGGGCGCACGCCTCGCTCACCGCATCGGCGGACGATGGCGGCTCGTGCGCAGCACGTTGCGCGAGTCGCAGGAAATACCGAATGCGGCCGTGGCAGTCGGTGAGCAGTTCAGTCAGATCGCCTGGCGCTGTGGTGGGGTGTGTCGAGAGTTGAACCAACATGGGATGTTCGTCGGAGCGTGGTCGAGGCACGAGTTGCGATGGTCGATGCGTTCAGGCGCTGGTCTCGTCCGGGTCGAGCGCCCTCGGGAACAGCACGTTGTTTTCGAGGTGGATGTGTTGCATCAGTTCGCTTTCCAGATTTGCCAATGCGGCGTACAGCCCGCGCCACGTTGCACACGCTTCCGGAGGCGGTTGGAAGTCCGTCGTCAATTGGCGCAGTCGCTGGAGGTTCGCGCCATGGTCGTCGTGTTCGTGCATCATCACTCTGATGGGCATGTGCAGTTGGTCGCCGCGCGCTCCAGAGAGGATCGCGGGAAACAGAACTTGCTCCTCCTTGCCCATGTGAGATTCCAACTCACCGTGGACCTGCTCGAGAAATTCGGCGAGGCCGTGCGGGCAGTTCGCCTTCTGCGCGTGCACGCGCTCTACCTTCTTGGCGGCGTGGATGAGGCCCGGGACTTCCGCGCGAAGCGGTTCGTGGTAGTGGTGAAGGATGAATTCGATGAGCTGAGGTAGTGTCGCCAGATCCCACCGCTGCGGTGGGGTGGGTGTGCCCGCTCGAGCGATTTCGTCGAGCACGACTTGCGGGTCGAGACCGGCGTCCCGGCATGCGTCCTCGAGCTTGCGCCCTCCGCCACAGCAGAAGTCCAAACGGTGTTTGAGAAAGACCGGGGTCGCGGCGGGTGTGGTGGTGGCGATGAGACCGAGAGTCTGATTGGCGTCGATCATGCTTACTCCTTTGCCGGAGCGGGAATGCATGAAGCAAGCCAGCAAATCGGTAGTGATTGCAGGCAGGTAATTCGCGTTTGTTATGGAGATGACACGCTGGGCTGTTGCTGTTCCGATAACGCGTGTTATGGAATCCAGACATGGATGCCGCCGACCCACTCTTGGCCATCGCAGTCGATCTCACGCGGTCTTTGGCCGCGAAGGATCGACTGGAACGACTGCTCGAATCGGTGCGACGCGCCGTGCCTTGCGACGCCGCCGCGGTGCTCGAACTCGTCGGCGACGAGCTCGTACCGCTCGCAACCCACGGCTTGGCGCCCGAAGTTCTCGGGAGGCGTTTTTCCCGCCGTGAGCACCCGCGTTTGGACGTCGTGGTCGCGCGAGGGGCGCCCGTGCGATTCCCCTCGGACAGCTCGCTCCCCGATCCCTACGACGGGCTCTTGCTCGCCAATCCCGATGCTACGCGAGACGTCCATGCTTGCCTGGGATTGCCGCTGGTCGAAGGCGAACGAATCATCGGTCTGCTCACCGCTGACGCGCTGCAACCCGGCGCCTTCGACGATCTGGGTGAGCCCTTCTTGCGCATGTTGGGAGCTCTGGCCGGGGCGGCGCTGCACACGGCCAAGCTGATTGATGCCCTGGAGGCCGCGTCGCAGCACCACGCGCAGGTCGCGCACGTGTTGCAGCGCGAAGCGGTGATGAGGCAAGGCACGGATCAGCTGATTGGCACGGCGACGGCCATGCAACGTCTGCGTCGGGAGATCGAGATCGTTGCGCCGTCGGATTTTGCAGTTCTCGTGACTGGAGAGACCGGCGTGGGCAAAGAGCTCGTGGCTCGCTCCGTCCACCGTCATTCACCCCGACGCGATCAGCCGTTGATTTGCGTCAATTGCGCCGCGCTTCCGGAAAGCATCGTCGAAAGTGAACTGTTCGGACACTTGCGCGGCGCCTACACGGGCGCAACTTCCGACCGGGCGGGGAAGTTCGAAGTGGCAGACGGGGGCACTCTGTTTCTCGACGAGATCGGCGAATTGCCGCTTTCGGTTCAACCGAAGTTGTTGCGGGCGCTGCAAGAGGGTGAGATCCAGCGCGTCGGGTCGGATAGGGTGCAACGAGTGAACGTGCGTGTCGTCGCGGCAACCAACCGAGACTTGGCCGCAGAGGTCGAAGCGGGACGTTTTCGCGCCGACTTGTACCATCGTCTGAACATGTACCCCATCGACGTGCCGCCGCTGCGCGAGCGTCGCTCGGACATTCCGTTGTTGGCGGGCTTCTTCCTCGATCGCTACCGACGCCAGTTGGGGCTGGGCCCCGTTCGCTTGACGGAGTCCGCGCGCCTGGCCCTGTGTGGCGCGGATTGGCCGGGGAACGTTCGCGAACTCGATCATTCGTTGGGCCGCGCGGTGTTGCGAGCGAAGGTGGCGGGGGCACCGGGAGCACCCACCGTGATTGATGCCGGGCAGCTGCAGCTTGGCGGCCCGTCGCCGCCTGTCGTCGCGCCACGGGCACCGTCTGCGAGCGATGCCGTCCTCGTAGAGACCAAAGGCAAGACCCTCAAGCAAGTGGTCGACGAGACGAAACGCGCGGTCGTTCTCGCGGCGGTCGACGCGACCGGTGGCAACTGGGCGGCCGCCGCGCGTGGGCTCGGTATGGCGCGGGGCAACCTACACCACATGGCGGAACGGCTCGGCATTCGAAGGTAACCGTTGGCGGACACGCGGTATTGCGTGGTTACCCCCGTTGCCGTAGACGAGCAGCAATGAATCGCATCGACGATGCGGGCTCGCGCGAGGTGAAAACGGTCGCAAGCCATCGTTTGGAACGGGTCGTTGGGGTGCCCGGGGCCGTCATGCTGGGGCTGGGCTCGATCCTCGGCACGGGGATCTTCGTGAGCATCTCGATCGCCGCAGGCATAGCCGGAGACGACTTGGTGCTCGCGGTTGTCGCCGCTGCGGTGGTGGCGGCCTTCAACGGCCTTTCGAGTGCCCAACTCGCCGCCGCGCACCCGGTCAGTGGCGGCACCTACGAGTACGGATACCGCTTGCTGAGCCCAGCCCTGGGGTTTACCGCCGGCTGGATGTTCCTGTGCGCCAAGTCGGCGTCGGCGGCCACCGCCGCGCTCGGCGCAGCCGGCTACCTACTGCCATTGCTCGGCGTCGACGACGACGTGCATCGCGTCGTGGTGGCGGTGGTCAGCGTCGTCGCCTCGACCGCGCTGGTGGGTAGTGGCGCGCGGCGCTCAAACGGGGCCAACGCAGTCATCGTGACCTTGACGCTGGGTGCGCTCTTGGCGTTCATCATCGCCGGGTTGGCCAACGCTTCGTTTGGAATGTCCCACGGAGTCGCTCCTCGCGGGAGCGGCGGGAATTTTCTGCACGCCACGGCGTTGATGTTCGTCGCGTACACGGGTTATGGGCGCATCGCCACGCTGGGCGAGGAGGTTCGGGAGCCGCGCCGGAGCATTCCCCGAGCCATCGTGGTCACGTTGGTCACGACCGCTGCACTCTATGCCGCCGTGGCGTTCGTCGCGACGGGCGCCGTTGGCGCCGAGGGCCTGGCTGCCCAGACCTCGAACGGCGCAGCTCCGCTCGAGGCCGTTGCGCGGGGGTTCGGGGTGCCGGGATTGGTGCTGGTGGTATCCGTGGGGGCGGTCACGGCAATGCTCGGGGTGTTGCTGAATCTGATCCTGGGGTTGAGCAGAGTGGTGTTGGCGATGGCGCGACGCGCAGACGCGCCAGAGATCTTCGCTCGAGTGCACGCGAAACGATCGTCTCCAGTCGCTGCGGTGTGGTTGATCGGCGCTCTGGTGACGGCTCTGGCGGCGACCGGCAGCGTGAAGACGACTTGGTCGTTCAGTGCGTTTACCGTGCTCATCTACTACGCGATCACGAATCTGGCGGCTCTGAGGCTGCCCGCATCGGCACGACGGTATCCGCGGTGGATTTCCGTTGCCGGTTTGGCGTGCTGTCTCGGCCTGGCGTTTTGGGTCGAACTGCGCGTTTGGGGCGTTGGTTTGATACTGGTCGCAGTGGGGCTGGGGTGGCATTGGCTTCGGCGTGGCCGATCCGTAGACATTCCCTGACTGCCACGCGTGGCTCGCCGCCGGGTCGCGACGCCCGCGGTGCGTCACAAAGAAAAAGCCCAGCGCACGCGCTGGGCCTTCTCTCAACGGGTTGAGCGCAAGCGGTTAGAACAGGAACTCGGCGCGGAAACGACCGCTCAGCGCCGTGTTCGTGTACTGGCCGGCGCTGAAGTCGTCGATCGTGTTCTTCGCATGCGCGGCGACGAGCTTCAGGTACAGCCGATCCCACACGGTGTACTGGACGGCCGCAAACAACAGACGCTGGTCGTTGGTGTCCACCTTGCCGTTGCGTGGACCGACTTCGAGGTCGTAGCGCAGGTCTTCCCAGTGATTCCAGAACGCGCCCAAGCCGATCACGACCGGTTCGTACATCGGGCTCGCGTTCAAGAACCCACCGAACGTTTGAACCGTGTTGCTCGTGTTCAGATTGGGTTGCCCGAGGTTGTCCAGGATGTCTTGGAAGCCGCGTGCGAAGCTGCCACCGAACTCCACGTACGGGTCGAGCACGAACTGAGCAGCAAAGCCGAAGCCGTTCTTCGTGTCGCGCCCTTTGAAGTTCGGTGCCTGGTCCTGCGGGGATGCCTTGCCGTACTCCCAACCGCCTTTGACCTTGGCCCAGCCAATGTCGAAGATCAGCGAGGGGCGGATGTCCATCTGTTGGGGGTTGTTGGCGTCCTTGCTGTCACCGACACCGATGTGACCGAGGATTTCTGCCCGCAGGTAGTCGGTCGGGTAGATGTGCACGGCGTACCCGCCGAGCAAGTTGTCCTTGCGATCCCAAAAGTAGCTCAGCCCGTAGCCGTCGGTGGGCTTCGGCAAGCTCGTACCGGGACCGGCGTAGATCGACGCACCAAATCGCTCGAGCGTGTTCTGATCGAGGGCCAAGCCGTAGTGGTTGGCAATCTCCCAGCCTTGAAAGCGCCCGAAGGTCACGTCGAACAGGTTCCACTTGCCGACTCGCACGAACAAGTCGTCGGTGGTCGCGAGCACCTTCGTCTGAATGTTGGCGTTCATGTCGCCTTGCGCGACGAGTTCGGTGCGGCCCTGGACGAACCAGCCGTCGCCTGCGTTGTACGTCGGGGTCAGGCGCAACACGCCGCGGCTCTGCGTGGTCCAGCGATCTTGGTCGAAGATGTTGGAACCCAGGAGGCTCTTGTCGACCGTGATCTTCGCGTTGCTCAGATCGTTCCAGATCCCACCGGAGATGCCGATACGGGTGCCGGGCTTGCCGCCGATCTCAGGCATGTACGGCCACTGTTGCCCATGGAAGGTGCGCCACAGCGAGCCGTACTTGATGCCCCGGACCTGGGCCGCGGGAAACGCCGACCCGTGCAGTTGCTCGACGCCGACGAGCATGACCGCTTCGTCGCGCTTGGCATCGCCCGAGCCACCCGATCCGGCGTCGGCCTTCGTCGTGGGGCCGTCGCCTTCGGCCTCGGCGTCCGCATCGGCACCGACGCCGTCCAACGACGCCGATGCGGAGAGCCCCGCCGACGCGTCGGCGGACGGTTCTTCAGACTCTGCTTCAGGCTCTGCCGCGGGTTGTTCTTCTGGTTCGGGTTGTGGTTCAGGAGCCGCCTCGGGCGCTTCCGAAGCTGCCTCCTCGGGGGCCGCCGTGTCTTCGCCCTCCGCCGGGAACTCGTCTTGAGCTCGCGCCGGGGTGTTGAAGGTCAGGCAGGCCACCGCCAAAGACAGAGCTCCGCCGAGCCCGAAACGATTGTGTCGAGAAGTCATGCTCATTTTGTTCCGATGTCGTCTCTTGGTGCCCTTCAGTCACCGTTAACAATCTTGGTGCCCTTCAGTCACCGTTAACCATGATGGTACCCTTGATACCGGAGGTCTCCGCGTCTTCGGCGTTCTTGCCGACGAGGATCGTGTATTCACCACTGTCGACGACCCACCTGCCGTCTTCGCCGCCTTCCCAACGGCGCAGATCGCGCATGCGCAGGGGCAGCTGGGCCGTAACCGTTTGTCCCATGGGGACCGTGACACGGGCGAAGCTCTTGAGCTCCTTCCAGGGGCGCTCGCCGGTGATGCCCGGGGGAGTCGGTGGCGGCTTCACGAACAGCATGACCACTTCGTCACCATCGAACTCCGTTGACGTGTTCGTGACTTCGACCGAGACGTTGAAAATCGCCTCTTTGCTGACGCCGTCGGTGCACGGAATCTCGATCTTGTCGTACTCGAAGTTGGAGTAGCTCAGACCGTGGCCGAAGGGGAACACGAGCTGCACTGCCTGTCCCTGGATGTACTTCTGCTTGTCGAACAAACGATAGCCGAAGAAGTAGTCCATGTTGGTGACGGTCTCGGTCTCTTTGAACACCGGCAGCTGGGCATCCGTCGGCCAAGCCATGGGCATCTTGCCGGAGAAGTTGGCCTGACCGAGGATCAACTTGGCGAGCGCCAAACCGCCGCGCAGACCGGGATAGCCCGCCCACACGGTGGCCTGGTTCTGGTTGGTGTGCCCGAGCCAGGGCAGGTTCACGATCGACCCCGACTCGATGATGATCACCGTCGGCTTGCCCAGATCGAGGACCGCGCTGACGAATTCGTTGTGTCCAGGCGGCAGATCCAACGTCGAGCGATCACCGCCGGCGGCGATCGCGTACTCCTCACCTTCGTCGCCCGGGGTGTAGCCGACGACGACCACGACGGCGTCTGACGTTGCTGCCGCATCCACGGAGTCGTTGCCGTTGGTGACGGTGATACCCGCAGTCGCCCCGACCTCGGTCAGACCCTTGAACGGACCGTAGGACCGCGCCGGGTCGCCGTTGACACGGCTCGAACCGCGATCACCAAATGCCGGATCCGTCGCGTAGTTGAACTTGCACGCGCGGGGGTTCGGGTTGGTCTGACCTTGTTCGGCACCACCGTTGTCGAAGCCACAGCTCTTGGGCACCGACGAACTGGCCTGCGTGAACTCTTGCGCGGGCCCGACGACTGCGAGACTCGTGACGCCCCTGAGCGGGAGCACTTTGGCGCTGCCGTCGGCTGGCCCGTTGGTGACGAGGACCGCCGACTTGATCACGGCCTCTTCCGTCAATGCCTCGTGCGGCTCGTGGGGGGTGATCGAACCCTCGGTCAGAGTGGTGACCGGTGCCTTGATGCTCCAGCCGTCGGTCGCTCTGGCAGAGTTGAACAGGAACTTCTGCGTCAGCACGCGGCGAGCCGCGTCGTTGACCAGGGTCTGGTTGGCGTTGGCGAGCGTGGTTTCGGTATAGTGCAGCGTCCACGGCACTTCGATGTCCAGGCCCGCGTCCACTGCTTCGATCGTCTGCAGCTGTGCGGTCGTCGCATCTTGCACGGCCTGATCGCCGGGCATCGCCCACCAGTCGGTGAGCACTAGCCCCTCGTAGCCCATGCCACCCTCCGCGATGGGAGCCTTGAGCACGTTGCGCAACAGGTGCTTGCTCTGGGTCGCCTTGACGCTGTTGACCTGGTTGTAAGCTGCCATGATGCAGCCCATGGACCCGTCCTGGATGACCATCTCGAAGTGGCGGCCGTAGATCTCGCGCAGCGTTTGCTCGGTCATGACCGCGTTCTGCTTGGAGCGCAACTTCTCGATGTTGTTCGCGGCAAAGTGCTTGGCGCAGCCCACGACGTACTCTTGCAGACCGACGGTGAACGCCGTCGCCATGCGGCCGATGTGATAGGCGTCTTCGCCGTAGGTTTCTTGAGTGCGGCCCCAGTACGGGTGGCGGATGATGTTCATGCATGGCGCGAGCAGCATGTTGTTCTTCGATGCTGCCGTCTCGTCGCCAATCGCTTGGCCGATGCGCTTCTCCAGATCGAGATCCCAGGAGGCTGCGCGAAGCGAGGGGGTGGGGAACACCGTCGCGAAGTTGTTGCCATCGTCCGCTCGGTTGTCTTGCCCGGCGTCGAGGTTCACCCCGCGCCCGGCGTCCCGGTAGCGGTACCCGCGGATCATGCCGTAGCCGGCGACGTCGACGTCGGGGCTGCGCTCGATGTCGCGGTAGTTCCTCTGGGTGCCGTCGATGCCCATCATCTGCTGGGCTTTGGCGCCAGGGCTCATCAGCGACAGGACGAGATTGACCTCGTCCGACACGTTCTGCGGCACGCTGTACGCCTTCATCGTGTTCGGGTCGAACTGCTGCGACGCCACGGCGGTACACGAGAACTGATCGGTGCTCGCGGGAGGCGGCATTCCCGGGCCGACGGGGCCAGTCGGCTCGACGCCGGGCGTCGGGGAGGGGCTGGGGTCAGCCTTCACGTCGATGGTACTGGCGCTCTTCGACTGGTCGAACGCGTCCAGAGTTTCTTTCGAGTGACCGCAGGCGGCGGCTAGCGTCAGCAGCACGACGGGTGCGATCGGGGAGGAGTTAAACAGCACGGAGCGACTCATGAACGGATCTCCTTGGGGGACACAGAGTTTCGAATCTTCAAGATGGTTCTGGGCTGCGCGACGTCGGTGATCCCTAGTGAATCACCGAGGCCGTCTTGCCGGATTGACGCGAGAACGTGGGGATTGTCTTGTCCGCCCGGGGGCGAACCGGGCTATACACACATCTCGCGAGGAGGAAAGTCAAAAAGAGGCGCCGGCCGTGAGTTTACGGCGACGCTACCACGGGAGGCAGGCCTCCCAAAGCGACAACGCCTGATGCTTTGGCGCTTGGCTCGTGGGTTTGACGTCCGCGAAACTTTCTGGTCGCCGGTTCCCGGGCCCGGCGATTGTGTAACCTTCGCGAACTTGGTGTTGCATTCAGCCATAGATGCCTCCGACCTCGCGACGCAATCACGAAATCGACGGCACGCGTGCTGACCGCGATGTTCGGTGACGTGAGGTGCTCGGGGGCGGCGTTCCATACTGGGCATTGATGCCGCTCGATGCGCGAGTCAATCACGAAATCGACTGCGCGTGTGTGATCGATTCACGAGCGACGTCCGCGATCTGCACGAGATTCGAACAGCGGTGTGCTGCTTGCGAACAGGAGCAATAATCGACGTAAAAGTGCTGAGTCAGGACACCGCGTGGTTCTGCAGCCGTAGCTCGTCCGGGCTTTGCTCATCAGTGGCGGCATGGTTGGCGACGACCGTGGGCGTTCGAGTCGACTGCGTGCATACGTGAATGCGACGGATACGAAGCTGGATCGGCTTGCGACATCGACCGAATGCGGGGGGTTCATCGGTGGATGACGTGCCAGTCGTAGCGACGGCGTGCGTGGCTGGCGTTCACGTCTTGCTCGTCCCACGGCCCGCCAGCGTGGGCCTCGGTGCGGGAGTCGGGACCATGTCTCAGAGACGCAGGCCAACAGCATTCGTCCTGAAGGGTCGATGGGAAATCTTACCGTTTGGCTCTGGCCAGTAAAAATCCAGCCGCGCAGCATCTTGGAGTTGCAGACGATTCGGCGCGCGTGCGGGAAGGGGGTCCACGCAACGTCGCGTCGCGGAAGTCCCGCTCCGAGCTGAGCGGGCTGATGGCTCGCTCGCATGCCTTGGTGATACAGCTGTTTTGCACCGGAGACTCGGCCCGCTTGTTGATTCCGCCGGCGCCGAGGGGGCGAGGCGCTGCGACGTGAGCCGCGTGAACATCTCCTGAGCGCGCTCCGCGGTGCCCAGAGTCGACGCGGGGATCGGAGCGGCTTTCGACGGAAGGTCTCTTTCGATATCGATGGTTAATTCGAAGCGCGTACCTGCGATGACGCACCGCGGTCACGAACTTGGGTGAAGATCTTTTCGCCCGCCGGGCGAAGATCGATCCGTTACCGTCCTTTGCATGGACTCATGCACACGACACGGTTCCGTTTCTGTTCGTATCTCCAGCTCGGGGGCTCGCCATTTCGTTTGGTGTTGGCCCAGCGTGCTGATGTTCGCATTGGGGGGCGCTGCGGCATGCGGGGGACAACCCGAGTCAACGGCGCAGGATGAACTCGACCCGAGTCAAAGCACGATGGGAGAGACCGATGGCACGATGGACCCCTCCGCAGGTTCCGCCATGGCAAAGTCACCCGAAGGTACGGCGGAGACCAATGACCAGCATGGCGCTCCTGACGAGTCCCCGGCGGCCATGGATGACCAAGGTGATCAAGGGGGAGCGTGGGAATCGAAGGAGCGAGCCGAGGCGAAGCCGGGTGGCGACGTGGCTCCGGACGGGCCGGGACCTTCCGAGCAGATGCCCGATGACGAGTCGTCGGTTGCGGGTGTCGAGGGCGAGCCCAGGGAGGTGGACGAGGCGTGCAGCGCGGAGCGGCTGTCGACCGTTTCTCCAGCCAACGCCGGGTTCACCGATACGCTGTACCTGAGGTCAGACGAGGACGTCTGGAACTTTGCCGCGCTGGGCTGCAAGTCTCTGCCAGGGACGCTCTTGGTTTCGGGGGACCAGATCACGAGCCTCGCCGGGATGGAGGGACTGGAGCGAATCGAAGGGTCACTGGAGCTCGAAGCGCTCGGGGAACTCGTCGACTTGACCGGTTTGGACGGCCTGACGCGGATTGACGGGGATCTGGCGATTCGGTCGTCGGTGATCGAGTCGCTCGCCGGGCTCGATCAGCTGGAGTTTCTCGGTGGAACCCTGGAGCTCGAAAGTACGGACATGCGTTCGTTGAGCGTCCTGGAGGACGTACAGTTCGGCAAAGGCGATCTGATCCTCAACTCGAATGGTTTGGAGACTCTTCAGGGGCTCGAGAGTTTGACCTATCGGGAGAACGTGTTGATCACGGGCAGCCGGAACCTGACGACACTCTCAGGCTTGAACAATCTGGCTCACGTCGCGGGCGACCTGACCATCAAAGTCAACAGAACGCTGGAGTCCCTCGTCGGGCTCAACGCACTGCGCACGGTTGGCGGTGTGCTGACGGTCGAATGGAACGACGCTCTGCAGACGCTCGATGGGCTCGGAGCGCTGACCCAGGTGCAGGACGGAAGCATTGCGTCGAACCAGCTGCTCACCAGCACGGCTGCTCTGTCTGGCGTGACGATGGTGCAGAACTTGTCCATTGCCGACAACGCGAGCCTGTCACAGGCAACGCTCCCCGCCGTGCGCACGATTGACGGCAGTCTCGCGGTCGAGATGAACGGGGCTTCAGCGACAGAGCCGCTGGTCGTCAGTTGCCCCGTGCTGGAAACGGCTGGGTCCGCCGGCGACTACGAGGCGGGTATCTCGGTGGCTTTCAACGAGAACCTGTCGGCGATCGAAATGCCGGTCTTGAGCTGGGCGAGTTCCATCGACGTGCACGAGAACGAAGGGTCGTTCTCCGCCGAGATGCCTGCGCTTCAGAATGTCGAGATGGTCGCGTTCTGGAAGAACCCCGGACTGTGGACGATTCACAGTCTGCCCGCACTGACCGAACTCGGAACGTCGATCTCCATCCACACCAACGACAGCCTTCCCAGCTGCGAACTCGACGAAATCCTGTACCGCCTCGGCGAATGCCCGGAATGTCAGTCCAACCCCTGTAACCCGCACTGAAGCGCTTCCCACGCCTGCCGTCCGCCGAACGGAGACGCGTCCGGACGACGCCTCCTCCATCGCCTTTCCCTTCGCCAATTCATCGACCAGCTTGTCGACGTACCTCATCTCCCGCATCGTCGGTTCCTCGACGTCTTCGACACGGACCCCGCACCCGACGCCGTTGATCAGCGCGCGCGACGGTTGAGCCGAGGAGCTCGGTCGAAGCAAGTCATCGAGGTTGGTCTTGGCATCGAGCTCGGTTTGTCGCTCTCGTGTCCCGAGCGAGGAGTTCGGGACCAGCGAAGCAGGTCCGACGTCGAACCAAGAGGG